>NZIT01000046.1 GCA_002691725.1 SAR116 cluster bacterium | reverse complement strand
TTATGCGTGATGCTGGGTTTGAGGCGTTTGACGCTATTGCTGGCGGGGAAACAGCAGGTATTCCGTTTGCTGCGTGGTTTGCTGAACGGCTAGGCCTGCCCATGCAATATGTGCGGAAAAAGCCCAAGGGTTTTGGCCGTGATGCTCGCATTGAAGGCCATCTGAATAAAGGTGATAGGGTGTTATTGGTCGAAGACCTTGCGACTGATGGCGGCAGCAAGATCAGTTTTGTTGATGCCTTGCGTGAGGCTGATGCTAAGGTTGAGCATTGTTTTGTGATTTTCTTTTATGATATTTTTCCGGCGGCGCGGCAAATCCTGGCTGATGCAGGGATCACCCTTCATTATCTCACGACATGGCGAGATGTTCTGGATGTTGCGGCAGAAAAAGGCATGCTTTCATCAAAACAGATTAAGACGATTGAGGCATTTCTCAATGATCCTGCAACGTGGTCAGAACAGCATGGCGGCAAGCAATAGCTCTTAATATTAAAGCGCTGTGCCTTTCAGCATGTCTTTCAATTTTGGAATATAGGTAATGGCATCTGGGCTAAAGGGATGAATTTCCAACACTTTTTCATAGATGCTAAGCGCGGTCGAATAATCTCCCTGGTGCAGACGTATCATGGCCAGCCCTGACATCGCCCCAAAATGCTTTGGCTCTAATGCCAGCACTTCGGCAATATCAGCTTCTGATCCTGACCAGTTTCCGCGCATAAATCTGACAGTCGCGCGTTTATTCCATGCCTCCGCATAGTTGCCATGTGATGAAATAATGTTGCTAAACACATCTTCAGCTAGCGGCAAATTGCCAGTTTGCATAAAATAAACGCCACGCTCCATCAACTCATCTGTCGCATCATCGCCGCTTGTTGACATCCAGCGATTCCAAATCTTGAGGGCCGTATTATTAGCGCTGGTAATATCATTTGCGGTCTCTAGCTCATCGAATAATTGCTGAAGCGTTGTATCATTTTGGCTCGATACTGATGCCGAGTATGCGGAAAATGGGCTCATCGCCACGCTGATAAAGACAGCAATGGCTAGACTAAGCGCACGCAGTAATTTTTTCATTTTGCAGGGTTCTGTTTTCATCATAATTTTAATCTATATCAAAATGCTGCTCTGACAAGATATGATATTTTGCCAGCATTATAACGGCTATGACTTGCGATTTCCCGGCAGGCTGGTCATAGTCAAATATTGGTTTAGATGAGGATATTATTATGACGACAGGCGCATTATCTGGCATTAAAGTTCTTGATCTGACGCGCATCCTGGCAGGCCCTAGCTGTACGCAGATGCTAGGTGATCTGGGCGCTGATGTGGTGAAAATTGAACGCCCGGGCAAGGGTGATGATACGCGCGCATGGGGGCCGCCCTATGTCAAGGATAAGCAAGGCGATAACACATCTGAAAGCGGCTATTACCTGTCCGCAAATCGCAATAAGCGTTCCATGGCGGTTGATATCACGACTACTGAAGGCGCTGATCTGGTGAGGCAATTAGCCGCTAAAGCCGATATTGTTATTGAAAACTTCAAAGTCGGCGGTCTGAAAAAATATGGCCTTGATTATGATACTCTGCGCGCGATTAATCCGCGCTTGATTTACTGTTCTATCACGGGCTTTGGTCAGACAGGCCCTAATGCTGGCCGCGCTGGATATGATGCGATGGTGCAAGGCTATGCTGGCATTATGTCGCTGACTGGCCCCCCTGAAGGTGAGCCCTATAAGGTCGGGGTAGCGATTGTTGATGTGATGTGCGGGATGCATGCCATCACCGGCATTTTGGCGGCACTTCATCACCGTCACAGCAGCGGTAGGGGGCAGTATATTGATATAGCCTTGGTTGATAGCCAAGTGTCATGGCTGGTCAATCAAGGGGCGAATTACCTGCTCAATGGTCAGGTGCCAGCGCGTTATGGCAACGCGCATCCTAATATTGTGCCGTATCAAGTCTTTGCCGTTGCTGATGGGCATATCATTGCCTCGATTGGTAATGATCAGCAATTTGCCCGTTTTGCCGATATTCTTGGTCTGGGAGAATTATCCGAAGATGCGCGTTTCACAACCAACCCTGCGAGGGTAGAGCATCGGCAGATACTAATCCCGATCTTGAGTGAAGCCATTGGCCAAAGGCAGAAAGCCGAATTGCTGGCGGCAATGGAGGCGGCTGGCGTTCCCGGCGGCCCTGTGCATAGCCTTGATGAGGTATTTTCATCTGATCAGGTGAAGGCGCGGGATATGGTCGTTCATATGCCTTATGATCTGGCTGGTGAGGGGGAAGTTCGGTTAATCGGTAATCCTATCAAAATGTCTGAAACGCCGGTGAGCTATCGCCACGCGCCGCCCCAATGTGGGGAGCATAATGATGCTGTCATGGCTGACTGGCTTGCTGATGATTGAGTCATGATCTGCCCCTGGCTTCAGATCAGACTTGGGATCAGACTTGGGATCAGACGTGGCACTTAGTATCGGAAGATACATTAAAAAGGCTTGGGTTGAGTGGATAAGCGGCGTATGGTTGGCTATAAGCTAACTAAAAAGGCGGATAAGACAATCAAAACCCATGAAATTGATGCCGCAAGCAATGGCATCATTCAAACCCATCGCGCAGCGCGGCTGTTATGGGGTTGAAATCAAACATAATCCTTAGTGGTCTTTTTGTTGTTGTTTGGAGTTCAGGATTTGTTGGCGCAAAATATGGGCTTGCCTATGCAGGGCCATTTACCATCTTATTTTGGCGATATCTGCTTGTCGTCTTGCTGTTGGCTGTGTTGGTTTCGGTGCTGCGAAAATGGCAGGCGATCCCGCCGCGCGTCCTCATCAGGCATCTCATTGTTGGCGGAATGGCGCATGCGGTCTGGTTGTCGGCTGTCTTGGGGGCGATTAATCTTGGGCTGTCGGCTGGGCTGACGGCATTTATCACGGCGCTTCAACCGATCTTAACGGGGGCGCTGTCTGCGCGCATGACAGGGGAGGCTGTCTCACCGCGTGAATGGGGCGGGCTTGCCCTTGGATTGCTGGCGGTTGGGATTGTCATTGGTGATGGCATTGCGCTTGGCGGCGCGCCTATCGCTTATCTTCTGCCATTTATTTCAGTTATTGCCATTAGCATTGCCTCGCTGATCGACCGTAAAGCCACTAATCAAGGCGATAATCAAGCGTCGCTTATGCTTGTGACTTTTTGGCATAGTGTTGCCTCGCTGATCATTTTGATGCCGATGGCTTTCGGCTTTGAAGGCTTTCAAGCGACATGGAATGGGGAATTAATTTTTGCGATTATCTGGCTTGCGGTCATTGTTTCTGTGGCGGCATATGGGTTGATGTTTTTGCTTCTGCGGCGTATTCCTGCGGCCAAGGTGGCAAGCCTGATTTATTTATCGCCGCCTGTTACCATGGTAATGGCTTGGCTGTTATTCGCGGAAACCCTAACCATGGCTGGCATAATAGGGCTAATTATTGCCGCTATCGCCATCAGCCTAACCATGAAGCGGTGAGTTTGGGGGCATAACGAAGGATACCCTCTCATGTTTGACTACTTATCGCGCTAGGCGTGAGGCTCGCGCTTGAACGCTAAAAGGATTGTAATAATGCTGGCATTGCTCTAGCGCAGAGCGTTTAGATGCGCGGCCGCCGATGTCCGTAATCCATCCAGATCATAACCGCCTTCGAGGATAGAAACGATACGCCCGTCAGCATGTTGATCGGCAAGGTCTCTGATCATGGTGGTGATATTGCCAAAATCGACATCCTGCATCCGCAAGCCGCCAAGTGGGTCATTTTCATGCGCATCAAAGCCTGCCGAGATAATGATTAATTGAGGCGCCATAGCCGCCACTTGCGGCAATAAATGATCACGCCAGATTTGCGTGATAGCCGCGCCATCGGTGCCGGGGTCGATAGGGGCATTAAAAATATTGCCAACGCCAGTCTCACTTTTCGCGCCAGTTCCGGGGTATAGCGGCATCTGGTGGCTTGAGGCAAAGACGCAATGGCTGTCAGACCAGAACGCGGCTTGCGTGCCGTTGCCATGATGGACATCAAAATCAACCACCGCGACCCGATCAAGCCCATGCGTATCAATGGCATATTTAGCGGCAATCGCAGCGTTTGAGAACAAACAAAACCCCATGGCCTGTTCAGGTTCAGCGTGATGCCCCGGTGGGCGTGAGGCAACAAAGACGCGCTCAATATCGTTACCGCCAGTCAGTACCTGCTGTGTGGCTTCGACTGCCCCGCCAGCCCCTGCCAATGCGGCATTAAGAGAGCCTTCTGACATATGCGTGTCGCCATCCAAACTGATCATGCCGTCGCTTGGTGCGGCCGCCACAATTGCATCAATATATGCAGCGCTATGGACTAGCCGCAAATGCTCAGTTTCTGCTAACGGGCATTCTGATTGCGGAATATCGGCAAAATCATCATCAAGCATGGCATTGATCACCTTGATACGATCAGGACGTTCCGGGTGACCGAGAGGGACGATATGATCAGCAAAACAATGGTGGCGGAGGATTGATAGATTTGTCATCTTATGCCTTTCTTATATAGAAACTTATGGTATCGTGAATGCATTTAGAGGATCAAGTAACAATGACGAATATTATCAAAAATCATATTGCCGGATCATTGGTCGATGGCAATGGAAGCTATATTGATAAGCATTATCCAGCCACAGGTGAGGTTATTGCTAAAGTATCATGTGCCTCAACTGAGATGCTTGATGAAGCGGTTGCCAAGGCGAGTGAAGCCCAGAAACTATGGGCAGCGCAATCCATTCAGGAGCGTGGCCAGATCATGATCAGGGCGGCGCATGCCTTGCGTGATGCCAATGATGAGCTGTCCCGACTAGAAGTCCAGGATGTTGGTAAAGTCTATGCTGAAGCGGCGAGCGGTGATGTTCCATCAGGGCCTGATGCGCTTGAATATTTTGGTGCGGCGATCATGACCTATACAGGCGTTCAGCACCAATGGCCGGGGGCTATCGGCTATTCGCGGCGGGTTCCGCTGGGGGGATGTGCAGGCATTGGGGCATGGAATTATCCGGCGCAGATTGCGCTCTGGAAATCGGCGCCAGCGCTGGCGATGGGCAATGCTTTCATTCTCAAGCCGTCTGAAATGACACCGCTTGTATCAATGCGTATTGCCGCCATCATGGAAGATGCAGGGCTGCCGAAAGGCTTGATGAATATTATTCATGGTGACTATCGGATGGGGCAGGCGATTTGCGCGCATCCCGGCATTGCAAAAGTGTCTTTGACTGGCGGCGTTGATACTGGCCGCATTATTATGAAGCAATCAGCCGATACCTTAAAGCGGGTGACGCTTGAGCTGGGCGGCAAAGCGCCATTGATTATCTGCGCCGATGCTGATCTTGATAAGGCGGTTGAATTGGCGATGGCGGCTAATTTTTATACGGCTGGCGAGGTCTGCTCCAACGCGACCAGAGTTTTTGTTCACCGTTCAATCGCTAAGGAGTTAATCGCGCGAATGGTTAAAAAAACCGCCGCGCTTAAAGTCGGTGATCCCATGGCTGATGATGTTGATATTGGGGCGCTGATTTCTGAGGATCATTTGGGCAAAGTCATGGGCATGATTGCCAAAGGCCTTGAGGAAGGCGCTAAATGTGCTGTTGGCGGGCAAAGAGTTCGGCCGCAAGGCTTTGAAAATGGCTATTTTGTTGAGCCAACAATATTGACAGAATGTCAGGATGATATGACCGTCGTCAGGGATGAGATTTTTGGCCCGGTGATGAGCGTCCTGGTCTTTGATGACGAAGATGAGGTGATAAGCCGTGCCAATGCTACGCCTTATGGATTGGGGGCTGGATTGGTAACACGCGATCTGGCACGCGCGCATCGCATGGCTGACCGCCTTGATGCAGGAAATGTCTGGGTGAATACTTATAACCTGATCCCGCCTGATCTGCCATTTGGTGGTGTCAAAGGGTCTGGTTTTGGTCGAGAATCATCGCTATTTGCTCTGGAAGGTTATAGCGATGTCAAAGCAACTTATATAGCATTGGATGAATAGAGGGAAATGATGAAAAACGATCCTTTTTTTGAGCCTGTATCAGGCGCTGTTTTGCCGCGATTTGCTGGTGTGCCTAGTTTCATGCGCCTGCCTGTTGTTGAGGATAGTCACGACCGCATTGGTGATGTTGATATTGGTATTGTTGGTGTGCCATGGGATGGCGGCACGACTAATCGTCCGGGTGCGCGGCATGGCCCTCGGCAGTTGCGTGATCTGTCTACCATGATCAGAGCAACGCATCCGGTCTCACATATCTCACCTTTCAAAATGGTGAATTGCGCGGATATGGGTGACTGTCCGATTAATCCGGCTGATCTGAACGATACGATGGAACGGGTGACGGCGTTTTATAAAGACGTTAAATCACGCGGTATCACGCCAATGACGGCAGGTGGTGATCATTTGGTATCCTTGCCAGTGCTTCGCGGTATCGCCAGTGATGCGCCTGTTGGCATGATCCATTTTGATGCCCATACCGATTTGTTTGACAGCTATTTTGATGGCTTCAAATATACGCATGGAACGCCGTTCAGACGCGCGATAGAAGAAGGCTTGCTTGACCCGAAACGGGTTGTTCAAATTGGTATTCGCGGCACGATGTATGACGGCGAGGACATCGAATGGGGGCGTGCTAATGGCGTTACCATCATCACTATGGATGAGTTTGCTGATCAAACTATTGCTGATGTGATGAAGCAGGCACGATCCATTGTTGGTGATCAGCCAACCTATGTCAGCTTTGATATTGACTGCATTGATCCCGCCTTTGCCCCTGGAACAGGGACTCCTGAGATTGGCGGATTTACAACCAGAGAAGCGCAGCTGCTTGTTCGTCAACTGAAAGGCCTTAACTTGATCGGGGCAGATTTGGTTGAGGTATCACCGCCATTTGATGAAAGCGGCAATACCGCTTGGGTAGGCGTTTCAATGATGTTTGAGATACTATGTATGCTTGCAGTGGCGGTGGATCAACGTAACTAATTCAGGCGGCTAATTCAGGCGATCAATGATGGATGACGTTAATACCAAAGCGACCAGACATGTCCGCGCGTGTATAGCTGAAGCAGGGTTAGAAGACCGCTTGCTTCAGCTTACTGAGACGTCACGCAGTGCCATGGAAGCTGCTGCTGCTATAGGCGTTGAAGTCGGCGCAATCGTCAAAACCCTGATCTTTACGATTGATGAGATCGCGACAGGTAAAATCTGGACGATTGCGGCTTTAGTCAGCGGTGATCGCCAATGTATTGTTGAAGCGCTATCTGATCTTGCCGCTATTGACGGCAAGCCAAAACGGCCGGATGCTAATTATGTCAAAGAGGTGACTGGATATTCTATCGGCGCGGTGTCACCCATAGGGCTTAACGAGGACATCACCATTTTGATAGATAGCGCGTTAGGACGCTTTGATCGTGTCTGGGCATCTGCTGGTCATACGCATCTTGTGGTTGGTTTAAGTTTTGATGAATTGGCACAAATTATCCCTGGCCGCATTACTGGCGATCTAGCCAAATAATGCTACTGCAATCAGGGGTTTTCTAAATAAACAGCCTCAAGCCTGATGATTATGTGCTGATAACAGGGCCTGCCGCGACGAGGGCTGAACCTGCTGGCGTGTTCGTGAACTTTTCAAAATTACTGATAAACAATTTGGCCAGATCATTGGCTTTGTCTTGCCACTGCTCAACATCATCATAACTGTTGCGTGGATCAAGAATAGATGTATCAACACCCGGCACATGCTGCGGCATAGCAAGATTGAAAATAGGTAGGCTCGTTGTGCTTTCGCCATCAAGCGCGCCTTCCAGCACGGCTTTGATAATGGCGCGTGTGTCTTTTAAAGATATGCGCTCAGACTTGCCGTTCCAGCCAGTGTTGATCAGATAGGCCTGGGCGCCAGCATCAATCATGCGCTTATTCAGCACCTCAGCATAAACGGTCGGATGAAGGCTTAGGAAAGCGGCACCAAAACATGCCGAAAAGGTTGGCGCTGATGTGGTTAGACCGCGTTCTGTTCCAGCCATTTTTGCTGTAAAACCAGACAGGAAATGATATTGCATTTGCTCATGGCTCAAAACGCTAACTGGCGGGAAAACACCAAAAGCATCGGCGGTCAGGAAAATAACACGTTTAGGATGATCGCCCTTGGATACGGGCTGGACACGGTTGGTAATATGTTCAATCGGATAGGATACACGGCCATTACTGGTCAAGGCGTCATCATCAAAATCTATCTTGCCATCATCGCTAACAACAACATTCTCAAGCAAGGCATCGCGTTTGACCGCGGCATAAATATCAGGCTCTTTTTCGGGGTCAAGATTGATGGTTTTTGCATAACAGCCACCTTCAAAATTGAAAATCCCATGATCATCCCAGCCATGTTCGTCATCACCGATTAGCAAGCGATCTGGATCAGCTGATAGCGTTGTCTTACCTGTTCCGGAAAGCCCGAAAAACAATGCTGTATCACCGCCATGCCCCATATTGGCAGAGCAATGCATGGAGGCAATGCCGCGCCGTGGCAGGAGATAATTCATCAGCGAAAACATGCCTTTTTTCATCTCACCGCCATACCAGCTACCGCCAATAATTTGCATATTTTCGGTCAGGTTGAAGGCAATGAAAGTTTCAGAGTTAAGGCCATGTTTAGCGTAATCGGCAAACCCTGTTTTAGATGCATTAACAACGACAAAATCGGGTGTGAAGGCGGCAAGCTCATCGGCATTAGGGCGGATAAACATATTTTTGACGAAATGCGCCTGCCACGCCACTTCCATGACGAAACGGACACTTAGTCTCGTGTCCTCGCTAGCGCCGCAAAAGGCATCAATAACAAAAAGCCGCTTACCCGATAGCTGATCGGTGGCGGCTTGCTTAAGCTCTGTCCAGACATCCGGTGTGATGGGTTTATTGTCATTCTTGATCTCACCATTCCACCAAAATGTGTCGCGCGTGCTATCATCCATGGTGATATACTTATCTTTTGGCGAGCGCCCTGTGTATTCACCAGTCAGAACATTAACAGCCCCTAGCTCTGATACAACGCCGCGCTCATAGCCAGCAAGCTCAGGGTTGGTTTCTTCCGCGTAAAGGGTGTCGTAAGCAGGGTTATGTAAAACCTCAACGACATTGGTGATCCCAATGGAATTCAAATAATCTGTAATTTTGCTCATGATGTCTTATTCTGTTTGTAAAGAGGTACGATAATATAATGATGTGATAGCGCAGTTGTAAAGACGTTTAGATATTGCCATCGCGGATTCTTATCTATACCTTTTTTACAGAAGCAATGTGGAGATGAAAAATGAATAGATCAGATCAAGTTTCATTTACGCGGATGGATGAAGGAACATACGAAGATTATCAGCTTCTGCATGAGCTAGAGGCGGATTACCTTAACGGTACCCCAAAACGGATACTGGCTCAATTAGCAGCGCAAGGTGAAGAATCGCTGTCAGGGTATCAAATCTCGCGGCTTGAACATGGCTTGCAATCAGCAACACGGGCAGAACGTGACGGGGCTGATATTGACTGGATCGTTGCCGCGCTTATTCATGATATTGGTGATGGCTTATCGCCACAAAATCACGACCGTATGGCGGCAGAAATTATCCGCCCTTTTGTGCGGGAAGAAGTGTCATGGGTGGTTGAAAAACATGGTATATTTCAGATGAAATATTATGGCCATCATTATGACTGGAATCCAGATGAGCGTGATCAGTTCAAAGATAATCCCTATTGGCAAAGCTGCGCTGATTTTTGTGAACGCTGGGATCAGATGTCATTTGACCCGAATTATGCGATGCAGGATTTAGACCATTTTGCCCCTATGGTTTATGATGTATTTGGCAGAAAAGCATGGCATGCTGATCATCTTAAACCGGGTGTTGTTGTTGGTCTGCCGCCTAGCCAACACTGATCTTTCCGATATCATCATGATATCTTATGCGCTGATCAAAAGTAACATATGCGGATCGTATATTTCACATTGCATATTATTAAAGGATAAGTGACAAAAAGCCCGATGACATTAGAGGATTATATTAAAAACCGTCTGGCGGATGGCCGCATTGGTGAGGATATTGGCGGCATTATTAGCCAACTGGCAAATGCTGCTATGGAAATTTCAAGCACAATTCGTTTGAGCGGGATTGAATATGATCTTGGCGCCGAAACAGGTGCTGAAAATAGTGATGGCGATGAGCAAAAGACGCTCGATGTACTGGCTGAAGACATCATCATCAATCATCTCAAGCATACGGCGGCATCACATATTCTATCCGAAGAACAAGATGAGCCTATCGCCACAGGTCAGGATGGGCAGGTGATGGTGGCAATCGATCCACTTGATGGCTCATCCAATATCGCGGTGAATGTCAGCGTCGGGACGATTTTTTCATTAATGCCGCGACAAGATGCCCCTATCGCCTGTGCCGGACGCGATCAGCTGGCCGCTGGATTTTTTGTTTATGGGCCGCAAACAACTTTGATTCTTGCTTTCACCAGCGATGAAGCCCCGCAATGTTTTATTTTGGATGACCGAAAAAACAACTTTGTTGCTGTTGGCGGCGCTGTCTCTATCCCCACGCAAACAAAAGAATACGCGATTAATGCGGCCTATGCCGAGCATTGGTTTTCGCCTGTTCAGGAATGGATGCGGCAAGTGCTTGCAGGCAAAGAAGGCGCTTATGGCAAGGCTTACCGTATGCGCTGGGTCGGTTCGATGGTTGCTGATTGCAAGCCATGTTCAAGCCGCGAGATTTGATACCCTGACAGCGATTCTTCACCTTGCGCTGCTAATTGAGCC
>NZIT01000045.1 GCA_002691725.1 SAR116 cluster bacterium | reverse complement strand
GAAACAGGGGTCGTAAGGTGAAATTAAAAAACAGCACAGTCACAGTTATTGGTGGAAGCGGTTTTATTGGGCGGCAGGTCGTGGAAAGGCTAGCGCGCGCTGGTGCTCGTATCATTGTCCTTACCCGTAACGCTGACCGCGCCAAGTTTTTGCGTCCGATGGGGGCACCTGGCCAGATCACTCTTGTCTCTGGTCAAGCCAACGATGATGCGATCTTGCGGCAAGTCATTGATCAATCTGATGCTGTGGTGAATACGGTTGGTATTCTTGCCGAAACCGGCAAGCAAAAATTTTCAGCCCTGCAAGCTGAACTACCTGCTGCGATTGGTCAGATGCTGGCTGAAAATGCATTCTTGGCCAATTCAGCTCTCCGCATGGTGCAGCTCTCCGCCATTGGTGCGGATGCCCAATCAAAGAGCCGCTATGCCAGAACCAAAGCCAAGGGCGAGGCGGGATTGCTGGCCGCATGGCCGAGCGCAACAATTTTGCGCCCGTCGCTGGTCTTTGGGGCAGGTGATGGGTTTTTCAATCGGTTTGCTGGCATGGCAATGACCGCGCCTGCCATACCTGTGATCGGTGGTGGCAGTAATCGAATTCAGCCGGTATATGTTGGTGATGTCGCGGATGCGGTGATCAATGCGCTGAAAAATGACAAAACCGCAGGCCAGATTTATGAACTTGGTGGGCCTGATGTGATGAGCTTTCGTGACGCGATGCGATATTTGCTCAAATGTATTCGCCGTAAACGGCTTTTGCTTAGCGTGCCTTTTCCTATCATGCATATGGCGGCAACGGCGATGCGGATACTACCGCAACCGCCGGTTACTAATGATCAGCTTAAATTGCTGAAAACAGATAATATCGTGGCTGATGATGCTTTGACGCTGGCAGATTTAGGGGTTGCGCCAACAGCGATGGATGCCGTTGTGCCGTCATATTTGGAACGCTATAAGCCGGGCGGCCAGTTTAATATGTCGTGATTGGCGGGTAAGGCTTTTGCTAATTGAGGCAAGCGTTAGAGTTGGAATGAGATGACAATAAGCATAGTGCCAAGTGCGATGCGATAGATCACAAATGGCATCATGCTTAGCCGTTCGATCATCCACATCATTGCCGCGATTGAAATTAATGCGGCTATGAAGGCCAGTCCTGCGGCGGTAATGGCGGCATCTAACACCGCGGTTTGATTTTCCCAGATGATATCACTGCCTGATTTGACACTTGCCCCAAGAATGACCGGGATAGACAGGATCATGGCAAATTGTGCTGAGGCGGTGCGGCTCAAGCCTGTTATGCGTGCCATGGTCATGCAAATGCCAGAACGGCTAGTGCCGGGGATAAAGGCCAAGGTTTGGGCAAGACCAATAACCACAGCATCAAAGAAGGTGATGCTATCAATCCGCCGATGGCCTTTGTTTCTGTCAGCAAGGCCAAGAATAATTCCAAAGAATACCGTGGCGCATCCAATCACCAAAATATTGCGCAAATATAGATCAATAATGTCATATTCGCTGAGGAAATAGCCTGCCAAGATGGCAGGGCCTGTCGCCAGCAATGCCATAATCGCTATCGGCAAGCTGTTTCTATACATGCGCCCTAAACTGATGACTGATAATCCCATCCGCATTAATATCCGCCAGTTATAGAGAATAACCGCACCTAAACTGCCAAAATGAACAGCAATATCTATCAACAAGCCTTGGTCAGCATAACCAGTCAATTCAGGGAATATCGCCAGATGAGCTGATGAAGATACCGGCAGAAACTCGGTTATGCCTTGTATGATCGCAAGTATAGCTAAATAACCCATCTTTCGCTCCTCAAGACATACCTCAAGACAAACCTGAAGACATATGGCAAGTTATCATATAATACCCGCCTTTTGTGTATTTTATTTTTATTGTTTTGTTGTCCTCTCAATCTTTGGCAGCTTTGATAACCAAGTTATGTTTATTTTCTTTTGGAAGATAGCTTGGCATCACCCTAAAAAAGGGATTTGTTGCGATAAAACCAAAATCCCGCGGTGAAGCAATCCTCGCCATCAACACATTTTCAATTCTTCTGGAATGCCCATGGCGCCAGTGATCTGCCCCATTATAATGATAGATGATGAACCGCGGCGGTTTACTTTGACGGCCATGCTTTACAGCTTCATTGCGCGTCACAAAATTCGCAGGATCATACCGTCTGTGTGGTATTTATCATGGAATCATTCGATATCTTTACCACCAGAGACTTGGTGCTCCAACAAACTGATAATGAGCCAGCCCAGTTCTGCCTGCCCGCAGGTATCGGCCCCGATCAGCTCAAAGCCACCTTGGTAGCTTATATGCAACATCAAAATACCGATCTTGACGTTGACGCCTCTCTGGTAGTGTTAGGCGCTATTCAGGATGCTTATGGATGTGATCAGTAACGCCGCCTGTTCACTGCTTTGGGCTGATTTGACTAATTCTCTCATTTGGTTTTACGTCAGGTTATTTCATTTAAGAATAAAATAGTACCGTTTCGGTCTTAAATTACTTAAAGATTGCCATAAACGTCCTTAGATGATATAGATTTAAATATGTTTATGCCCAAAATAGGTTAAATATGTTGACCTATTATGCGCCAATCCTATATTGTTTTGTATGTAAGTTAATATGCTGACCGATATTAAGGTCTTTGGATAAGGAATAAAGTCATGACTACGAAGGCAATGCTTCAGTTTGTGTCACGCGACAAAGAAATGCCCGTCAAGCGTAAAGCTGAGGCGCGGAAAGGTGATTTTCTTGAAATTTATGACGATTTCAATGATGAGAAAGCTGCCCTTCAAGCTGGCAGATGCTCACAATGTGGTGTGCCGTTTTGCCAAACCCATTGCCCGTTGCAGAATAATATTCCTGACTGGCTTATGCTGACTGCCGAAGGCCGCATGCAGGAAGCCTATGAAATATCTGCTGCCACCAATACCTTTCCTGAGATTTGTGGAAGAATATGCCCGCAAGACCGCCTATGTGAAGGCAATTGCGTCATTGAGAAGGGATTTGAGAGCGTCACCATTGGCGCGGTTGAACGTCATATTACCGAAACGGCGTTTGAAAATGGCTGGGTCAAGCCGCCGCAACCGATGTCTGAGCGTGCGGAAAGCATTGGTGTTATTGGCGCTGGCCCTGCGGGACTTGCGGCGGCTGAACAATTGCGCCGACAAGGCTATCAGATCACCGTCTATGACAGATATGACCGCGTTGGCGGCTTGCTGATTTATGGTATTCCGGGCTTTAAGCTGGAAAAAGAGGTGGTCGCCCGGCGTGAGGCTTTGTTGCGTGATGGCGGCATCAGTTTTGAGCTGAACTGTCAGATTGGTGACGATATCAGCTTTGATCAAATCAAGAAAAAGCATGACGCGGTTTTGATTGCGACAGGCGTCTATAAGGCCAGAGAAATTGAGTTGAAAGGCAAAAGCGATAGCGATGATCAGATCGTTCCTGCCCTTGATTATCTGACGGCGTCAAATCGTCTTGGTCTGGGTGATACGGTTGCCGCTCATGCTAGTGGTCAGTTGGATGTTAAGGGCAAAAACGTCGTCGTCATAGGCGGCGGCGATACCGCCATGGATTGCGTCAGAACGGCTATCCGCCAAGAGGCAAATTCAGTGACATGTGTCTATCGCCGTGACCGCGCCAACATGCCTGGATCAGCGCGTGAGGTGATGAATGCCGAAGAAGAAGGCGTGACATTTGAGTGGCTGTCACAGCCTACTGGTCTGGCGCGTGATGCGGATGGCAAGGTTACTGGTGTGATATGCCAACGGAGCCGTCTTGGCGCTGCTGATACGAGCGGTCGTCAAAGCCCAGAGCCGATTAAGAACTCTGATTACACGCTTGATGCTGATATGGTGATCATGGCATTAGGGTTTGATCCCGAGGACATGCCGAATATGTTCCATGAGCCGCGTCTGAAAGTATCTCGTTGGGGGACGATCAGCATTGATTGGCGGACCATGATGACTAGCGTTGATGGGGTCTTTGCCGCAGGTGATATCGTTCGCGGTGCCTCATTAGTTGTCTGGGGGATTAGAGATGGCCGTGATGCCGCCACGCAAATTGACGAATGGTTAACTAGCCAGACCGCCAAAAAAGCAATCTCTGCTGAGCAAAAAGCGGCCTCCTGATCACTATCAAGTATCGCCCTTTTGCTGGTGTTTTGGCTGGTAAGGTGCTGGCAGCAAAACATGAACAAGTAACATTTTGTGAAGATTTAGGAATAAGACCATGACCAGAATTGATAAAAAATCCCAGTTGGTTAAATCCCAGTCTGTTAAATCCCAGTGGCTTGAACATAGGCTCGATATGCAGGATCGACTGCAATCTGGTGGTGTCTGGTCACCTGAACAAGAGCATGATGCTTGTGGTGTTGGGCTTGTTGCCGCCATTGATGGAACCGCATCGCGTCAGGTTGTTGATAAAGCCATTGAAGCCTTGAAAGCGGTTTGGCATCGGGGTGCGGTTGATGCTGATGGCAAGACAGGTGATGGGGCAGGAATTCATCTTGAGATTCCGCGTGATTTCTTTGCTGAGCATATTGAACATACAGGGCATGTTGTTGATGATGGCCGTATTGGTGTTGGTATGGTGTTCTTGCCGCGCACAGATATGGCTGCCCAGGAAACCTGCCGCTGTATTGTTGAGAACGAGATACTGGCCGCAGGTTTTCGGATTTATGGCTGGCGTCAGGTGCCAGTTGATATTTCTGTGATTGGTGACCGGGCAGATGCGACGCGCCCTGAAATTGAACAGATTATGTTTTCTGCGCCTGATAATGTCAGTGAGGCTGATGTTGAAAGACAGCTTTATGTGATCCGCCGAAAGATTGAAAATGCCGTGCTTGCTGAACGAATTATGGAGTTTTATCTATGCTCATTCTCGGTTCGCTCGATCATTTATAAGGGCATGTTCCTTGCTGAACAAGTGTCGGATTTTTATCCTGATCTCAAAGATGAGCGTTTTATTTCACGTTTTGCGGTCTATCATCAGCGCTATTCTACCAACACGTTTCCAACATGGAAACTCGCCCAGCCGTTCCGCGTTCTGGCCCATAATGGTGAGATTAATACTTTTCGCGGTAACCAGAACTGGATGACCTGTCACGAAGACCGCATGACCTCACCCTTATTCGGTGATGATGTTGAACATCTCAAGCCAGTTATTCAGGGCGGCTCATCAGATTCAGCAGCCCTTGATGCGGTGTTTGAATTAATGCTTCACGGGGCGCGTGACTTGCCGATGGTAAAGACCATGATGGTGCCTGAAGCAACAGGTGATGATGCTGACCAAAAGCTGAAAGACCTTTATGGTTATTGTAATGCGGTCATGGAACCGTGGGATGGCCCTGCTGCTCTTGCTATGGCATCTGGTGATTGGGTGCTGGCATCGGTTGATCGTAATGGCTTGCGGCCTTTGCGTGTGACGGTGACAAATGATGGCTTTATCATTGCCGGCTCTGAAACTGGCATGGTGCAGGTTGATGAACAAAAGGTTATCGAAAAGAGCCGGTTAGGCCCTGGTGAGATGATCGGCGTTAACCTGGCCGAAGGCCGCATTTACCATGATGCTGAATTGAAAGACATGCTGGTTAATCGGCGTGATTGGGGGCAGTGGTTGGGCAGGTCGAAGATTATGGATGATCTGCTATCCGCTAGCCGCAAAGAGCCGGTAGACATGATTGCCGGGGATGACTTGCGGCGGCGCCAATATACCGCTGGCTGGACGCTCGAAGATTTGGAGTTGTTGCTTCAGCCGATGGGCGAAGATGGCAAGGAAGCGGTTGGGTCAATGGGCGATGACACGCCTTTAGCGGTGTTGTCAAATACCTATCGCGGCTTGCATCATTTTTTCCGCCAGAACTTCTCACAAGTTACTAATCCGCCGATCGACTCTTTGCGTGAACGCCATGTCATGACCTTGCGGACACGGCTGGGAAATCTGGGCAATATTTTGGATGAAAGCGCTGATCAATGTGATCATCTGCTGCTTAACTCGCCTGTGCTTACCATGGCAGAAGCTGCCTCATTGCATGAATATCTGGGTGATCGGGCTTCGGTGATTGATGTCACCTATCCGATTGATATTGGTGAAGACGGATTTCAGAAAGTCATAGATCAGATTGAACGCGAGGCCGAAGAAGCGGTTCGTGGCGGGGCTGAGCATCTTATTCTGGATGATCGCAACACCTCAGCCAAGCGGATGGCTATCCCTTCTGTGCTGGCGGTTGGTGCGGTTCACACGCATTTGGTCAGGCGGCAATTGCGGACATTTACATCTATTAATCTACTCAGTGGCGAATGTCTCGATGTTCATCATTTTGCGGTTTTGATTGGGGTTGGCGCAACGACAGTGACGCCGTGGCTTGCCGAAGCGAGCCTGAGAGATCGGTATAGTCGCGGCTTATTCAAAGGCCTGACGCTTGAAACGGTTATTGGCAATTACCGAACAGCGATTGAAAACGGGCTGCTTAAAATCATGTCCAAAATGGGCATTTCTGTTCTCGCATCATATCGGGGCGGCTATAATTTTGAATCGCTTGGCCTGTCGCGGTCATTGGTCTCACAATATTTCCCGCCAATGACCTCACGTATTTCCGGCCTTGGCTTAACAGGTATTTTCAGCCAGATCAGAGCCTTGCATCAACAGGCTTGGGCAGAACAGCAGACGGTGTTGCCTGTTGGCGGGTTCTTCCGCTTCCGCAAATCTGGGGAAAGCCATGCCTTTGACGCCAACACTATTCACGCGATGCAACGGGCTTGCGATACAGGCAGTTATGATGCCTGGAAAGCGTATAGCGCGGGCGTCGCCAAGGGCGGCCCTGTCAATTTGCGTGATTTGCTCGATTTTGTGCCGCAATATGCTGCTAAAGCCACCGATGATGTGCAAAGCATCACAGCTATCCGCAAACGGCTAGTGTCGCCGGGGATATCGCTTGGTGCGCTAAGCCCCGAAGCTCATGAAACGCTATCTATTGCGATGAACCGCATTGGCGCAAAATCAGATTCAGGCGAAGGCGGTGAAGACCCAGCTCGTTTTGTTCTGCGTGAGAATGGCGATAATCCGTCATCAGCGATCAAGCAAGTAGCGTCAGGGCGTTTTGGCGTGACGGCAGAATATCTTAATTCATGTGAAGAATTGGAAATTAAAGTTGCTCAAGGCGCAAAACCGGGTGAGGGTGGGCAGCTGCCCGGCATCAAGGTCGATAGTCTGATTGCCAGATTGCGCCATTCAACGCCGGGGGTGACATTAATCTCACCACCGCCGCATCATGACATTTATTCTATCGAGGATTTGGCTCAGCTGATCTATGACCTCAAGCAGATTAACCCAAAGGCGCGAGTCTGCGTTAAGCTCGTTGCCTCAACAGGGATTGGCACGATTGCCGCTGGAGTGGCAAAAGCCAAGGCTGATACGATCTTGATCTCTGGTCATGGCGGCGGCACTGGCGCCAGCCCACAATCATCTATCAAACATGCTGGCTTGCCGTGGGAAATGGGCTTGTCGGAGGCGCATCAGGTGTTAACCATGAACGGCCTGCGCGATAAGGTGATCCTCCGAACAGATGGCGGTCTGAAAACAGGGCGTGATGTCGTCATTGCCGCTATGCTTGGCGCGGATGAATATGGAATAGGCACATCATCGCTAATTGCTATGGGCTGTATCATGGTTCGGCAATGTCATTCTAACACATGCCCGGTTGGCGTCTGCACACAGCGTGATGACCTGCGCGCCAAGTTTACGGGAACACCTGAAAAAGTTGTTCAGCTTTTCACGCATCTAGCCGAAGAAGTGCGTGAGATTCTGGCTTCACTTGGCGTGTCATCGCTGGAAGAAATTGTTGGCAGAACAGATATGCTGCGTCAGGTTAGCCGTGGTTACGCGGCGCTGGATGATCTTGATCTTAACCCTATTCTTGTTCGGGCTGATGGAACGGCTAAACGCAAAACCCCGTCACTGGCGCGAAATGAAGTGCCGGATACATTAGATGCGTTCATTTTGAAAGATGCCAGCCATGCGCTTGAACGTGGCCAGCGCACACAGCTATCCTATAATGTCAGAAATACTGAACGCGCGGTTGGCACAAGGCTTTCATCACATATTACCCAAAAGTTTGGTATGACTGGTCTGAAAGAAGCAACCATTACGGTGCGTCTGCGTGGTTCTGCCGGGCAATCTCTGGGTGCTTTTGCTGTTCAGGGCTTGAAGCTGGATGTCTATGGTGATGCGAATGATTATGTTGGCAAAGGATTATCTGGCGGCATGATCTGTATTCGGCCGATGGCGGCATCAAATCTCATCCCCCATGAGCATACAATTATTGGTAATACGGTGCTTTACGGGGCAACGTCAGGACGGCTTTTTGCCTCTGGTCAGGCAGGCGAGCGGCTTGCTGTTCGGAATTCTGGGGCAACCGCCGTTGTCGAAGGATGCGGCACCAATGGCTGTGAATATATGACCGGCGGTGAGGTTGTTATCCTTGGGCAAGTTGGGTCTAACTTTGGGGCTGGCATGACTGGCGGTATGGCATTTGTCTATGATCCTGAAAATCAGTTCAAAGATCAGGTTAACCCTGAAAGCATAGGGCTTTACCGGATTGATAATGATCATTGGTCTGATCACTTAAAGGCATTAGTGACGGAGCATCGTGATCGGACATCATCACCTTTGGCTAATCAAATGTTGATCAATTGGGATGTTATAGTGAAGCAGTTTTGGCAGATTGTCCCGCATGAAGTATTGCCGAGACTAGCGCATCCTGTTAACGTGTCCGATGAAGGTGAGGCAATGGCCTAATTACAACATCGCTATTAGCAATAAAGACACATAATGATGAGTACTGTTGATCTTTCGTACCAGATAAGACAGCAAATCCTGCAAGATAAAAGTGAAATTGAGCGCTTGATGGGTCTTGGGTTTGCACCGTCACATGCTGGTCGGGCAATCTGGAGGCTTCGTTATGGGGATGCGATTGAAGACTTGTCGCTGGTTGCTGATGCGAATGGGCAGTTATTAGGCTCAATTCGATACTGGCCTATTTTAATCGCTGAGCGGCCTTCTATCTTGCTTGGACCATTGGCGGTTGACCCAAGTGTTCGCGGCAAGGGCATTGGTGTCGCGTTGGTGCAGCAAAGCCTTGCTCTTGCCCAAACGGGGCAGTGGGAATGGTGCTTCATTTCAGGTGAGCCCGAATATTATCTGAAGTTTGGATTTAATCCTGTGAGTTATGATGATATCACGCTACCCGCGCATATTGAACCTGAACGCCTGCATTTATTGCCATTGGTATCCGCGCGGCCAGATGCTATGCCCGAAAAACCTTGGCCGATTATGCCAATGTCCACAGATGCGCCCACAGATGCGCCTATTGATGTTGAACCTGCTCAGCAGATCACAGGTGAGTGCTGATCATGCGTGTTCTGCATCACTATATGTTGTCATCGGCATCGCGGTTTGTGCGTATCTATCTTGATGAGCAAAAAATGGAGTTTCTGCCAAAACTAGAAGAGTATTGGAAATCAGAAGCGGCATTTCTTAAACTTAATGTTGCTGGAACGGTTCCTGTTCTAGTCGAAGATGATGGGACAGTGCTATGCGGCGCTTATGTCATTGCTGAATATTTTGATGATATATTGCAAGAGAAGCCATTATTGCAGGGCCGCCCAGCAGAACGCGCAGAGATACGCCGATTATTCGATTGGCTTTGCAGGCGGTTTGATCGTGACGTGATGCAACCTTTGCTCAATGAGCGCCTGATTCGCCGAATGACAGGCGGGGGAGTGCCATCCTCTGTGGTTATTCGCACCGCGCTTAGCAATCTGGGCGTCCACCTAGCCTATTTCAATCATTTGGTGGAACATCGCCAGTGGTTAGCTGGATCAAAGATGTCTATCGCTGATCTGATGGCGGCGGCATCATTATCAGTGCTGGATTTCATGAATGATATTAATTGGGATGATTGGGGTGAGCTGAAAATATGGTATGCGCGGATAAAGTCGCGCCCATCATTTCGGCCGTTGCTCGCCGATCAAGTCACAGGCATGTCGCCGCCTGGCCATTACACAAATCTTGATTTTTAATTAGCCATTTTGCCAATCTATTTATGCTCTATCCCAGCTTATGCTCTATCCTGGCGTCTGTTCAGATTGCTTGAGGCTGGGGCTGCTTACGGGTAATTTCGGCAAGTGTGGCAAGCAGGGTATCAAGCTGATTAGGTTCTGAAAATCGGTGATTGGCATCGGCATCAAACAGCACATCAACATCATCGCCGGTGATAGCATCGGCGATCCGATTCGCTGTTTGCCACGGTACTTCCTCATCTTTATATCCATGCAGTAATCGCACTGGGCAAGTGATCGGTATCGGGGCATTCAGGATCATATTTTTGCGGCCATCAGTGATTAACTGATAGGGATAGATTACGTCACCTTCGCTGTAAGGGTTCGGAACACTGATCTTGCCAGATGCTTCCATATCGGCTTGCTGCTGAGGGGGTAATTCATTCCAGATCAGATCTTCGGTGAAGTCAGGCGCTGCCGCTATACCTACGATTCCGGCTATTCGGTCATGGCGTTCCATGGCAACCAATAGCATCAGCCAGCCACCAAGCGATGAGCCAACCAGATAGCAAGACCCGTCAACAAGCTGATCAATGATAGCCAGACAATCGGCTTTCCATATGCTGATAGTGCCATCCATCATATCACCACTAGATTGCCCATGGCCAAAATAATCAAAGCGGATAAAGCCAAACTTTTGTTGTTTAGCCCATTCTTCAACGACAAGTGCCTTAGTGCCATCCATGTCTGATCCATGGCCATGGAGAAAAACAATTGTAGGTTGTTCGTCAATCAGATGCGCGTGATAGGCAATCTGCCCGCCATTGTGATCAAGCAATGATGGTGATGGTTTTTCCTCATGTGTCATCATCTCACCTTTAGGATTATGTCTCAAAAAAATAAAAAGCGATATACAAGCCAAGCTTGAGGCGTTAAAAAGAAATCTATCTCTAATCTAACCAATATGTCTAGCGTTACGTCCATGCCAATTTCAAGCCTTAAAGGTAAAACCATCCTTCAAATTCTTCCCAATCTCCAACAAGGTGGGGTTGAGCGCGGAACTGTTGATATGGCGCAGGCGATCATCAAGGCTGGTGGGACGGCGCTTGTGATTAGTGGCGGTGGACCTATGGAGGCGCAGATTAAGCGTATTGGGGGTGAGCATATAACCCTGGCGGTTAGGAGTAAGAACCCTATTCGCTGGCCAAGAATTCGCCATAAGCTGCGTCAGGTCATGTTACAACATAAGGTTGATTTGGTGCATATCCGGTCACGAGCGCCAGCATGGATAGGTATACCAGCCGCCAGAGCATTGAATATTCCAGTCGTAACGACGGTACATGGCCGCTTCAAGGCAACCAATATTTTCAAAAAATATTATAACAGCATCATGACAAGAGCTGATCGTGTCATCGCAATTTCACAATATGTCTCTGATTTGATTACCAAGCAATTTCCCAAAGCCGTAGATAAGACTGTCACCATCCATCGGGGTGTCAATGTTGATATGTTTAACCCGCAATCGGTTAATGCCCAGCGCACCATTAACGCGGCAAATACCCTGAATGTTGATGAAAACAAGAAAATTATCATGCTTCCGGCCAGACCAACGCTCTGGAAAGGGCAGGAGGCGATGATTTCGGCAATGGCAAAACTTAGCGATAAAGATGCTATTCTGATTCTTGTTGGTGCGGCGGCTGGTCATGAAGGGTTTCAGTCAAAACTGATTGCTCATATCAGCAGCAATCAAGTCGAAGGCCGGGTCATCTTTGCGCCTGAAACCAGCGATATGCCAGCGACTATGATGCTGGCTGATGTTGTTGTTATGCCATCTATAACGCCTGAGCCATTTGGTCGTATTGCCATTGAGGCGCAAGCCATGGGCAGACCAGTAGTTGCATTTAATCATGGTGGGGCGACTGAAAGCATTATCGATAAAGAAACAGGCTGGCTTGCCAAACCTGATGATATTGATGATCTTGCCGATGCCGTTGATCAGGCTTTGGCATTAAAACCGCGCGCTCGACAGCAATTTTCAAAACGTGCCCGACAGCATGTCATAGATCATTTCAGCACCGATCTTATGGAAGCTAAAACCTTGGCAGTCTATCTCACATTGCTGAAATCATGATGTTGGATCAGATTTTGCACGGGTTAACCCTTGAAGCCTTTGCCACAACAGGATAAAACCATCATTTGTGTTTACATCACATGAGGAAAACATGCCCGTAATAACGCTACCCGATGGCGCCAAACGTCAATATGATCAGCCTGTTTCCGCCTATGATGTGGCGGCAGATATTGGCCCTGGTTTAGCCAAGGCGGCACTGGCGGCGCGCCTGAATGGTGAGCTTATTGACTTGAGCCGTGTGATTGATCGTGACGCTACTCTGGCGATGGTGACGGCTAAGGATGATGAGGCGCTGGCTCTGATCCGGCATGACTGCGCGCATGTCTTGGCTGAGGCTGTGCTTGAGCTGTTTCCTGAAACCCAGGTGACGATTGGGCCGTCCATTGAAAATGGCTTTTATTATGATTTCTATCGGGAGGCGGCGTTTTCATCCGAGGATTTGGAAGCCATTGAAACCCGTATGCATGCGATTGTTGATCGTGATGAGGCCATTACCTGTGAAGTCTGGACACGCGATGAAGCGGTGGCGTTCTATCGCCAGAATGATGAGCCGTTTAAGGTCGAGCTGGTTGATGCTATCCCGGCAGATGAAACGGTGACGTTTTATCGGCAAGGTGATTTTATTGATCTCTGTCGGGGGCCACATGCGCCATCGACATCTCGCATTGGTCATGCCTTCAAATTGATGAGCGTGGCAGGCGCGTATTGGCGCGGCGACTCGTCTCGCCCGATGTTGCAGCGTATTTATGGGACGGCCTTTTTTCAGGAAAAAGAGCTAGCGGCCTATCTTACCATGCTTGAAGAAGCCGAAAAGCGTGATCACCGTAAGCTCGGCAAAGCGCTTGAGCTGTTTCATATTCAGGAAGAAGCCGCCGGGTCTGTGTTTTGGCATCCTAAGGGCTGGACATTATATCGTGAGATTGAAAGCTATATGCGGCGCCGGTTAGATGCGGCGAAGTATAGAGAAGTCAAAACCCCGCAAATGATTGACCGCAGCTTATGGGAGAAATCAGGCCATTGGGATAAGTTCCGTGAAAATATGTTTACAGCGGAAAGTGAAGGTGATCGTATCCTTGCGCTGAAGCCTATGAATTGCCCCGGTCATGTTCAGATTTATCGCCAAGGCATTACATCTTATCGGGATTTGCCCTTGCGTATGGCAGAGTTTGGGTCGTGCCATCGTAATGAGCCATCAGGTGCCTTGCATGGTATTATGCGCGTCCGTGCCTTTACCCAAGATGATGCGCATATTTTCTGCACCGAAGACCAAATTGATAGCGAAGGCCGCGCCTTTTGTGATTTGTTGCTCGATATATACAAAGATTTTGGATTTGAGGACGTGCGGGTAAAGTTTTCTGATCGCCCTGAAACCCGTGCAGGTGATGATGCGACATGGGATAAAGCCGAAGCGGCATTGGCATCAGCCACCGAAGCCGCAGGGCTGGAGACAACGCTTAATCCGGGTGAGGGGGCGTTCTATGGCCCTAAGCTTGAGTTTGTCTTGCGTGATGCGATTGGCCGTGATTGGCAATGCGGCACGTTGCAGGTTGATTTTGTTCTGCCTGATCGCCTTGATGCTGAATATGTCGCCGAAGATGGCTCACGCAAGCGTCCGGTTATGTTGCACCGTGCTATTTTAGGATCATTGGAACGCTGGATTGGCATTTTGATTGAACAATATGCTGGCCGCATGCCGCCTTGGCTGGCGCCTGTTCAGGTGGTGATAGCGCCAATCACGGATGCGGTGACGTCTTATGCTGCTGAGGTGTGTGAACGGTTTGCCGCCCTTGGCGCTAGAGTCGAGCTTGATAGCCGGAATGAAAAAATCAGCTATAAGGTGCGTGAGCATTCGGTGGCGAAAGTGCCCTTCATCATTGCAATTGGCGAACGTGAGAAGGATGAGGGGACAGTTGCGCTACGCCGTTTAGGCGAAAATAAGCAAGAAAGCATCGCTCTTGAGGATGCTATTTCTATGCTGATTGAAGAAATTAAACCACCTGATTTGAAAAATACCTGATTTCTGTGATAGGATATCATGTATAATAATCCGACAGGCAACATGTTCAAAAGGAGATCCGTCAATAGCCCGTCCACCACAAGGCCCTCAGAAAGGCACACCAAAAGGAAATAGCCCTCGTGTTAACGACGCTATTTCTAACACCACCGTACGTTGCATTGATCACAATGGCGAGCAATTAGGCGTAATTAACACTGCTGACGCGTTGCGTCAGGCGTTTGATGCGGGGCTAGATTTAGTTGAAGTTCAGCCAAATGTTGACCCGCCAGTGTGTAAAATCCTTGATTACGGAAAATTCAAATACGAAACGCAGAAACGTGCGAATATAGCGCGTAAGAAGCAAAAAATCGTTGACGTCAAGGAAATCAAGCTTCGCCCTAATATTGATGAACATGATTATCAGGTAAAGATGCGAAATGTTCGTAAGTTTATTGACGCTGGCGATAAGGTTAAGGTTACCTTGCGCTTCCGTGGTCGTGAAATGGCTCACCAAGAGCTTGGCGCACAGGTGCTTAGCCGCGTCAGAGAAGAAATGGAAAGCTTGACCAAGGTAGAAGCCATGCCAAAGCTGGAAGGCCGGCAAATGGTGATGGTTCTCGCCCCTGCCTGATTGCGATTTTCGCTATTTCTGCTTGCATTAAGCGTGGTTTATAGATAAAACTCGTTCAAGTTCCGCGTCCGGGCGCAAAAGGGCATGCCTGGCCGGATGATGATCAACCTGGTTATATTTGATTTTTGTTTCATATAACCCCTTTTGAAATGAGGTTAAAATGCCCAAAATGAAAACGAAAAGCGGGGCGAAAAAGCGTTTTCGTCTGACCGCATCTGGTAAGGTTCGTGGCAGTGCCGCGTTTCTTCAGCATAATCTCCGTCGTCGTTCCCAAAAAATGAAACGCCAAGCGCGTGGCACCATGATCCTTAGTGATGCTGATGCCCGTATTGTTAAGCGTTTCCTGCCTTATGCGTAGAGGAGATTTATCATGGCAAGAGTGACTTCAGGTACTACCGCCGCCGCGCGACACAAGAAAGTTATTGCCGCCGCCAAAGGATATTATGGCCGCCGCAAAAATGTTTATCGTGTCGCCAAACAGGCTGTCGATAAAGCCCGCGAATACGCCTATCGTGACCGCCGTGTCCGTAAGCGTGAGATGCGTGCGCTTTGGATTCAGCGGATTAACGCCGCTGTCCGTCTGCATGGCATGACGTATTCGCAATTCATGAACGGGATTAAGCTGGCTGGGATAGAAGTTGACCGTAAGGTGATGGCTGATCTGGCGGTGCGTGATGAAGCGGCGTTTAAGGCGCTGGTTGAATCGGCTCGCAAAGCTTCCGCTTAATCGAGGTTTACCCGCATGGCTGGTGCCGATCCGCAAGCGTTACAGGAAACGATCTTAACCGCCATTGAAGCGGCAGATACGCCTGATGCGCTTGAGGCCGTCCGCATCAGCTGTCTCGGCAAAAAAGGTGAGCTGACCACGGCGATGAAATCCCTTGGTCAGCTTGATGGTGATGCCCGCCGCGAAATGGGGCAAGCCCTGAATGCGGTGAAAGACGCCGTCACGCAAGCGCTTGAGGCGCGCCGCAGCGCATTGGCAATGGCTGAACTTAACCGCCGGCTTGCAAACGAAACCGTTGATGTATCATTAAGCCAGCGACCTGAGACCGCAGGCGTTATTCATCCCTTATCGCGGACATTGGATGAGATATTAGCGATCTTTGCTGAAATGGGGTTTGCGGTTGCCGAAGGCCCCGATATTGAGAGCGATTATTATAACTTCACGGCATTAAATATGCCCGAAGATCATCCCGCCAGACAAGAACATGATACATTCTACATGACGCCTGATGCCGAAGGCCAGCGCAAAGTCTTGCGGACACATACCTCGCCTGTGCAAGTGCGGACGATGGAAGCAACATCACCGCCAATTCGCATTATTGCCCCCGGCCGCACCTATCGCTCTGATCATGATGCTACTCATTCGCCGATGTTCCACCAATGTGAGGGGCTGGTTATTGGTGACGGGATTACGATGGCGCATCTGAAAGGCTGTTTGATTGAGTTTTGCCGTGCCTTTTTCAATGTTGATGATCTGCCTGTGCGCTTCCGCCCAAGCTATTTTCCGTTCACCGAACCATCAGCTGAGGTTGATATCGGGTGCAGTCGTGATGGTGGCGGCTTGACCATTGGTGCTGGTGCTGATTGGCTTGAAATTCTGGGATGTGGCATGGTTAATCCGCGAGTCCTTGAATATTGCAATATTGATCCGAATGAGCATCAGGGATTTGCTTTTGGCATGGGTCTGGAACGGCTGGCTATGCTGAAATATGGAATACCTGATCTGCGGCCATTTTATGATAGTGATTTGCGCTGGATGCGGCATTACGGCTTTATGCCGTTTGATCCGCCTGCTGTTCATCTCGGATTAAGCTAGGGAGCCGGATATGAAGTTTACCTGGTCATGGCTTAACGATCATTTAGATACTGATGCAGATATGTCTGCCATTCTGGATGCCTTGCCTATGCTGGGACTTGAGGTTGAGAGTGTGGTTGACCATAGTCAGGCGCTTGCTCCTTTTACTATTGCCCGTATCGTTACAGCAGAGCCGCATCCAAATGCTGATAGCTTGCGGGTCTGTCAGGTTGATACTGGCGACGGTATGGTTGAGGTTGTTTGCGGAGCGCCAAATGCGGCGGCTGGGCTGGTCGGTGTGTTTGCGCCTGTTGGGGCTTATGTTCCGGGCATTGATCTGACCTTGACCGAGGCCGAGATCAGGGGCGTTGCCTCACGCGGGATGATGTGTTCTGAACGGGAAATGATGATCTCTGATGAGCATGATGGCATTATAGCGCTAGCCGCAGATGCGCCAATCGGCTCATCTTATGCGGCATGGTCAGGATTGGATGATCCGGTGATTGAGATTGCGATCACGCCAAACCGTGCCGATTGTCTGGGGGTGCGCGGGGTTGCGCGTGATCTGGCGGCCGCTGGTTTTGGCAGATTGAAGCCATTAAAATCAAAGCCTGTTGAGGCGAGAGGCAAAAGCGCAATCTCATGGCAATTAGACCTGTCATCTGATCAGGCCTATTTATGTCCAAGAATTGTTGGGCGTAGCTTCTCTGGTCTCAGTAATGGCGTCTCACCGAAATGGATGCAACAGCGACTGGAAGCCGTTGGCCAGCGCGTTATCTCAGCATTGGTTGATATCACCAATTATGTCATGCTTGATCTTGGTCGGCCGCTTCACGCCTATGATGCTGACCGTGTTAAGGGTGATATACTGACGGTGCGGCTGGCTAAATCAGGCGAGGAGATGACCGCCCTTAATGAGAAAACCTATCAGTTGGATGATCAGATGCTGGTCATTGCCGATGCTGATGGTGCTGATGATCTAGCCGGAATTATGGGCGGTGAGCGCACTGGCGTGACGGATGACACGACAACAATGTTCCTTGAGATCGCTATTTTTGATCAGGTTTCTGTCGCCATGACAGGGCGTAAACTAAATATTCATTCTGATGCCAGGTATAGGTTTGAGCGCGGCCTTGATGCGACCTCACCTGATACGACCATTGATTATGTATCCGCCATGATAGGTGAGATTTGCGGCGGCACAGCGTCTGAGCTTACCGCACAAGGTAAGGGCGCGGACTGGCAGCGGCAGATCGGATATCGCCCTGAACACTGTGTTGAGTTGACTGGTGTTAGCGTGGCAGCAGAAAAACAGAAAACTATCCTTGAGACTCTAGGTTTTAGTGTCGATGATGCCGATAATAAGTGGCTAGTTGCACCGCCGCCATGGCGCGGTGATATTGTTGGTGCGGCTGATCTGGTTGAGGAGATTATTCGGGTTAGCGGCTATGATGATATTCCTGAACTGGCTTTGCCGCGTCAGCGTGTGGTGAGCCAACCGGCGGTCAATGCCGAACAGAAACGGCCCATTATGTTGCGGCGAGTGATGGCTGGCCGCGGGATGAGTGAG
>NZIT01000044.1 GCA_002691725.1 SAR116 cluster bacterium | reverse complement strand
TGGGTCTATCGGTTTTGCGTTGCCGGGGATATCGGTGCGCCTATCCAATCCTGATGATGCTGATGCTAATGCTGATGCTGATGCTGATGCTAGTTCTGGGGGCATCCGCATGATAGAGGTCAAAGGCGACAATGTCTTTAAGGGATATTGGAAGAAACCAGAGCAGACGCAAGATAGCTTTACTGATGATGGCTATTTTCGCACAGGTGATCTGGCGGCGATCAGTGATGATGGATATATCTCTATCATTGGTCGCCAAAGCGATATGATTATTTCAGGTGGTCTTAATATCTATCCGAAAGAAATTGAAGATGCCTTAAACGATATCAATGGCGTTACCGAAAGCGCGGTCATTGGTATTCCTGATGCCGATTTTGGTGAAAAAGTCATGGCAATTCTTGTTGCTGATAAGGCCAGCGTAACCGATGCCATGATTGCTGAGACTCTGGATCAGCGACTGGCAAGATTTAAGCACCCGAAAGTCTTTATTTTCACCGATGCTCTGCCGAGAAATGCTATGGGCAAGGTGGAAAAGAAAGCGCTCCGCCAGACTTATGGTGATGCCTAATCAGAACACTGAGACCACGATTAATCGGCATCCCATGACCAGAAAAAACAACAAGATCAGCTTGCGAAACCAGTCTTGCGATATGTAATGGCGTATCCATTCGCCAAGCATGAATCCAGCCAACGCTACCACCAGACCAAGCAAGGATGTGATGGCGAGGTCAAGGGTTAGTACGCCATTTAGCCATAATGCCAAGACCAGTGGCGCGCAGCCGACAAAAAACAGAAATCCAGTAGCGGCAATAAACTCCTCCTTATCGGCATCTCGTCCAAGCAGATACATAACAATAGGCGGCGAGAACACAGAACTTAAACCGCCGATAAAGCCAGCCACCACGCCGCATAACACCTGCCAATAGGCTTGCCTTGAGAAGCGCAATGTGAACCCTGCCAAGGATTGCACGGCAAAGACAACCATAGCCACACCTAATGCCAAGAGCAAAAGCGCTTCGGGAAATGACAAGATAAAAAACCCTGTCAGAAATATGCTGATCAGCAAAGTTAGCCCAAAGACGCTATATTTTTTGACAACAATATGACGCGCCTTTGACCGCTGTAATTGTAGCAAATTGACCAGCATGGTCGGAATAGCGGTTAGCGGTATGGCCTCTAATGGAGGGATAAATAATGTCAGCAAAACCATGCAAATGGCAGGCATGCCCATGCCAATCATGCCCTTGACTGTGCCGGCAATTAAAAATGTCGCCATTAAAGCAAATAATGTTGCTGTATCCGCCATAAATCCCATTAATGTGTCGGGCAACGTGTCTAGTATCACAGAGCATATCCACAGAAACTGGCAACAGCTCTAGCTATGTCCAACCCCCGCGTTGTTAACGGCAGAAGCCCAATGGATATAACAGCAATAACAATCCAGATTGTCCAGATCAGGCGGTTGCCGCTGGTATCATTATCAATGTTGAGATCATGTTCTGGATGTGGTTCGGTATCCGATTTTTGATCAGACAATGTCATGGCTAAGTCCTGACTACGAATTCCATACCCGATTGATTGCCAACATAAATTCGTGGCTTATGGCGATATACCTTGATGGTTAAGTCGCCAAGGGCAACATCAAATCCATCTGGTCTGATCCGCACGACCTTACCAGCGGCGGACACACCTGTATCTGTACATTCTACGGTAACTTTTTGATCAAGTGTTAGCATCTTGGTCTCGCTTTCTTTAGCCCCGATTTTGGGCCCCTTTTTTGGTATGCTACTTTAGCGGGGGATTTTTGCCAATTTCATTTAAGAGTTATTATCACCTTTATCATAATCAATAGCCAGCGATTTGAGATGATCAAGATCACAAATATTGAGCGTCGCCATATTCGTTGCCGCCAGCACAACATGCGGTGCCGCGCCTGCCTGCCTTGCCTGCTCCCATCGGGCGGCGCATAAGCACCATTGATCACCTGCTTTCAGGCCAGGAAATCCAAACTCAGGACGCGGCGTGGATAAGTCATTGCCAGCACTGCGGCTAAAGTCAAGAAAAGCGTCTGTCATAACCGCACAGACGGTATGCATACCCATATCTTCGGGGCCAGTATCACAACATCCGTTCCGGTAAAAGCCCGTTATCGGATCACTTGAGCATGGGCTAAGCAGGCCGCCAAGAACATTACGCTGTCTGTTATTACCTCCAGAAAAACCATCCATATTATAAATATCCCTTTGTCATATATTCCAATCCTAGCACCACAAAACCAGTTTTCATATATTTTCGAGCCTATATTTTTGGAGCAAGCTGGCGCGACTCAGTTTCAATGGCGGCTTCAACTTTTGCCATTAATTCCTGTCTTGTCAAACCGGGGGGAATTAGCGGCAATAACCGCACCGTGATTTGCCCCGGGGTTTTTGAAATACTATCACGCGGCCAGAAATATCCTGAATTAAGGGCGACAGGAACAACCGGCAATCCGGTCGCGGAATAGAGCGCATATAGCCCGCTATGATAAGGCTGATAGGCATCAGGGGCAAGCCGTGTTCCTTGCGGAAAAATGAGCAAATGACGCCCTGTTGAAGCCGCTTTCTGGCTAATCCTGATCATTCGTTTAAGCGCCGCCTTGCCTTTGCCTCGGTCAATTCCCATAACCCCAAAGCGTGCCAGATATAGCCCAAATAATGGGATCATGAGTAATGAGCGTTTCATGACTGTCACGGGCTGATTTAGATAAGCTAGCAGAACAATAGTCTCCCACGCTGATTGATGCTTAACCGCATAAATCACTTGCTGGTGAGGGATATCGCCTTCTATGCGTGAGGTAACACCGCATAATGCCGCCAGCAATACCATCATCAGCCGCGCCCATAACCCCTGCCAGAAAAATGTCACCGCTTGCGGCAGGAGCAACAGAGGTAAGCCAATAATTGCCATCACCACCGTCATGCCGTAAAATAAAAGTGAAAAAATCAGACCTTTTATAAATCGCATAATATGCCTTTAATAATTCTTTTTATACTATAACAGATATAGCAGTAACATGACTAAAAATGCGATAACAGACCCAGAATGGCAGAAAAATATTCTTTCCATATTAGCATCGCTTGCCGCCGCTAATCAGACCATCACCTATGCTGATCTTGCTGATCTGGCGGCGATACCCTTGCCGCATCGTATCCATAAATTGACCACCTATCTGGAAACTTTAATCGCCGAAGATATTGGAGCGGCAGGCCCTGTTCGTGCCGCAGTCGTCATCAGCAAGCGCGATCATGGCATGCCGGCAGAGGGGTTTTTTGATTGCTGTCGCGGCCACGGATTAGCCCCTCATCACATTGAAAATGACGCCGCGTTTCATCAGCGATTGCTGACCGCGCTTTACGCCGCCGCCGCATCCAATTAAGGCATTTTCAGCGCATTGGCTTTAGACTTTTCTAATCCGAAAAGAAATGACCCCATGATCTTTCTCGCTTTGCTCCATCAGGGTATGACCGCCAACTTCACAAAAATGGGCAAAATCAAGTGGCGCGGCAGGATCGTCCGCCAAGACCATTAAAATATCGCCGCTTGCCAGTGCCGCAATCTGACGCCGTGCTTTCAGCACCGGCAATGGGCATTTAAGACCCGTGGCATCAAGGCTAACATCATAGTGGCTATCATTTGACATGGTCAACAGACATACCAGTTTTATGAGTAATGGCAAGCGAAGATATGCGATATGCCGCACCAGTTTTGCTTGCCAAGCCTGTAACAATTGATTGATAAGGTAGCATGAGCATTTGGGGTATTATAATTGGCGGCACAGCTGGACTGGCCATAGGTGGCCCCATTGGCGGTTTAATTGGGGCATTGGCTGGTCATGCCATTGACACTGTTCGGGTCAGCCATGATGACCATTTGCATTTGCGGCAAAATGTTGCCTATTCGGTTGCTCTGATCGCGCTATCGGCAAAGATGGCTAAATCTGATGGTAAAGTGACACTGGATGAGGTGCTAGCCTTTCGTGAGAAAGTCGATATCCCCGAGGCAGATGTCGACAAGGTTGGCAAATTATGGGATTTAGCCCGCCAAACGCCAACCGGATTTGAAGCCTATGCAAGACAATTGCGCCAGTTATTTGGTGCCAGGGCAACCGTGTTTGAGCATCTGATGGGATTGCTCTTTCATATTGCTAATGCTGATGGTGCTGTCACTGATAAAGAAGATGAGTATCTCTATTATGTGGCGCTTGAGCTTGGCTTTGATGATAAGGATTTTCAGCGCCTCAAGCAGCTTCATGGAAACTATCCAGATAACCCCTATCAAGTCTTGAATATTAGCCCCGACACAGATATGGATAAAGTGCGGCAAGCATGGATTTCCCTTATGCGCAAGCATCATCCCGATCAGCTTCAGGCCGACGGCTTGCCAGCCGAGTTTATTCGTTCCGCTACCGAAAAAGTCGCACAAATCAATAGCGCTTATGAAAGCATCAGACAATCGCGTGAGATATAAATAACATGGCTGAAAATCTGTTGAGTGTTCATGATATCGGCGTCAATCTTGGTGACCGATGGCTAATCCGGGATGTCGATATCAGCCTTGAGGCTGGGGATCGCTTATGTTTGGTTGGGCGCAATGGTGCTGGCAAATCAACATTATTGAAAATCATGGCAAATCTGGCTGAGATTGATGAAGGCTCATTATGGGTAGCGCCCGGGAAAACCGTCTCATATTTGCCGCAAGCGCCTGAATTGCCGAAAGCCATGAGCCTGTCAAGTATTGTCCAACACGGCACCGGAAGTGATGGTGATCTGATTATCCCCACCCATAAAGCGGATGCTTATCTGACCCGAATGGGGCTTGATCCGAGCCGCTTGAGCGATGGCTTATCAGGCGGCGAGGCACGCCGTGTGGCCTTGGCAAGAGCATTAGTCAAAGCCCCTGATGTGTTGCTGATGGATGAGCCAACAAACCATCTTGATCTGCCAACGATCACATGGATGGAAGATATCCTGATGACACATAATGGGGCGCTGGTTGTCATTAGCCATGACCGCGCCTTCCTAAGACGCATTGGCAATGGCACATTATGGATTGATCATGGCAAGTGCCGCCGCCGCCAAGGCAGCTTTGATGGCTTTGATGATTGGGCGGATACAATCCTTGCCGAGGAAGCCGTGCGCCGACAGAAACTGGACCGCCGTATTATTGCCGAAACGCGATGGTCAATCGAAGGCATAAGCGCAAGGCGGAAACGCAATCAGGGCCGTATGCGTGAGCTTGATGAGATGCGCCAACAACGCGCCACCATGGCGGCCGGAGCCAGCCGTTCAAGTCGGATGCTAACCAGCACCATTGATACCGGTGGGCAGATTGTTTTAGAGGCCATTGACCTTACCGCAGCCGTGCCGCAAGCTGCCTCGTCAACCGATACGCCGCGTATCCTCTTTAAGCATTTCAATCAGATTATCCGAAAAGGTGACCGCATAGGCATTATCGGTGCTAATGGCGCGGGCAAATCAACGCTTGTGAAAATCTTGCTTGGTCAGCTGGCTCCTGAAACTGGCCGTGTGCGCGTCGGCTTTGGGCTTGAGCCGTCCTATTTTGACCAACAAAGGGAGACCCTTAAACCTGACGCTACGCCATGGCAAGTGCTTTGCCCTGATGGTGGTGACATGGTTGAACGTGATGGCCGAAACCTGCATGTGAAACGCTATTTGCAAGACTTCCTCTTTGATGATCATAAAGCCACACAAAAGGTGCGGACGTTATCAGGTGGTGAGCAAAATCGGCTATTGCTATCACGGCTATTCATCGAAAAACATAATATGCTGGTTCTTGATGAGCCGACCAATGATCTGGATATGGAAACCCTGGAATTACTGCAAGAAGTCATCGCGGATTATAAAGGCACGGTGATCATTATTAGCCATGATCGGGATTTTATTGATCGCACCGTCACCTCAATTCTGGCGTTTGAAGATGACGGCCGGATTATGACCCATGCTGGCGGCTATTCTGATTATCTGGAGCGACGAGTAAAGCAAGCGAAAAGGAAACCCGAAACATTGACCAAAGCTAGTGCAAAACATAAAGCTCAGCGGCCAGAGCGTATGCGGGAGAGAAAGCTAAGTTTCAAGGATATTCATGCGCTGGAAACCCTGCCTGATGAAATCGCCGCACTCGAAGATAGCATTAGCAGCATTGAGGAAAAGCTGACAGACCCAGACTTATTTGCCCGTGATGCCGCCCTGTTTCAGCTATTGGTCAATCAACTTGAGGCAGAGCGCAAATTACTGGCCAAACAAGAACAGCGCTGGCTAGAAGTCGCCTTATTAAAAGATGATATTGAAAAGGATAGCTGAATATTCATGCCCCTGTCCGGCTTGACAGCATGGCATCAACATCTTAATTACAAATGAAGGTCAGATGGTCGGATGGTCGCTGTTTCGGCAGAGGAAAGTCCGGGCTCTAGAAAACTACGGTGCCGGATAACGTCCGGCGAGGGTGACCTCAGGGAAAGTGCCACAGAAAACAAACCGCCGTTTTTATAATGGTAAGGGTGAAACGGTGCGGTAAGAGCGCACCGCGATCTCGGTAACGAGATTGGCAGGGTAAACCCCACCGAGAGCAAGACCAGATAGGAACATATTGCCATTTGGCAAAGGGTGGTTTTCCCCTATGTTCGGGTAGGTCGCTTGAGGCGTAAGGTAACTTGCGTCCCAGATGAATGGCCATCCTGCCGCATCGCGGCAGACAGAACCCGGCTTATAGACCATCTGGCCTGTTTCATTATGCTGATATTATGGCCGCTAAAACCGCCATTTCAGCATCCTTCAAAACATCTATATCCTGGTCATTTTTAGGCAAGATAGCGATTCTCATCGCTAAGATATTGAAATTATTTAAGAACATATAGTGAACAAATAGATTTAGTGTTTATTTTCAATAAATTAGCATAAATTCTTTTTATATTGACTTAACTATATGATTTAATTACATTTTTTTAGTAAGTTACAGGTTTCCCCATTGACAGCCCATAAATTCCCATGTTATCCCATACTGTCCCATAAAATGTTTTTTTCATTTATGGGTGGGGTAACGTGAGGCAAGAGGCAATAAGCAAGAGGCAATAGTGGAACTGTTCACTTCAACATTTGAGAATAAGGTGGATCGCAAAGGCCGCGTATCTGTTCCTGCCAAATATCGTGCCATTCTTGAGTCGCGCGGTGAGCCTGTTATCTTGACCAGATCATTGACCCTGCCCTGCCTCGAAGGCATGTCCGTGGATCGGATCAATCAATATGCTGATGCCATTGACAGCATGGATGTGTTTTCCGAAGAAGCCGAAATGCTGCAAATGATTATCGCCAGCGCACAGGAAATGCGCCCCGATAGCGAAGGCCGAATTGTCCTCCCCGAGGAGTTTCTTGCCCATGCTGATATTAGCGATGCCGCCACATTTATCGGTATCGGCCGATCATTCCAGTTATGGCAACCTGCTGCCTTCAAAGCCCGTGAGAGCAAAAGCCGCCACGCCGCCCGCAATGGCCAGACACCAAAATTAATCCTCAAACCACGGCCAACATCAGGAGGCGGATCATGAGCTTTCACCCGGAGCATAATCCCGTTCTGGTCGTTGAAGTCGTTGAAGCTCTGTCACCCCAACCAAATGCGGTTTATCTGGACGCCACTTTTGGACGCGGCGGATATAGCCGCGCCATTCTTGACGCCGCCGCCTGTCAGGTGATTGCCATTGACCGTGATCCTGACGCCATTTCAGCAGGCCAGTCAATGTGCCAGGACTATGAAGGTCGGCTGACCTTATGTGAAGGCCGTTTCTCTCACATGCGGGATTTGCTGGAAGCGGCGGCAACACCGCTTGTTGATGGGGTGGTCTTTGATTTTGGCGTCTCATCACCACAATTAGATGATGCTGACCGAGGATTTTCTTTCCGCTTTGACGGCCCTCTTGATATGCGTATGGAACGATCAGGCCGTGATGCCAGTGACTTTATCAATTCGGCGAGCGAAACAGATATTGCCAATATTCTCTGGCAATGTGGTGAGGAACGTGCCTCACGCCGGATTGCCCGCGCCATTGTTAAAGCCAGAGGTGAGACTCCGATCACCACAACATCGCAGCTTGCACGGATTATTCGTGATGTTATGCCACGCCCAAAGCCTGGGCAGATTGATCCGGCGACTCGCAGTTTTCAGGCTATCCGCATTCATATTAATGATGAGCTAGGGGAAATTCGGGCGGCTCTGCCAGCGGCGATGGCTTGCCTTAAACCTGGCGGCAAGCTGGTTGTTGTATCCTTCCATTCGCTTGAAGACCGGCTGGTCAAAACATTTATCATGAATGAGGCTGGCAAAGCGCCACGGCCATCAAGGCATTTACCTGATTTACCCGAAGATGCACCGCGCCTGGACATGATCACGCGGAAGCCAATCACGCCGTCAGCAGATGAGATCAGCCAGAACCCGCGCGCGCGATCAGCGCGGCTGCGGGTGGCGAGGCGAACCAATGCCCCTTTATTAGATGAGGTGGCGTGATGATTGTTTTCTCATTAAGAGCCACCATAATCTTAACCCTGATAACGATCATGTTAGGGCCGTTAGTCTATCTGTCTGGGATTCGCAAAGACACGCATGAAAGTGAGTTATTGCAAATAGAGGCGAGCATCGCCGAAACCCGCGATAGCATCACCGTGCTGAAGGCGGAATGGGCATATTTATCGCGCCCTGATCGCATTTTGCAATTATCGGAACGGTTTCTCGATGTGAAGCCTTTGGACCCGCATCAAATTATTCCTGTTAATGAGCTGAACAAAATTACCAAGCCGCAAACGAGCAACAATATTGAAGAAGCGAATTTGACATGGAGGATAGAATGAACGTCCTGTCTCGTCTTATTCGCCTAATCTCAGATATGCCAGCGGCGGAAGCTCGCCGTGTCGCTGCATCACGCTTAGGTGTCGTGCGGATTGTTGCGCTATGCTGTTTCTGCGCTATTGGCTTGCGCGTCGGCTGGCTGGCGATTGATCTCAGCAGTGAGGCAAAAGCCTATACCCCAACAATCAAACAAAGCGTTCGCGGTGATATCCTTGATCGCAATGGTCAGGTCATGGCAACAACCGTTCCTGTCTTTGAGCTTTATGCAGACCCGCAAGAGATTCTAGACCCTCGTGAAGCGGCGGCAAAACTTGCCACTGTTTTAACAGATATGGATGAGGAGACTATCTATAAGCGGATCACGCGAGACACCCGCTATGCTGAATTGGCATGGCGGCTTTCGCCCAAAAAATATGCTGATGTATTGCGGCTAGGCGTTGCCGGAATTCATGGCCGGCGTAAATTGACACGCGCCTATCCTAACGCTACGGCGGCGGCGCATGTGCTTGGCGGCGTCAATAAAGATGGTCAGGGCATTGCTGGCATCGAGCATCACCAAAACACATTACTGGCATCAGGCACCGACCTAACGCTGTCTATCGATCTGAATATTCAGGCTATTCTGCGTGAAGAAATTAGCAGTCAAATTGATTTATTTGAAGCTATTGGTGGCGCCGGCATTATTCAGGATATCGAAACTGGTGAAATAATAGCGATGGTGTCACTGCCTGATTATAACGCTAATCACATGGGTTATATTGCCGATGATCACCGCTTTAATCGGGCCACGAAAGGGCTGTATGAGCTAGGCTCAACATTCAAGGTGATGAACACCGCCATGGCTTTGGAAAGTGGCATCTTTGCAGAAACCGATATGATTGACGTGATCTCAACTCTGCGTGTTGGCCGCCATATCATTGATGATTATCATCCCGAAAAAGCCAACCTCAATGTTGCCGAAGTCCTGATTGTTTCATCAAATAAAGGGTCTGCCCGTATCGCTGATAAACTAGGCGCAGATATTCAGAAACATTTCCTTAATGAGCTGGGGTTTTTTGAAAAAACTGCTCTTGAATTACCCGAATTAGGCATGCCCTTAATTCCCTCACGCTGGGGCCGTGCGGAAATTATGACCATTTCATATGGCCATGGTATTTCGGTCACTCCTGTTCATTTGACCAGCGCCATTGCCACTACTGCGGGCTCTGGCCTGTTAGTGACGCCGACCCTTATTAAGCAATCCCAACCTGCGGAGATCAATGTTCAGGTGTTTTCACCTCAGACAGCGGCAAAAATCCGTGCGATGATGCGGCGTGTCGTCAGCCATCCTCGCGGCACCGCCAATAAAGCCGATGTCAATGGCTATTTAGTTGCAGGCAAAACCGGAACTTCTGAAAAAATTAGCGGCAACGGCTATGACACGAAAGCCAATATCACCAGCTTTGTCAGCGTCTTTCCTGCCAATGATCCGAAATATGTCGTCTTCACCATGATTGATGAGCCGAAAGGCCAGAAACATAGCTACAATTTTGCCACCGCAGGCTGGGTAGCAGCACCTGTTGCAGGGCGTATCATTAAACGTGTTGCGCCTATGCTTGGTGTTCATCCTATTGACGAAAATATGCCCGAAATCCGACAGAGTTTGATGCTTAATTTGCCTGAACTTGAAAAAGAGGGGGCCAAACATGCATCTTTCTGATCTGCTAACATCTGATCATCAAACAGCTGTTAATCCGATTGTCACTGGCATCAGCTCTGACTCGCGGCAGATTAGTAACGGCTTTGTTTTCATCGCCATTAAAGGCACATCAATTGATGGCAACCAGTTTATTGATGATGCGATTAGCAAAGGCGCGGTGGCTATCATTACCGATCAAGACGTGGCTGATCCTCAAGTTCCTGTTATTAGGGTCGATGATAGCCGTTTAGCGCTGGCGCAAATTGCTAGCCGCCTTTATTCCAAAAAACCGAACTTATTGGCAACCGTAACCGGCACCAATGGCAAAAC
>NZIT01000043.1 GCA_002691725.1 SAR116 cluster bacterium | reverse complement strand
GCGGTGATTGTTTCTGGCAAAAATCCGGTGCTGATTGATGGCTTTCTCAATCAAGCGACTGAGATTGATGTTGATGCGCTTTGTGATGGCAAAGATGTGTATATTGGCGGCATCATGGAACATATTGAGGAGGCTGGCATCCATTCTGGTGATAGTGCCTGTTCATTACCTCCGCAAACCCTTTCTGATGAATTGCTGGATGAAATTAAACGCCAGACGGTTGATCTGGCTATGGCTTTAGGCGTTGTTGGCTTGATGAATGTGCAATTTGCGATCAAGGATGATGTTGTCTATCTGCTTGAGGTCAATCCGAGAGCCAGCCGAACCGTTCCCTTTGTCGCAAAAGCCACAGGGGTTGCTATGGCGAAACTCGCCGCGCGCATTATGGCAGGGGAAAAGCTGGCTGATTTTGCTCTTGAGAAAACCGCTATGCAGCATGTTGCGGTCAAAGAAGCGGTGTTTCCTTTCCAACGCTTCCCTGGGGTTGATGTTTTTTTAGGGCCTGAAATGAAATCTACTGGAGAGGTGATGGGCATTGGCCCTGATTTTGCTCATGCCTTTACCAAAAGCCAGCTTGGTGCCAGTGTTTTCCTGCCCGATCAAGGGGCGGTGTTTATTTCAGTCAAAGATGAGGATAAGCCGCTAATTATTGATATTTGCCGCGATCTCCATGAATTAGGATTTGCTATCATTGCTACATCTGGCACCGCAAAAGCCCTGACCAAGGCTGGTGTTCCCACAGAACATGTCAATAAAGTCCAGCAAGGCTCCCCTCATGCGGTTGACTATATGCTTGAAGGTAGAATTGATGTGGTCTTCAATACCGCGCAAGGCGAAGCGTCCATTAAAGATAGCTTTTCCCTGCGGCAGACGGCTTTGACGAATAATATTCCGTATTACACAACCATATCAGAGGCAAAGGCCGCTGTTACCGCTATTGAGACGATTAAAAAAGGCACTCTTGCGGTCAGGTCTATTCAATCCTACCTTAACAATAATTAATTTCTCACTGTTATTTTTTACTGGCAAAACAGTATCAGCCCTTGCTAGGTTTAATAATTGATAAGGATATAGCCATGGAAAAAGTTCCATTTACCGCTCTCGGACTTGAAACAATCAAGACTGAGTTGATGAAATTGAAAACCGAAGAACGGCCAGCTGTTATTAAGGCTATTGCCGCTGCTCGTGAGCATGGCGATTTATCCGAAAATGCTGAATATCATGCTGCTCGTGAACGCCAGTCATTTATTGAGGGGCGCGTTGCTGAACTCGAGGATGTTGTTAGCCGCGCGGAAGTCATTAATATGAGCCAGCTGACAGGCGAAACCATTACCTTTGGTACTATTGTCACCGTAGCAGATGAAGATACAGATGAAGAATCCGTCTATTCAATCGTTGGACCTTATGAAGCTGATTTATCCAAAGGGCTGATATCAACATCATCGCCCATTGCCAGAGCCCTCATCGGAAAACGTGTTGGCGACAGCGTTGAGGTTCGAACACCTCGCGGCACCAAAATGTTTGAGGTGGTTGACGTCAAGCTGTTATCTGTCTGAGACGCGCGTCCGGCTTTATGCGATAACGGCGAAGGCGGTTATTCAATAGGAACGCCATTCCCTGCTTTCCCTGAACGGATTACCAAGGCTGTCTTAACATGACTAACATTTGGCGCTGGCGTTAATTTTGATGTCAGGAAAACCTGAAAACTATCCCAGTCTTGCGCCATTATTTTCAGCAAGAAATCAGTTTCGCCGACCAGCATATGACATTCAAGCACTTCCGGCCATTGCGCGACGGTTTTTTCAAACTCTTTCAAATCGTGTTCAGCCTGACTAGACAAGCCAACAAAGGCAAAAACCGTTACCGAATATCCCATCGCATCAGGATTGATATCAGCGTGATATCCTCTGATCACATTACTTTCTTCTAATGCGCGAACACGGCGCAAACATGGTGGTGCAGAAATCCCGATACGCTTAGCTAGTTCTACATTTGTCATTCGCCCATCGGTTTGGAGATCTCGCAGAATACGGCGGTCAACGTCATCTAATTTTGCTCGGTTGGACATATATTCTTCCTTTAGTCTGACTGAGGCTTTAATATATAACTACTATTCTAATCTTGGATAAAGAGCAATATTATTACACAATATTGAAATTAATTTTTATATTGTAACTTTAAACCCTAAATGCAAAGCCAGCAGATAACCTGAAAATGAAGTATGGTTTCGATAATGACTAATAAAACAACATCATCTTCCGCTCTAGCCGCCCAGACCATCTGGGTTATCAGTGACGGTACCATGGGCATGGAGGTGCAATCGCTAGGCCTTGCCGAAAGCCTGTCCGAAGACGTGCGTTTAATCCATGTCAAGCCAGGATCACTCATGCGCGCCTTCCCGCGGCTTGCAAAAATGGGGGCATGCCCTATGCCAAGCTCCTTGAAAGATGCTATCAAAAGCCACGGTATGCCTGATATTGTCATCACAACCGGCCGCCGCCATGCGCCGTTATCCATGATGATGCGCCGCTATGGTAAGGGCCATATCAAAACTATTCATATTCAAGACCCGCGCATGCCTGCTGACTGGTTTGATTGGCTGGTTGTCCCTTCGCATGATCACTTGCGCGGTGACAATGTCTTGGTCACGTTGGGCTCACTCAACCGCATGACTACATTAATGAGCAAAAAACAAGACCTGCCCGATGCCGTGACAAATATGGAAGGCCGTAAAATAGTTGCGCTCATTGGCGGCTCAAACCGCCGTTATCAGGTTCATGATCAAGATTATGCGCGCTTTGGTCAGACTCTGGCTGATCTTGCTGCCATGACCGAAGCGTCGCTGATTTTGATACCATCACGGCGCAGTCTTGTTAGCACCCGTAGCGCCATGACCTCTGCCTTAGCCGACACAAATCATTGGTGGTGGGATGGCACAACGCCCAATCCTTATCCGTGGATATTGACGGCGGCGGATGCGATTGTGGTGACAGCAGATAGCGTCAATATGACGTCAGAGGCGGCATCAATGGGAAAACCTGTCTATGTTGCCGAATTAAAGCCTGAATCTGGCCGTGTTAAGATGTTCCATAAAACTCTACAAGAGGGCGGATACACCGAATCCATTGACCAGATCTCTTTTTATCATTTCTTTCTGCATAATGATAAACGGCTAGACGAAACCACCCGCATCGCCAATATTCTTGCTGAGCGGATGGGTTTGAATAGCGAGAGCTAATCCCTAGAAAAAGAGGTCGCGGGTTTGCGGCATATCGGCGTATAGATGCGCCACTTGATCAGCATATCCATTATAAAGCAGGGTTGGAATACGCTCATCGCTTCCCAGCATACGTTCGGTTGCCTGGCTCCATCGCGGGTGATCAAAATTCGGATTAACATTCGCCCAGAAACCATATTCACGAGCTTGCAGTTCTTCCCAGAAACTGACTGGACGTTTGTCCGTAAAGCTAATCCGCGTGATTGACTTAATCGATTTGAAGCCATATTTCCAAGGCAGAACCAGACGCAATGGCGCGCCATTTTGATTAGGCATTGGCTTGCCGTAAATCCCTGTTGCCAAAAATGGCAATTCATTTTGCGCTTCTTCTATTGTTATCCCCTCAACATATGGCCATGGATACCAGCTCTGGCGTTGGCCGGGCGCAATATCAGGATCATGAAATGTCTCAAAACGCAGATATTTAGCCTCCGGCAAGGGTTTTGCAAGTTGCACCAGCTTGGCTAAAGGAACACCAGTCCACGGCACCGCCATGGCCCATGTTTCGACACAGCGATGGCGATAAAGCCGTTCTTCCTGATCGCCTAATTTGGCAATTAAATCCTCAGCATCTATGGTGATCTTTTCCTCTACCATACCCCTAATCTTAACTTTCCAGGGGTCAGTTCTAAGGCGCTGAGCCTGCCGAAAAATATTTTTTGATGAGCCAAACTCATAAAAATTGGTATAGGTCGTCGCCTCTTCCTCAGGGCTGATGTCACGATCAAGGGTGTAGGCGGGATTGCGCTGAGCCGGAAATCCGGATATCGCCGCCGCTGCCGTTGAGGGCGCCATTGAGGGAAGGATGCCTAAGCCTCCGGCTAGACCAAATCCCATTGCCGCTAGAATCTGCCTTCGGTTAACATAAACGCTTTCAGGGGTTGCCTTATGTTCAGGGATAAACCAGCTTGGCTTTTTTTGGATCAGCATATTAAGACTCCACAACATCCGTTACATCTGCACTTCATCATAGCGCAAATTATGGCAAACATAAGACTAATATAGTGTGAAATTGATCACTTTACCGTGATAAAGATCACCACCACATCTATTTCAGGATAGTTTTTCGGTCGATGCTTTGATCCGGGCGCAGGCTTCTTCCAGGGCTTCTGTGCTGGTCGCATAGGAAATCCGAAAATGCGGCTCTAATCCAAATGCTGCCCCTTGTACCGCGGCAACACCGCCATCTTCGAGAAGCCAAGTGACATAATCACTATCATTTTCAATAACCTGCCCATCTGGACGTTTGCGGCCAATCACCCCTTCAATAGAAGGATAGACATAAAATGCCCCATCAGGATCAGCGCAAATCAGGCCATCAATAGCATTCAAGTTATTGACGACAAGCTGACGGCGCTGATTAAAGGCTTTCAGATTACTGACCATAAAATCAAGTGATCCGTTAAGCGCTTCTACTGCTGCGTGCTGAGCGATAGAATTAGGGCTGGATGTCGATTGCGATTGGATCGTTGCAATCGCCTTTATTAATGGTTGAGGGCCTGTCGCATAACCGATCCGCCAGCCTGTCATGCAATAGGCTTTTGATACCCCGTTCATCGTCAAGACCCGATCTTGCAAATCTGGCGCGACCTCAACCAGCGTTGCAAAAGTAAAATCATTATAGACCAGATGCTCATACATATCATCGCACAACACATAGACATGCGGATGGCGGCGCAGAACCTCAGCCAGGGCTTTAAGATCATTTGCTGTATATCCGGCTCCGGTCGGGTTTGATGGGCTGTTTAGGATCAGCCATTTTGTTTTATCAGTAATCGCATCTTCGAGCTGTTCAGGCAGTAACCGAAATCCAGCATTAGCCGGACATGCTACAAATACCGGCTTACCGCCAGCGAGCATGACAATATCAGGATAAGATACCCAATAAGGTGCTGGAATAATCACCTCATCGCCATCTTCTACACTGGCCATAATGGCATTATAGAGAACCTGCTTGCCGCCTGTCCCGACGGTGATATTGGCCGTTGTGCAGGTAATATTATTCTCACGGCTAAATTTATCAACAATAGCGGCTTTCAGCTCAGGGATACCGTCAACGGCGGTATATTTTGTTTTCCCATCAGCAATGGCTTTTCGCGCCGCGTCTTTAACATGCTCAGGAGTATCAAAATCAGGCTCACCCGCACCAAGCCCGATAATATCCCGGCCAGCCGCTTTTAATTCAGCTGCTTTCGTCGTCACAGCAATAGTTGGTGATGGTTTAATCGCCTTCATCCGCGATGCCAGAAGTCCCATGATATCCTCCTTGAATGTAATTACATGTGCCTGTCGTAAAAGCCGTTGCTTCATCTTGCAAGTAAAATCTGTATCAGCCTATTCACGATATGATGACAATGCCCTATATTGTCTTTTATGGATGATAACAGTCTTACAAAATCTATACAGCCTCTTTTCGCTGATGAGCATGATAAGCACATCCCGCTTAGGCTTGAAACCGATTACAAACCTGCTGGTGATCAGCCTGCGGCTATTCGTGATCTTGTTAGCGGCGTTAAGCAAGCTGACCGTGATCAGGTGCTACTTGGGGTCACGGGGTCTGGCAAAACCTTCACCATGGCGCATATTATTTCGGCTATGCAGAAGCCATCGCTGATTCTAGCGCCAAATAAAACGCTGGCGGCACAGCTTTATGGTGAGATGAAGACGCTATTTCCAGATAATGCGGTGGAATATTTTGTTTCTTATTATGACTATTATCAACCCGAGGCCTATGTTCCTCGCTCGGATACTTATATTGAAAAAGAAGCCACGATTAATGAGCAGATTGACCGGATGCGGCATAGCGCGACCCGCGCCTTACTAGAACGCCGTGATGTTGTTATTGTCGCCTCGGTGTCATGTATTTACGGCATCGGTTCGGTTGAAACCTATTCCAGCATGGTCATCAGGCTACTCAAGGGCCAGCGCATAGAACGCCAGCAATTGCTTCGGCAATTGACTGAATTGCAATATGCGCGAAATGATATGGCGTTTCAGCGTGGCTGTTATCGGGTTCGCGGAGATGTCGTTGAAATCTTTCCTGCCCATCTTGAAGTCAGCGCTTGGCGCATCTCTCTCTTTGGCGATGAGATTGAAGCGATTACCAGCTTTGACCCATTAACAGGCCAACGTGATAAGGATTTAGACTCAGTTCGGATTTTTGCAAACTCGCATTATGTGACACCTAAGCCAACGCTTCAGCAAGCCACAAAGAGTATCCGCGTTGAGCTTAAATCGCGCCTCAATGAGCTTGAGCAAGGCGGCCGCCTGCTAGAAGCGCAGCGGCTGGAACAGCGCACCAATTTTGATCTTGAGATGATTGAAGCGACGGGTGTCTGCAATGGTATTGAAAATTATTCGCGCTATTTATCAGGTCGTGGGCAAGGTGAACCGCCGCCAACATTATTTGAATATTTGCCTCAAGATGCGCTGTTATTTATTGATGAAAGTCATGTCACCGTGCCGCAAATCGGGGCCATGTATAAAGGCGATAGAGCGCGGAAAACAACCTTGTCAGAATATGGCTTTCGGCTGCCATCTTGCCTTGATAACAGGCCGCTTAAATTCGAAGAATGGGATGCTTTCCGGCCGCAAACCGTCTATGTATCGGCAACCCCGGGAAAGTGGGAGCTGGAGCAAACTGGCGGTGTATTTATCGAACAGATTGTTCGACCAACAGGGCTTGTTGAACCTGAATGTATTATCCGCCCAACCGAACATCAGGTTGATGATGTGATTGCTGAATGTCGTGATGCTAGCGCCAAGAATCAGCGGGTTCTGATCACCACCCTGACCAAGAAAATGGCAGAAGATTTAACCGAATATATGCACGAAGCCGGGGTTAAAGTTCGCTATATGCATTCGGATGTTGAGACGCTTGAGCGGATAGAAATTATCCGTGACTTGCGCTTGGGCGTGTTTGACGTTTTGATCGGCATTAACCTGTTGCGTGAAGGGCTTGATATTCCTGAATGTGCGCTCGTTGCCATTCTGGATGCCGATAAAGAAGGATATTTGCGATCACGAACATCACTGGTTCAGACCATTGGCCGTGCCGCCAGAAATATTGACGGGCGCGTTATCCTGTATGCTGACAGCATAACCGGAAGCATCGACTATGCCATATCAGAAACCGATCGCCGCCGCGCCAAACAGCTCGCCTATAACACCGCTAACAACATTACCCCAGAAACCGTAAGCTCTCAGATTAAGGATATTCTTAGCTCCGTTCATGAGCGTGGAGATCGTGTCGAAGTATCAACAGAAACGGGCCCCATGGTTGGCAAATCTATGCGTGACACCGTTGCCAGCCTTGAGCAGAAAATGCAAAACGCTGCCGCTAATCTGGAGTTTGAAGAAGCCGCACGGATTAGGGATGAGATTAGACGACTTGAAGCCTCAGAATTGGAAATTGGCTCGGCGCCACAACTTGCCTTCAAACGCCAGCAAAGAAAAAAATTCAAATAATTCCGTAGCTTCGCAAATTGATGAAATTTACTTTAATGATGGGAATGTCCCGTAACTTGTTAACAACGTTAAATATTTGAAACAAAATGGTAATGAATGACGTATTGATCCTTAAATATAATTACCATATTTAGCTCTTGACCTAATGTAACTAGCTGAAATTATTATATTTACATATATATGCCTAATTTTTGTGCAATTTAATGTTTTTCCCAGAAACATCCCATTAGCACTCGACTTGCAAGATATTATCCACAAGCTTATCCACAGATTTAGGGGATGACACTTAACGCGCCGATTCGCAATATAAAAACCGCTCATCAGCCTTGGCAATAGATCGAAATTGGCACACATTATGACTATGACTAAGAATAATCAAAATAGCATTACCCCAAACACGGCCGATGCCCCTGATCTCAATCATGGGTTAAAGATCATCCGTGATATGGCAAAACGGCTTGATGCCAGCCCCGGAGTCTATCGGATGCTTGGTTATGATAGTCAGGTGCTTTATGTCGGCAAGGCCAAAGGGCTGAAAAATCGTGTTCTCAGCTATACTCGCGCCAATGCCCTCAGCCATCGCTTAACTCGCATGGTTGCCGAAACCCGAAGCATGGAGATCATTACAACGCGCACTGAGGTAGAAGCGTTATTGCTCGAATCCAATCTTATCAAAACCCTCAAACCGCGTTTTAATATTCTGCTCAGAGATGATAAAAGTTTTCCTTATATCATGATCACGCGCGACCATGAATGGGCACAGATCGCCAAACATCGCGGCGCTCGCAAACGCAAGGCATGGTGGTTTGGCCCCTTTGCTTCAGCAAGCGCAGTTAACCGCACGGTGACAGAATTAACCCGCGCCTTTTTGTTACGAAATTGTTCGGATAGTGTTTTCTCAGCACGGACACGACCATGTCTGCAATATCAGATCAAACGCTGTACCGCCCCATGTGTTGGTAAAATTGAGGAAAATAATTACAAAGGTTTAGTGGAAGATGCGGTTGATTTTATTTCAGGAAAATC
>NZIT01000042.1 GCA_002691725.1 SAR116 cluster bacterium | reverse complement strand
TGACCAACCCACAGACTGACGAGCAGCCTTAACTGATGACGTTGTAAAGTAACGCATCAGAACGTGAGGCAGAGACGCTGTACCAGCCATCATACATAAGACAAGCGTAAAGAACTTCCAGCGTGCCATCCACTCACCGCTAGCATCGTTAATGCCAACTTTTAGAGCGGCAAGCTTGCCAGCCTCGGCTTGTGCTTCGGCTGTTGGCAGTAATGTTCCAACACTAAGAGCTGATTCAAGTTCCTGCACCCGCAAGACAGCATCAAACTGCGCTAAATGTGGGATCAGGCCATAGCCAAGCTTGTTTGACATCCAGAAGACAGGGATCAGATAGGCAACGATCAAAACGATATACTGCGCCACCTGTGTCCAGGTCACCGCCCGCATGCCGCCAAGCATGGAACAGAACAGAATACCGGCCAAACCGACCCATACCCCAACCTCAAAATCAATCTGAAGCGCTCGTGCCGCTACTGTACCTGTGCCGTTAATCTGTGCGGTCACATAGGTAAATGAAGCCACAACAAGAACAACAACAGCGCAGAAACGCGCAAGATTGCCGCCATAACGTGTTCCGATAAAATCAGGAACCGTATAACATCCAAACTTGCGGAGATACGGAGCAATCAATGATGCAACAAGCACATAACCACCCGTCCAGCCGACAAGGAATGCCATATAGGGGTAACCTTTAAGGTAAATACCACCTGCCAGGGCAATAAATGACGCGCCAGACATCCAGTCCGCAGCGGTTGCCATACCGTTATAAACAGCAGGAACCTCTCGACCGGCGACGTAGTACTGACTTGAATCCATTGTCCGTGACAAGACGCCGATAAGCGCATAAATCAGAACGGTAAAGGCCACGAACATCCAGCCGATATAGGTGTTTTGAACACCAGCAATCTCAAGGATACCCATTAAAATGACGAAGCCCAGAAATCCTAACGTGTAAATTGCATAGACACGACCAAGATTATTAATAAATCCACCTTCGAGTTTCATGATTAGTCTCCCTCGCTCATGCCATGTTCCTCGTCAATTGAACTTTGACGAGTAGAAAACCAGAAGATGAGTATCACAAATATAACCTGTGACCCCATTCCAGCCATAAAATAGGCGCCGGGAAATGACTCTGAATTAAGAGAACTCCCAAACCAATGAATTACAAATGAGACAACAGCCCATATGATCAGCGTCAATAACGTTAACCGTTTTGTCGCTGCCCAATGCTGTTGTTGATCTGATTGTGCTGACATATGAAATGTCCCCCTTATTTTTATCAACATAGAAATTATGGGGTTTCACCCCCAAACAATTATTTTTCGGCTATCACCAAAAAAGTGATTATAACATTACAAAATAAGATTTGTTATGTTAAATCTTATTTATGCCATAATTTATTTAAGAGATGAGAAAATCTTGTTTAATTTCAATAATATTCTTTCCACCCTTGGATTAAAGAAAATGCCTGAAATTGGCACAATTTCTGATTTGAGCGACTTCATTGACCAAAATTCCGCCTTTGTCAGCCAAGTCACATTATATACTTATGTGAAAGCTCGTGCTGGTACATCTTTTCCAAAGCTCTTTGAAAATGCTGATTTTTTGACCTCGCTGACCATTTCACGCTGGCATATTTTTTCCGCATCGGTATGTGATTTGTCACTTTTTGCGGCCGCCCAGTTTCGTCTTTCTGATCATGCGGATAAAGCCATCTGTACCGCTATGGCCACTGAGCTGGGCAGTCATATCCTTACTAAAGTTGAGCAAGATGATGTTGACCCAAAGGTCTTCTCAGCCATGATTAACACCCTCAAGGCGCGAGCAAAAAAGGCCGATTACGACAGCCATGCCAAAGGTGATGGATTTTTCTCGGTCAGCTCAGACGCTTTTATGAAATGGGCACCCATGGTTGATGAGTTTAAGGAACTTGATGAAGAAATTATGCGAAACTCCATGCATTTGCGGTGGATAGGTATCAGACGTGAACTGGCCTCACGGCTGAATAGCGACAAAACTTATGGCAACTGGATCGAACATAAAAATCAGGCCCGTTTTGGCAACTAGCCGCCTATCGCTTATGCTTTTGGGAGCTTTGCCTGTAATTTCTGATGCAACCGTGAAAACTGCGTCCGTTTTATAAAAGATATCGCAACACGGTGCCATTTCCGCTTGAGTTTATGGCTAAACCCATCCTTCGGCCATGGCTTAATATCATGATACCCGATCGTTGAAGGACGGCCTTCTTCGGCAAAAAGCGGCGGCTGCAGATGATAGACATCACAGTTATGAAGCCACCAGTGATGCAACATACAATCAACCTCAAAAATATACCGATGTGGATTCTCCAAAAGCTTTATCGCCGCTTGCTTTGACAGCATATAACTTTCTGCACCGATACTGCTATATCTGACAGAGGCGAGGTGAAAATCCTGATCGTCTGGCAGATCAGGTAATTTATGCAGAGGCCGATAGCTTGATGCGGGCCGCCGATTAGATAAAAACACAATATCAAGCAGGGGATCAAGCTGACTGAGCTGATCACATATGGCTGAAATATATGGCTTTGCTGCATCGAAAGGCATGGCATCATCTTCAAAAACAAAGCCATAATCATCATCACCCTCGGCAATCATTTGCCATATATTATGATGGCTTATCGCACAGCCAAGAGCATTATCTTGCATCATGGTCGGCAACCAGTTTTGACGTTCAAGATTATTAAACTGGTGTTTTTGTGATGGTGATAAATCCTTACCCATGACGGCATCAACAAAATGCGGCAGAAGCCCAATGCTGCGAAAGCGTGTTGTTAATTGAGGGCGTCTATGTTGATCAGACTCTGCCAAAATGATAAACGCCTGATGCTTTTTTTGTGTCTTCATAAGCCCCACCAAAACGGTCTTGGATCGCCAATCTATCATGTATTTTGACGGATATACAGATATTCAGATCAGGGATATTCAGATCAGGGATATCACTTGCGTTTTTGGGCAACAATTTCAATTTGTGCCAAAGCGTCGCTTTTTGCGGTTTGATCAATAGGATAACCGCGGGCTAACTGAAATTTCAAAATCTTCGTCCGGTAGTCGCGGTTTTTAAGCCGCCGAGCAATACTGGATATTTGTCGATTAAGAAACGTCCGATGATTTTTAGGTGTCTGGCCGCGTGGAAACAACAGATTATAATCATAATTTTCATCATAAAGCCGCTTGGCGATAATCTTTGCCTTTGGCAGCGCTTGCGTCGCCGCCACAATGTCAATGGATACAGGCGACCAGCTATCATCTGTCCCCATCCGAAATGTCGCTTTATGATCGCCATTAAAAATCGACGGCCAGTTGAATTGCTCATAAAGGTCTTCATGAGGAACAACCGTAATCATATAGCCACCAGGTTTGACCAACTGCCACCAATCCTTTAACGCCTGCTGAGGATTATTCATATGCTCTAAACAATGGCTAGAATGAACGGCGTCATATTGCACCGGCTCACGGTAATCTAAAATATGGTTAGCATCACCTTGATGCTGATCAAAGATTTCAGCATGTGGCACAACAAGATCATCACCAGCACCAATATCAATAACGCGGCCTGATAGATAGGTTTCAAAAAATTCAGGTGATCGCAGCGCATTTGTTTTACTTGCTTCGGTAGCCATATAAAAAACCCCTAACCCAAAACTAAACCGGTGCTGGCACCTGGCTGCACCTGGCTATATTTAATATATTAGATTTTATTTACCAGTATTAACCAATATAGCACATTTTTGTCATCAGCATAATGACCCGAAAGAATGTTTCTTGTTGATCTGGAGGCACATCCATCAGTACTCTAAACACATGATCATATATTGTAATTATCTGGCGTATCAGCATGACGATATTTAATTTAGGCTCCATTAATATTGATCACATCTATGGCTTGCCGCATCTTGTTGTTGCTGGTGAGACGCTGGCGGCAAGCAGATATGAGGCCGCGTTAGGCGGCAAAGGCGCCAATCAATCCATCGCCATAGCCCGTGCCGGAGGGAATGTGTTTCATGCTGGCATGATCCATCATGGCGATGATCATTGGCTCACCCCCATGGTCAAAACAGGGGTCAATATAGATGCTGTTTTAAGGAGTGATATCGCAACCGGACATGCGATTGTTGCGGTTGATGATGACAGCCCAAATAAAGGTGAGAATCAGATTATTCTTGCCCCATTATGCAATCAGTCCCTGCCCGCGACATTAACTGATGATTTCCTTAAACATGCCACATCTAGTGATTGGGCATTGGCACAAAATGAAACTAATCTGACTGCTGATTTCTTAACCGCGGCAAAGGCAAAGGGGCTTCATATCTGTTATAGCGCTGCCCCATTTGTCGTCGATATCACCCTATCTTTACTGCCAGAAGTTGATCTGCTTATCGTTAATAATATTGAGGCAGAAGCCCTATGCCAAGCCACTGGCAAAACCAATTCTGCGCTCAATATTCCACATTTAATTGTGACACAAGGCGCTGATGGTGCCGAATATTATGGTAAGGATGGCAGCTTTCACATCCCTGCCCCTGTTGTCAAAGCGGTTGATACAACTGGTGCCGGTGATACTTATCTTGGCTATGTCCTGGCCCAGCTAGATCAAGACAAGCCGATGCGCGAGGCGATGCATCTTGCCGCCGCCGCCGCCGCTATTCAGGTGACTCGTCATGGTGCTAGCGCCGCAATTCCAGATATAACCGAAACTCGCAAGAGCATGAATACAGATCATGTCATAGGACGCTAACATTGGAACGCTAAAATTGGGACGCTAAAATAATGTCAAAACAGAAGCTGATTATCGACACTGATCCAGGCATTGATGATGCAATGGCTATCCATTATGCCTTTGCTCATGATGCGCTTGATCTGATCGGGCTGACGACCATTTTCGGGAATGTCTTTGTCGAACAGGCGACGCGGAACGCATTATGGCTGACCGATCAAGCTGGTCGCGCTATCCCTGTCAGTGAAGGCGCCGCCACCCCTATTACGATCACGCCAAATGCGCCCTCACATTATGTCCACGGCGATGAAGGATTTGGTGATATGCCCGCGATGAGGCCAACACGATCTGCTGACCCAAGGCCAGCACATATCTTTCTCGCCGATACCATTAGGGCATATCCGGGTGAAGTGATTCTCTGTCCGATTGGCCCACTGACCAATATCGCGCGTTTATTGGATCATGATCCAGCCATTGCCGCGCTTGTCAAAAAGGTTGTTATTATGGGCGGAGCGGTTGACTGCCCCGGTAATGTAACCGCATTTGCTGAGGCCAATATCTGGAATGATCCGCATGCCGCAGATAGCGTATTTGCGGCGCCTTGGGATATGGAATTAATCGGGCTTGATGTGACCAGCCAGATATCTTGTGACGCTGATGATTTTTCGTCCATTGCCAGAGAAGCACCAGATATTGGCGGTTTTCTTGAACAGATTTCCCTATTTTACATCGGCTTTTATCATAGTATTATCGGTCGCCATGTCTGCTTGATGCATGACCCATCCGCCGTGATCAGCATCACTGATGAGACAGCTTTTGAGTATGAAAATATCCCTTTGGAGGTCATATGTTCAGGCGACCGCATTGGTGCGACTATCCGCTCACAACAAAAAAGACGTCCGGTTAAAGTGGCAAAAGCCGTTGACGCTATGACGGTGCGAGAAATTTTTCTGGACATATGTAAGCAATCCGACAAAATAAAAAAACAGTCAGATAAAAGACAACCAGGTCATGCATAAAGACATATTTTTGGTAGTCTCTATTTGTAACACAGGTTGGAAACCTATTCATGGAAGTTAAAACCGTTGATTATCAGTCCCCGCAAGCGTCGAGTGATTTAGCCTTATCGCTCAAGAACACAGGCTTTGCTGTTTTGGTTAATCACCCGATTACCCCTGAACGCATAAAGACGATTTATGCGGCATGGGGTGCATTTTTTGCTGATGAGGCAAAGCATGACTGGTTGCGTGACCCTGAAACCCAGGATGGATTTTTCCCGTTCCAGTCTGAAAACGCGAAAGGCGCGGTGGCGAAAGACTTGAAAGAGTTTTTCCATGTTTATCCGTGGGGTCGTGTCCCGCCAGAATTAGACGCGATCACCCGCCAATTATATCAAGATTTATCGACATTAGGGATTGAGCTTTTGGGCTGGCTGGATCAAGCCATGCCTGATCATTTGCGTGAAGCGCTAAGCCAGCCATTAGCCGAAATGATGCGCGACAGCCAACAAAGCCTGTTGCGAATCTTACATTATCCTGCCCTTTCCGAAGCCCCTGAACCTAATGCTATTCGGGCGGCGGCGCATGAAGATATCAATCTGATCACATTGCTATTAGCTGGATCAAAGCCGGGGCTAGAGGCCATGGATACCGATGGCAACTGGCATAAAGTGCCGTGTGACCCGGGAATGATCACGATTAATAATGGCGATATGCTGACCTTGGCGACGGATGGCTATTATCCGTCAACAACGCATCGGGTCATCAATCCAGACGCAGAAACCAATGCGCCGCGTTTCTCTATGCCGATGTTTTTGCATCCACGACCAGAAGTCGATTTGAAGCCGCAATTTACGGCTGATATGTTCTTGCAACAACGCCTGAAAGAAATCGGACTAAAGTAACACACCATAAGTTAACTCGGAGGAGATAATGAAAACATCACTATTAAAAATTATTGTATCGGCAATAAGCGTCGTATTTGTCTGGAGTAGCATCAGCGTGCAAGCCGCAGACATTAAGCCTGCTGTCATTTATGATATGGGCGGCAAGTTTGACAAATCCTTTAATGAAGGCGTTTGGAATGGCGTCAAAAAATTCACCGAAGAAACTGGCATTGAGGTGATGGAATTCGAAGTCACCAACGAAACCCAGAGAGAACAGGCCATGCGCCGGATGGTTGACCGAGGCGCCACGGTTGTGCTTGGCGTTGGCTTTGCGCAGGCTGATGCGATTGCGGCAGTATCAGCAGAAAATCCAGATGTTCAGTTCTCCATCATTGATGTGTTTTGGCTGGATCAGCCGAATTTACGTCAATATGCGTTCAAAGAACATGAGGGAAGCTATCTTGTTGGTGTTGCTGCCGCCCATGCTAGCCAGACAGGTAAGGTCGGCTTTGTTGGCGGTATGGATATCTCACTTATCCGGAAATTTGCATGTGGTTATGTTGGCGGCGTCAAGTCGGTTAATCCGTCTGCCGAAGTCTATCAAAATATGACAGGCACAACGCCAGCTGCCTGGAATGATCCGGCCAAAGGGGCTGAACTGACGATGAGCCAGATTGATCGTGGCGCAGATGTCATTTATCAGGCCGCTGGCGGAACTGGTATCGGCGTTATTCAAGCCGCATCAGATGCCGGCAAGCTAGCGATTGGCGTTGATTCAAATCAGAACGGCCTTGCCCCTGGATCAGTATTGACCTCAATGCTCAAGCGCGTTGATATTGCCGCTTATGAGACATTCATGGATTCCAGGAACGGCAGCTTCTCTGCTGGCGTTAAAGTCCTTGGCGTGGCAGAAGGCGGTGTTGACTGGGCATTAGATAATAATAATGCGAGTCTGGTTAATGCTGATATGAGGGCGGCGGTTGAACAAGCTCGTCAGGATATCGTATCAGGCAAGATTTCTGTTCATAACTATGAGAACGATTCTGCCTGCCCATACTAAGCGCAGTTAGATTTCTGTTATGACAGGAACACCATCATTGGCGAAAAGCAGGTCTGACTTGCCTTTCGCCATTAGTATGTCTGGCATTTGCAAACGCTTTGGATCAGTGCAAGCGAATGATGCCATTGATCTGAATATCGCATCGGGTGATATTCACGGCATTGTTGGTGAAAATGGCGCGGGCAAATCGACGCTAGTCTCTATCCTGTATGGCTTCTATAAAGCGGATAGCGGCCAGATTGAGATTTCAGGCACACCATATACCCATAATAGCCCTGCCGATTCTATTGCTGCCGGAATTGGCATGGTGCATCAGCATTTTATGTTAGTGCCAAATTTCACGGTTCTTGAAAATATCATTCTTGGTCATGAAAGTGATCGAGACTTGACACGAAGCATAGAGCATGCCCGGCATATGCTCATGAACCTGGCTCATCAATATGGTTTAGTTGTTGATCTTGATGCAGAGGTTGGCGACTTGCCGGTCAGCTTGCAGCAAAGAGTCGAGATTCTGAAAGCCTTATATCGAAATGCGAAAATCCTTATATTGGATGAGCCAACGGGCGTCTTGACGCCGCAAGAAACTGAGCAATTATTTGATATTCTTCGCTCCCTTAAAGAACAAGGAGTAACCATCTTACTCATCACCCATAAATTGCGGGAGATTATGGCTGTCACCGATTGTGTATCCGTGATGCGTGGTGGCCGCATGATCGCGCATCTGAATACGGCGGAAACAACCCCTGAAGAATTGGCAGAATTAATGGTCGGTCGCCCGGTGCAGGTGCAAAAGCAATGGCATCAGACACAAAAAGGCGAGGCTATCGTTAAGGTTGAAAATATTCATTTATCCAATGCCGATAACCAAAACCTCTTATCAGATATCAGCTTCACCGTTCATGCAGGAGAGATAGTTGGGGTTGCTGGAGTGGCTGGAAATGGCCAGTCTGAATTGCTCAATATCCTGGCCGGGATAACCGCGCCAAGCGCCGGAGCTATAACCTATCATGGCCACCGCATTGCCGCCGAGAATCCCGCTAATGCCCAAACGATCAAAGCGCTAGGCGTGGCGCATGTGCCAGAAGATCGCCATGCTTCTGGCATTGTCTTGCCATTTAGCGCCGCCGAAAATGCCGCCCTTGGCTATGAAGATGATGTTTCTCATGGCTATAAAAATATGTTCATATCCCCCCAACAGCTGAATGCAAGATGCGCGGATTTGATGCAAGAATTTGATGTGCGTCCGCAGCATCCTGAGCTGACATCCAGCCTCTTTTCAGGAGGCAATCAGCAAAAGCTGGTATTGGCGAGAGAAATGTCAGCTTCGCCATCGGTGCTGCTGGTCGGCCAGCCAACACGCGGCGTTGATATTGGCGCGATTGAGTTTATTCATCAGCAACTGATCAATATGCGTGATAGTGGCTGTGCGATTATTCTTGTCTCGGTTGAGCTTGACGAAATTATGAGCCTGTCTGACCGTATCATGGTCATGAATAATGGTCAGATCATGGGCATGGTGAATAAATCAGACGCCAGTGTCAAAGCGATCGGCTTACTCATGGCAGGAGTGCAATAATGCGCCGACCTTTACCAGCATGGGTCGATATCAGCATCATGCCGCTGATTAATATTGCCGCCGCGTTTGTGGTTTCCGGCATTATTATAGCCTTGATTGGCGAGAACCCTTTGACTGCTCTCACCATTATGGTTAAGGGCGCATTTGTCTATAAAGGCGCGCTGGGATATACGCTCTATTACACCACCAATTTTATTTTTACCGGCCTTGCCGTCGCTGTCGCCTTTCATGCCATGCTGTTTAATATTGGCGGCGAAGGGCAAGCCATGATTGGCGGCTTAGGCATTGGCTTTGTTGTGCTTGGTCTTGATCCGATATTGCCGCCATTGCTGATCGTCTTACTGGCTATTCCTGTCGCCGCAATATTTGGTGCAATATGGGGCATCATTCCGGGCTGGCTGCAGGCTAGACGCGGCAGTCATATTGTCATCACGACTATCATGTTCAACTTTATTGCCTCATCTATCATGGTCTGGCTGTTAGCCGGAATGTTAATGGCGCCGGGGCAAATGTCACCTGAAACACGGCATTTTGCTGAGGGCGTGAGCTTGGCTCAGATACATCATATTGCCAATGCCTTGGGCTGGCCGATGGCGCGATCACCTTTGAACCTGTCCTTTGGCATTGCTATCATTGCTTTGGTTGCGGTATGGGTGCTGATCTGGCGGACGCGGCTTGGTTATATTATCCGTGCTACCGGCCATAGTGAAAAAGCCGTGATTTACGCTGGCCATGACCCGTCGCGTATTATCATTATCACGATGGCTATTTCTGGTGGATTGGCTGGGCTGATGGCCTTGAATGAGATTTTGGGCGTGCAAGAACGGGTGATCCTTAACTTCACGGCAGGTTATGGCTTTACGGGCATTGCGGTCGCCTTGATGGGGCGCAATCATCCTTTTGGTATTCTTCTTGCCAGTCTTTTATTCGGCGCGCTTTATCAAGGTGGAGCAGAGCTTGATTTTGAGTTTCAGACAATTACCAAAGAAATGGTGTTGATGATACAAGGCCTGATTATCCTGTTCTCAGGGGCGCTGGCATTGATGTTTGTGCCAACAGCAGAGCGCATTTACGGGCTGTTTTCAGCACAGGACACGGCGGCATCTGATCAATCCAGATCAGGAAAGGATAGCCAGAATGGCTGAGCTATGGTTGCAATTTGTTCTGACCATTGATGCGACTTTGCGTGTCGCAACGCCGCTTATTCTCTGTGCTATGGCTGGCATTTTTTCCGAACGCTCAGGCATTATTGATATCTCGCTCGAAGGCAAGATGCTGTTAAGCGCATTTACCGCCGCCACAGTTGCCGCATTATATGGCTCACCTTGGCTAGGCCTATTCTGTGCGGTGATTGTATCTATGATTTTCAGCCTCATTCACGGATTTGCCTGTATCACCCATCGCGGCAATCAGGTGATCTCTGGCCTCGCCATAAATATCCTGGCATCAGGTCTGACAGTGACTGTCGGTATCGCCATCTTCGCGCAAGGGGGGCAAACGCCTTTCCTGATGTCAGAGCAACGATTTAGTGCCATCAGCTTGCCGTTTGCTGAGGCCGCGAAAAATATCCCGATCATCGGAACAATTTATGCTGAGGTCATATCAGGGCATAACCTGCTTGTCTGGGTCGCATTATTATCGGTCTTTCTGACAGGCTATGTTTTGTTCCGAACATCATTTGGTTTGCGCCTGCGGGCTGTTGGGGAAAAACCCGAAGCCGTTGACACCGCCGGTATCAGTGTGACGCTAATGCGCTATCAAGCGGTATTAATCGCCGGCTTATTATGCGGTATTGCGGGCGCTTATCTGTCTATTGCGCATGGCGCCAGCTTTGGTCGTGATATGACGGCAGGCAAGGGATATATTGCCCTTGCCGCCATGATTTTTGGCCATTGGCGCCCGATACCTTCCTTGATGGCGTGTTTGATGTTTGGCTTTCTGGATGCGATTGCGGCACGCCTGCAAGGCGTTGAAATTCCATTTTTTGGCCCCATGCCAACCGATTTGATTTTGGTTCTACCCTATGTCTTGACGGTTATCTTGCTTGCTGGTTTTATTGGCAGGGCGGTGCCGCCCAAAGCGATTGGTCAGCCTTATGTTAAGGAACGATAGCCATGACCGAAGATACGCTGATCAAAGCCGCGATTGCCGCCATGCCGAATGCCTATGCTCCATATAGTCAGTTTTTGGTGGGCGCGGCAATTTGTGATGAGAATGGCAATATCCATACTGGCGTTAATGTTGAAAACGCCGCCTATCCGCAAGGCTCATGCGCCGAGGCTGGCGCTATTGCTGCCATGATTATGGCTGGTGGCACGCGCATACATCAAATTGCCATAGCTGGCCGTGGGGGGAACCTTTGCACGCCTTGCGGGGGATGCCGTCAGCGCATGAGAGAGTTTGCTAATCCAGATACCCCGATCTTGATCGCTGATGAGAACGGGTTGCGGCAACGCTTCACGCTGGATGAATTGCTGCCGCATAGCTTTGGCCCCAATCATTTGGATAAGCCTGATCATTTGGATAAATAGAGGTTTCATGCCGCGTATGCGAAAAAAAAACAGAGCTTCCGTCAAAGATTTGTCCGGTATGCGGATTAGGTTTTGTCTGGCGCAAGAAATGGCAAAAGGTTTGGGATGACGTGATCTATTGCTCAGAGAAATGCCGCCGCAACAGCCGCTCGCAAGTTAAATCAGATAACAGGCAATCAGATTAAGGGCAATAGCGCCCGCGCCAACGCTGAGCCGCTCAAATAGGCGTTTTCAATTCTACCGCCTAAGCACCAATCGCCAGCCGCCGCCAGCCGCAACGATGTATCCATGACAAAAGGCGTTTCCTCGGACCCGTGAAGCGGTCGCGACGGATTGGCATAAAGCCAGCGCTGCAACCCGATATGGGTTGCGGTGGCGGCATTGATCCCTGTATGCGTATAAAGCGCGGCTATCATCCGGGCTTTGACATCATCATAATTACTGGTCAAATGGCGGCTTGACCATATATTGCCAGCATGAATTGTCAGGGCGGTGCGCGTCTGATCACGCTCAGGTTTAGTGCGATTATCCGAAATAAAGCCAAGCGGTTGATCATGCGCGCCCCATGCCGCATCCCAGCCTATATTTAGGGCTGTATCAAAGCCAAGCATAAGCGTGAAACAGCCATCTGTCTCAACATCGGAAAGCTGCTGATGAAATGATGCTGATCGTGGCAGTAACGCCGCCGTTTGCGGCGCTGGCGCGGTGCTAATCACCCAATCAGCGATAATATCGCTCTGATCTTCTGGTGCTGAGCTGTCTTCGGTAACAATTCGCCAACCCACCTTATCATCATTAGCCGCTTTAGCCGCCTCACTATCACGAGTGATCTGCACAGCTTTGGTTGCAAGACGCATATCAATATCGGGCAGATGATCAGCTATCATTGCTTTGATAAGCGCTGATGCTGTGCCGCTAACGGCGTAGCTATCGGGTTTTGGCGGTAATGGTTCTGGCTTATCCCCTGATCTGAGTCTAACCGGATGCTGCGGCCATTGTTGCAATAATCCAGACGATTGATAAGGCGCTAGCATATCAGCAAAGCCGTGGTCACGAATGGTCATATAGGCGGCGCCATGATCAAAGCCAAACGGGGCGGCGCGCCGATGCGCCAAGCGTCCTGATACTCCGCGTGATTTTTCAATAACAATAATATCAGCCTTATCTTTGAGGAGTGTAGCAAGAGTAACCCCTGCCATACCGGCACCAATGATTGCAATTCTGGTCATAATATCTGATCCCACTCGGTTCGGATTAGGCCTTTGTTAAGCGCATCTCTGGCTAATCGGATGCGATACGTCACATTATCAAATTAGGACAAAACCTGATCGGATAAAGGCATGATGTGGCAGAGTGACGCGGCGAAAAACCGCCAAAGTAATTAATGCGATTGCGGCATTGATTTCAGAGATATTTTATTATCATTTTGAGCGCTTAAAGATAATGAGATTGCTAGACTATATGATAACCGACAAATCTTGATTTTTTATTACTTTTCGGGCACTTAACAAGCGAAATCAAGAGGTATATATAAGCGTTAAGAACTTCCTCCTATAACCTCTTTTTTCTGGATACACGCTATGAGCATTCAAACTATTATTAAAACAGCCAATGATGAATTCTGCCGGTTTTCTGGCATTACAGCCCTTAATCGCAAGATGCGGATCAATCGGATTATGTCCTCTCTGGAACAGCTGGATAACCGGACACTTAATGATATCGGCATCAGCCGTTGGCAGATTAAAGACCGGGCTCGTCAGATTGTCGATAACGATAACACGAAGTCAGCGGCTTAATCTTACCCGCCACATCTGACAGAACCTGACTCCCTATATATATGTTCACGCATAGATTAAAACAGGCTCAGGTTCTGTTAACAAGACGCTTGGAATACTTCCCACAATTGCGCCTTAACTTCCCTCACCTGCCTGCATCGGTGCTGATACAGCAGACGTCATCCAAGATCCGATCTCATCGCCATCTTCGACTTTCTTAACAACCCAGACAAAGCGATAGAGCAGATTTTCAGGGGTTTCCATCTCAATCAGAAACTTTACCTCACCCGGCTCTTGGCGTTGATCAATGATTTCAAAATTACGGTGATTAATCATCGGCAGATATGTCGGGTTTCGCAGCATCATAGCAAATCTGTCATAAGGCCCTGTCACGGCTTTATTATCGGGATGGGCAAACACCCATGTCTGCCGAAGCCCTAAATCATCGCTAATATTATCATTGTTTTGCAATGCCATCATTTGAATGGTCACTACATCTTCGGGTTGCAAAGATGGGTCAGGCATAATGAGACTGTCATGTTGATCAGCCAATACCGATATAGGCATCAGCATCAGCATAAAAGCCATTAGACATGCCAAACCGTGTTTCCCTGCCAAATCAAAACGCATCAAAAAGCCCTCCTCAGATGATAAATAATGCAAAGCCAATATTATCTAAGGGTGGAGTTTAGATCGGAAAAATCAAGTGGGATAAAATCAGGTAAAGCGCGGGTAGGCGAGGCGCGATCACATGCGCTCACCCGCCAAAGCCACGACATAGGAAATAGGCTTTAATGCCATTATTTTCAAACTCAATGGTATTAATGTAAGGGGTGATATATCCTGTATCCTGACAGGTTTTCAGCATCACTTTCCGCAGGTTTTGAGGCGGTGTAATAATAAATCTTTCTTCGAGCGGCCATGATATTTGATAGCCTAGCCCTTCTGTAAAAATTAATTCACTATGATCTATATCTGTTGCGTTTTCAACGCTATCAGTTGCGTCAAGTGAGCTGCTCTCGCCGCTATCTAAACTGGCATCAAGTGTCGTATCAGATTGATCATCAGCCATCATGGGCGAAGTCGTTTGGCACCCGGCAAGGCCGACAATCATGATAAGGAGTATAGCTGATAAAACCATACCTTGAGTAAATCCAAAATTTAGGATAGCATTTTTGGTAAAGGCTTTTGTTGTACTGTTCATAAAAAGAACTTCATCTCAATAATTTAATTGATATTTTAATCATAATTCCGCTTTATTTGTCAAGAGGAGATGCTTTAGAATCAAATGGATACATATTTCTTCATCGCCTTGCTGAGACTTGTCGACGTTCTTGTGGCGCTTTATATCTGGACGTTACTTGCCTATATCATTTCTTCTTGGCTGATCATTTTCCGTATTATCAATCCATATCAGCCCGTTGTGCGCGCCATTCTAGGCAGCTTATCAGCTGTTCATGATCCTATCCTACTGCCATTCAGGCGGTTGCAATATCGGCTTATCCCGAATATGGGCGGGCTTGATTTATCACCAATTGTCACCTTGATCCTGGCGCAGTATTTTATCGGCCCCCTGCTCAAGGATATTATCATTTTAATCGCCAAAACATTTTCTGGCTAATGCATTTTATGATGTCGGCAAATGGGCATAATCTGGCGATATAGTCACACTAATACATCACCGAGTAAGGCAGTTTGCATTAACGTCATTTACAAAATCAAGCGAGGTCATGATGAGTGCAGCTATTATTGATGGGAAAGCCTTTGCGGCCAAGTTAGCGCAATCTATCGGCAAGGCTGTTGCAACCATCATGGCTTCAGGCGCACCGCAACCTGCTTTGGCGGTGGTATTGGTCGGCAATGATCCGGCAAGTGAGGTTTATGTTCGCAACAAGATTAAAACAACCGAAGCCAGCGGCATGCTTTCCATTGAACACCGCCTGCCTGTTACCACTAGCCAAGCTGAATTGCTGGCGCTGATTGAACAGCTTAATACTGATAACGCGGTTGACGGGATTCTTGTGCAATTGCCGCTTCCTGATCAGATTGATGCTGACGCGATTATTAATGCGATATCAGCCGATAAGGATGTTGACGGCTTCCATGTGGTTAATGTTGGTCGGCTGTGGGCTGGGCTGCCTTCGCTTGTCCCATGTACACCATTTGGCAGCTTGCTTCTGCTCAAAGATACGCTTGGCGATCTTAGCGGAAAACATGCGGTGATTGTTGGTCGCTCGAACATTGTAGGGAAACCTATGGCGCAGCTGCTACTATCAGAAAATTGCACGATTACGGTGGCTCATTCACGGAGCAAGGATTTACCCGCCATTTGCCGTGAGGCCGATATTTTGGTGGCGGCCGTCGGCAGACCTGAAATGATCCGCGGTGATTGGGTAAAACCTGGTGCGGTCATTATTGATGTTGGGATCAATCGTGTTCCTGCGCCTGAACGGGGTGAGGGCAAATCGCGGATCACAGGTGATGTTAATTTTGCCGAAGCCAGCCAAGTCGCTAGTGCCATTACCCCTGTCCCTGGCGGTGTTGGGCCAATGACGATCGCTTGTTTGTTACGAAATACTCTGGTTGCGGCATCGCGGCGACATGGATATGATTTGCCAGCAGATTTTATGTAATGCTTTACCGTTAATGTTGCCTGCGACAAGATTGATATTTACGCTTCATTTATTATCTGTACAAATAGAGGACTTTTTGTAAATAAGTCGGGCTAATAAAGGATAATACATAACATGGTCAGTTTCTCGTATATTGTTCTGTTTATTACCATGGGTGCAGTCGCCGGCGTTCTGTTCTGGGGTGTTTTAACAATGGCCAGAGGGGGCGAATATAATTTCAACTGGTCAAACACAATTATGCGCTGGCGTATCATTTTACAGGCGCTAGCCATTCTCATTTTTGTGCTGATTTTATTGTTTAGCCGATAATATAGCAGAATATAAATATGGAAGTTATGGAAAGAATATTATGGTCAAGCTGAATAAAATATACACGCGAACAGGCGATAAGGGTGAAACCAGCCTTGTCAATGGTCACCGCGTATCTAAACATTCTATTCGGCCGACCGCGTTCGGCACAGTGGATGAGGTTAATTCCATCATTGGTATCTGCCGCTTGCATACAGCACCACTTGCCGATGACAGCTTTGATATGATGCTGGCACGCATACAAAATGATCTATTTGATCTGGGTGCTGATCTGGCGACCCCTTTTGGTGAAGAAAGACCCAATGAGGTGCTGCGGGTGACAGATAACCAAGTCATTCGATTAGAGACAGAAATTGATGCCATGAATGGCTCATTGCAGCCCCTAAACTCATTCGTTCTGCCCGGCGGTCAAGATGCCGCTGCCTATATCCATCTGGCTAGGGCGATGACAAGACGAGCCGAACGTGATATGACGCGATTATCAACAGAAGAACCTGTCGGAGAATCGGCCATGCAATATATTAATCGCCTATCAGATCATCTGTTTGTCATGGCGCGTTCCATTAATCAGCAACATGATGGTGATGTCTTGTGGAAGCCTGCAGCTAATGCTTAACGACCATAAAAGGAATATATAAGTCTTTGTAATTCTGTTTTGATGAATACTTATGGAGAACCAACAAAATGAAGATACTCGTACCAGTAAAGAGAGTTATTGATTACAACGTCAAGGTGCGCGTCAAGGCTGACCAGTCAGGCGTTGAATTAGCCAATGTAAAAATGGCCATGAACCCTTTTGATGAGATTGCTGTTGAGCAAGCCATTCGGTTTAAAGAAGCTGGCGCCGCAGACGAAGTTATTGCTGTTTCTATCGGCCCTGATCAATCACAGGAAACGATAAGAACAGCCTTGGCTATGGGTGCTGATCGCGGCATTCATGTGCAAGCATCACATGATACTGAACCCCTTGCTATTGCCAAAATTCTGAAGGCGGTTATCGCTAAAGAGGAGCCGGGCTTGGTCATTATGGGCAAGCAGTCTATTGATGATGACAGCAACCAAACCGGGCAAATGCTGGCAACATTAACAGGTTGGCCACAAGCAACATTTGCCTCAGGTGTTGAAATTAAAGATAGCGCGCTTAACATTATCCGCGAAGTTGATAGCGGGCTTGAGCATATCACATGCCCAATGCCTGCGGTTATCACCGTTGATCTGCGCCTGAATGAGCCGCGTTACGCCTCATTGCCAAATATCATGAAAGCCAAGAAGAAGCCGATTGATCAGATTAGTCTGGATGATCTGGGTGTTGATGCAAGTCAGCGTCTGAAAACGCTTAAAGTCGAAGAACCACCAGCACGCGAAGCTGGTATCATGGTTGATACGGTGCCTTCATTGGTCGAAAAACTTAAAAACGAAGCCAAAGTTATCTGATTGGAGAGTGAAATGTCTATCTTAGTTATTGCTGAACATAATAATTCCGAATTAAACCCATCGACGCTTCACACGATTACCGCCGCAAGTCAGGTTGGCGGTGATATTACGGTGCTTGTTGCTGGTCATAATGCTGGCGCGGTTGCAACAGAATGTGCAAATGTCGCTGGTGTCAGCGGCGTTATCCACGCTGATGGGGCAGAATATGAAAATGGCATTGCCGAAAATATGGTGCCATTGATTGCTGGTCTAGCGGATCAGTATAGCCATGTCTTTGCGCCAGCGACGACCTATGGCAAAAATATTATGCCTGGTGTTGCGGCTCTCAAAGATGTTGCGCAAATCTCTGATATCATTCGCGTTGATAGTGCTGATACGTTTCAGCGTCCGATTTATGCGGGCAATGCCCTGGCGACGGTTCAGTCTGATGAAGCCTTGAAAGTTATCACGGTTCGTTCCACCGCATTTGAGCCAGCCGCCACATCAGGCGGTAGCGGTGCCGTCAGCGCCATTGATGCGACTGGTGATGCTGGCAAATCCAGCTTCGTCAAGTCAGAGCTATCCTCATCTGATCGTCCTGAGCTAACCTCGGCCAAGATTGTTGTATCTGGCGGCCGCGGGATGCAGGATGGGGCTAATTTTGCCATGCTGGAAAGTGTTGCAGATAAGCTGAATGCAGCTGTTGGTGCCTCACGCGCGGCGGTTGATGCTGGCTTTGTTCCTAATGATTATCAGGTCGGCCAGACCGGAAAAGTCGTTGCTCCTGATCTATATATCGCTGTTGGCATCTCAGGTGCTATTCAGCATTTAGCCGGGATGAAAGACAGTAAAGTCATTGTTGCTATCAATAAAGACGAAGAAGCGCCTATCTTCCAGGTCGCCGATTATGGGCTTGTTTCTGATCTCTTTAACGCTGTGCCTGAATTGGATAGCCAGCTCGGCTAAAGCCAGGCATATCAAACCAACATCAAAACGCCCTCACCGATGAGGGCGTTTTTTATGCTCTTAAATACGGCAAGATCGTTTCTATCACTGGCGCTTGATCCCATTCCATATCACCGACAACTTGCGCATTTATGACGCCATCCGCCCTGATACAATAGCTCGTCGGTAAGGCTTTAATGCCAACCGATTTGGCTAAATCACCTTTTGGATCAAAGCCTAATTCTGGGCCAGTAATGCCTAAATTTTCAAGAAACGGATAGGCTTTATTCTTGCCTGCCCTGTCAACACTGATCAAAAGGACAGCCATATCATATTGCCGAAGATGCTTGTCAAGCCGCATCAATGATGGCAATTCATGAATACATGGCGGGCACCATGTAGCCCAAAAATTCACCAATAATGGAGTGCCAAGCCAATCCGCCAGCCATGCTGTATTACCATTTGCATCAAGAAATGTGGTTTTCGGGCTTGGCATGGCAATGGGTTTCAGTGTATCCAGAACGGCATGAGCGGATGGCAACATAAGCGAAGATGCAACAATACCGCCAAAACCTGACGCCAGATGCATCGTAAAGCGGCGTCTCGACCAATTAAGGGATGACAGCAGGGTCTTACTTTTGATTTTATCAAAATGGTGCATGAAGGATTAATAGCATGACAAAACGGGGAAACAAGTCAAATTCCACCAGCTCTATATGGGGTGGCCGATTTTCAGGCACACAAGATGATTTGATGGTTGCGGTAAATGCTTCTATTGATTTTGACCAGCGGCTATATGAGCAGGATATCGCCGGATCAGAAGCGCATGCAAGAATGCTTGCTGCTAAAGGTATTATCAGCGCGGGTGATGCTGATGCGATTTTGTCAGGACTTAGCACTATTCGTGATGAGATTAGTTCAGGGGCATTCACCTTCTCACATGCGCTTGAGGATATTCACATGAATATAGAAGCGCGGCTGAAAACGCTAATTGGGGAGCCAGCAGGACGGCTTCACACCGCCCGTTCACGCAATGATCAGGTCGCCACCGATTTAAGGCTATGGGTGCGCCAGCAATGTGATGATATTGATATCGCATGTAAGGCATTGCAACTTGCCTTGATAGATCAGGCGGAACAGCATGCTGATACATTAATGCCCGGATATACGCATCTTCAAACTGCCCAGCCGGTTACATTTGGGCATCATTTGATGGCTTATGTAGAAATGCTTGGTCGTGATCGGGGGCGGTTTCGGGATGCGCGGCAACGGCTAAACCTATCACCCTTGGGGGCGGCGGCATTGGCGGGAACATCTTTTCCTATTGATCGTCATATGACCGCCTCAGCATTAGGCTTTGATGCTCCTATGGCGAATTCTATGGATGCGGTTTCAGCGCGTGATTTTGCCATGGAATATTTAGCGGCGGCGGCGATTACGGCCACCCATTTATCAAGGCTGGCTGAGGAAATTATCATCTGGTCATCTGATCGGTTTGCATTTATTCAACTATCTGATGCGTTTTCAACAGGCTCATCCATTATGCCGCAAAAACGCAACCCTGATGCGGCTGAACTTGTGCGTGCCAAACCGGGACGGATCACCGGAGCATTCATCACCATGCTAACGGTGATTAAGGGCTTGCCCATGACCTATGGCAAAGACATGCAAGAGGATAAAGAGCCGGTCTTTGATGCGAGCGATCATCTGGGCTTGGCCATTGCTGTGATGGAAGGCATGATCCGCGATATGACGGTGAACAAAGACGCGATGCGATCAGCGCTTGATGCTGGCTTTGCGACCGCAACAGACTTGGCAGATTGGCTAGTGTCTGCGCTTGGGCTGCCGTTTCGTGAAGCCCACCATATTACTGGGCAGGTGGTGGCTTTGGCTGAGAAAAAGCAACTGCGGCTTGATCAATTAAGCTTGGCTGATCTGCAATCTGTTCATGCTGGATGTGATGCCAGTTGCCTGGCTGTTCTTGACCCCGCGGCTTCGGTGATGTCACGCAAGAGTTTTGGCGGTACTGCGCCTGAACAGGTTCGTGCCGCTATTGCGGAGGCCAGAAAACGGTTTTCTTGATCACTGACATGCGTTATGTCTGAGCATAACAATGACGAAAGGGCCAAATACGCACCCCCC
>NZIT01000041.1 GCA_002691725.1 SAR116 cluster bacterium | reverse complement strand
TATATGGCGGATAGTGATTTTGTTCCTGGTCCGGTAGATGGCCTGATCGATCGCGATTACCTGAGCGCCCGTTCGCAATTGCTTGACGGGCAAAATGCGCTTGAGGATGTTGCCCCCGGTGAACCTGTTTTTGATATTGCTGACATATATGCTGATGATGACAGCCTAGAATTGCCGTCGACATCGCATATTTCTATCGTTGATCAATATGGCAATGCGTTATCCATGACGACGACAATTGAAAATGCCTTTGGCTCCAGATTGATGACAAACGGGTTTCTTCTCAATAATGAAATGACGGATTTTTCGTTTCGCTCGCATAAGGATGGGGTGCTTGTTGCAAACCGTGTTGAGCCCGGCAAACGGCCACGGTCGTCGATGTCACCAACAATTATTTTGAAAGACAGTAAGCCGCATTTGATCATTGGCTCCCCCGGCGGCAGCAGGATTATTGGCTATGTTGCGCAATCCATTATTGCCTTTATTGATTGGGATATGAATGTGCAAGAGGCGGTGTCGATGCCTCATCTTATCAATAGATTTGGCACATTTGACCTTGAGCAAGGCTCTGAAGCGGAAAGATTTTCAGAACCACTCTCCGCGCTGGGGTTCAAGGTTAATGTTCGGGGATTAACCTCTGGGCTGCATGCCATAGCGATAACCGAAACAGGTCTTGAAGGCGGCGCCGACCCCCGCCGCGAAGGGCTAGCAGTCGGCGACTAATCGCGGTATAACCATTATTCGTGGCATTTGAGTGAAAGGATTTTGGTGTTAGTTCGTATTTTTTATTATTTGGCAAACCTGTTCAGAATCCTTCCAAAAACCAAAAGATTAAAATTGTTAGACATGAATGCCACGTTTTTTGTTCCTATCAATAATCATTATATTTGTGATGATCTGATTGATATTTCAAAGCAAAACAGAGAGCCCGAATTATATCAGTGGCTCAATGATTTGGATGACGGGTCAATTTTGTTTGATGTCGGAACAAGCTATGGACAGGAAGCGTCGCTTGTATCATCCTTGACCCATAAAAATCTTCGTGTCTTTGGCTTTGATTGCAGCCTCTATCAAAGCCATTTTTGTGCCTTAAATAGACGCCTTAATCATGACCGCTTTAAATTTACATTTGCAGCAGTCGGGGCAAAATCAGGTGAGTTGATCACCATCGAAGCTAATTCTGACACCCATATCCCATTATTACATAAGAAAAATGTAACTTATGAATATGAATGTATGACACTGGCATTAGACGATTTTGCAGAGGCAAATAAGATCATGCCAACGCATATAAAAATTGATGTAGATGGGGCAGAACATGATGTCTTGATCGGCGCTTCCAAGATTCTGCAATCGCCCTCAATCAAAGACGTTTTTATTGAAATTGATCATCATAATCTTGGCGTCATTGATGTCTTGAAATCACATGGTTTCAAAATCAAATGGCAATTAGAAAAAGCCCAAAATACGGATGTTCTGTTTTCAAAAGAAATATAATATGGTTTTGTCTAAATTATCTTTAGGTTGAATACATAAGCGTTTTTTCACCACTAAATGTCACTGTCTTTGGTGACAGGGTTCGGGTGAATTTTTGGATATGTTCCTCAATTAATTTTTCGACTTGCTTCTGTGTTTTTTCATCAGGAAAGAACCAGATTACTGTCGATACATGAGGTGTTTGTTTATTACGGAAAGCCGAAAAGGTAACGCCTTGTGTTTTCTCCAGGAGAGATGGCCATCGCGTTTCTAAAAGAGATTCGAATAAATCGCATTCTTCGGTTGACGGGAATGTCCGAATGAAAATTTTGGTTATCATTTTAAACCTCTTTTATAAAGCACCGCTTGCGTCAGCATTACATCTAGGCATCAATTAAGCAAGTCTTGATAGCCATATGCCTAACGTAAATGGTCTTGGCTTAACTTTTCTAAAAACGCTTCCATTGCTAAACTATTTTTATTCTGGAGCGGTTCAAGAAACTGAATTATGTCAGAGTTAAACATATCATGTTCGGATGTCCAGGCCGCCATGGCGACCATAATTGGCACCAGGTCAATGCCGGCTTGTGTCAGGCAATATATTTTGCGCTGGGCATGTGACGCATCACTTTCAAAACTAAGCAGGCCAATATCGACCATCCGTTTGAGCCGCTTCGCCAAAGTGGATGACTGGATATTTTCATGATTGGTTGAAATGATGTCACGGAACGTTCTTTTGCCAAAGAACGCGATATCCCGCAGAACAATAACCGACCATTGGTCTGCCAGCACAGCAGAGGCAGCAGCGATCGGGCATTTGGTGTCGCTGTGGTTCAAGATGATATTGTTGTTAAAATCGTCCATACAAAAAACTACCTAAAAGCAAGACTGCCAAAACCATATCTAAAATCGAACCAGTATCAATTTAGAGTTGGTAAATATGTCCTTCATAATAAAAGCTTAATATTAATATTTCAATATACCAAATAGATGCTCAACCATGTTTTTAGAGTGAGATGTGTTTAAGCTAATATTTTATAGGGGGGGGGTTATTATATGATTACATCGATACTGAAATTTGAGATTAGCAATTCTTTTGCAGAATGGGAAAAGGCGTTTTATAACCACCAGCCGATTGCACGAAAAGCGGGAATCTTTGCGCTCTATCATGGGCATGAGCCAGATAACGAACAAAAAATCTGTGTGGTTATGAATGTGTTAAGCGAAGAGCATATGCAGAATTTTATGGAAACGCATGGAGCGTCAATAGCAGCATCTGGTCATATTTTAGAAACGACCATTTCTGAGCTTTATGTGAATTAATATACCAATAACACATTTTTATATGGAGAATAATAATGGGCTTTAACGTTGGTAACACCGCCTTTGCTTTCATGATGCGCGTGCCGGATAGCGATGAGGCAGCAGTTGATGAATTGATTGCATCGCATGCAAGCTGGATGTCTGAAACGCATTCACTGGAGGATGAAAGCGGCAAGCTCCACACCCTTGAATACTATGTTACAAAAGCCCCTGAATTGAACGATATGATGGACCCATCAAAGGGGTCGACAGGACATGTTGTTTATAATGTCAGCGAGGTACATATTGATGACGAGCATTTTGGAAAGCATGTCGAGTTAGGCCAGAGCTGGTCGCGTATTGGTGAGTTTTTCGGGTTGTTTGAGAAGTATTCGCCTCTGGTCACAATGGGCGGCAGAGTCGTTCAGAAACTATAATTCCCAAGTTTATAAACTGAGTAACTGAAACTTAAATGAGAGAGGAGAACATTATGTTTATGACGGCATCACATTGGTCAATTGATCAGGTTACTGACAGTATGGTTGCTGAGGCTGAAGCTAAATTCATGCCGATGATTATGGATACGGGCGCAACCCATGCCTATATGGTTCAGACTGGTGACGACAGCATGATGGTTGTTGTTCAATTTCCTGATGCAGAGACTGGTCAAGCGGCACTTCCCAAAATTGGCTCAATTCGGGAAATGGCAGCCGAGCAATTTGGCATGACTTTGCAAAATGCGGTTGCTGGAGTTGTGAGGGCGCAACGCTAGGCAAAGCGCCGCAAAACCCCTTCGCGCTGACATAATGGAAAGACATGAATATGGAATTATACGAAAAATACAGCAAATCTATGAAAGAAAGAGATGTTGGTGCGTATGTCGCATTGCTCCATGATGATTGTATTATAGTTTCGCACAAATCTGGCGATAGATACTCTAAAGATGAGTGGGTGCCAATGGTTACGGGAATAATGGCGAATGAAAAGTTTATTCAAGAGTCTTCACGCTGCGTCTATGAAAATGATGACATTATGATTGAACATAGTTTCATGTCTTATCCAGATGATAGCAGAGAAGCGGTCATGATGATTGCCATGAAAAAAGATGGGCAGATCATCCATGTGGAAACGGGTGCTACCACATTATTATAATCACCCAAACATTAGTTCAAAATGAAGCTTGTCAGGAGAGTAATATGAATATGTTAGAAGCAAAAAACTTTGCAACAGATGCAGATGAAGTGTCAACACCCAACAATGCCAGGGTAGAAATAGTTAATGTCTTAGGCCAGCGGGTCATGAAACTGACGATCCAGCCTGGCTGGAAATGGTCAAATGACATCAAGCCGGTTGTCGGAACAGATAGCTGTCAGGCCAAGCATGTTGGCGTTATTGTCGAAGGCACGATTACATGCGTCCACAATGATGGTAGTGAGATTACCTACACCGCTGGTGATGCCTATGCGATTGAGCCGGGGCATGATGCGTGGGTCGTTGGTGACCAAGTCGCTGTTGCGTATGAGTTTCATGGTGCGTGGGGTGAGTAACCGCAAGTCTTAACGGCGAGTATTCTCAATAGATATCTTGTCACAAATATATGTCCAATAGAGTTTGAGACGTTTCAATATTTCTCAGGTCTGGCAGGGTTTGAATTGCATTAGGAAGGTGTAGTCGTCATGAATGTATTTTTTCACGGAACAATTAGTGCTGGCTTTGAAGTCTTAAAAACCAGGATCGAAGACCATATGGCTGGCGAGATGGGCAAATGGGTTAGCGAATACAGGTTGGCTGATCTTGGTGACGGTGAAGTCATGTGCGCCATGAATGTGACTGATATGGAGTCATTTGGAAGCTTGATAAGTTCCCCCGAAGAAGCTCAGTGGGACATTGATAATGGGGCAAAGTACAAATCATATATGATGGAAGAAATGCAAGACGGGTAATGGCTTCATTAGGCGCCAATCAACATCATTTTTGAGCTTGCCCAAGCACACCTAAGCACATCTAAGCACACCTAAACACAGCGATACAAAGAGAGGGTTTTAGCTATCTAGAACCCTCTTTTTTATGAATTAATGGTATTGTATGATTTCTTAAACAAAGTGAAATAATACTGTAACGACAGAAGTGAATATTGTTTCTCTTAACCGTGGAGCAAACAATGACTATATATTTCGATTTTAAGGTTGCAATTATTGCAACAAGCCTGGCTCTTTCAACGTCCTTTATGACTGCCTTTTCGGCGCAAGCCATGGAAATGAAAGAGATTGGAAACTTCAAGATTGGCGAGGGTGAAGGTTACGCAGAAATGTTGCGTTACCATGCCGAGTCCATGAGCTTGATGGTAACAGCATCTGAAACTGGCACCATTGAAAGACTGTCTATTCAAACGGTCTCTAACATCTCAAAAATGGCCGCTATCGACTTATCCGGCGGCGATGTGACGGCGGTTGCGACTCATGGGTCTATGGTTGCGGCCTCAATCAAAGCTGATGCTGCTGATGCCGATGGTATGGTGAAATTATTTGATGTTAGTGGCGCCGAAATTGCCAGTTTTGCAACTGGACCGCTCCCCGATAATGTCGCTTTCTCCCCTGATGGCCGCTATATCTTGACAGCAAATGAGGGTGAGCCATCAGATGATTACAGCGTCGACCCTGACGGTAGCTTTACCCTGATTGATCTAAAATCTGGGCCAGATAGCGCCATTGTCACTGAAATCAGTTTAGCCGGTTTTACAGCACCTATTGGCGGCAGAATAGTTAAGCCAGACGCAAGCTTTGCAGCAGATGCAGAGCCTGAATATGTTGCTTTTGATGCCAGTGGCAAGACAGCATATGTGACGTTGCAGGAGAATAATTCCATCGCGGTTATTGATATTGAAAATGCAAAAGTTGCGACTATTGTTGGCTTGGGCGTGAAGAATGTGTCACGCACCAGCCATGATATGTCAAACAAGGATAACGCTATCAATATGAAACGTTGGCCTGTTTTAATGATGTATCAGCCTGATGCGATTTCTACCTATGACGTTAATGGAGCGACCTATCTGGTTACGGCTAATGAGGGTGATGCCAAAGACTATGACGGATTTTCTGAGGAAACGCGGGTGGCTAAATTAACCCTTGATCAAACGATGTTCCCCAATGCTGACACTCTCCAAAAGCCAGAGAATCTTGGCCGCCTGAAAACAACCACGACCATGGGTGATACCGATGGCGATGGTGACCATGATTTGATTTATGCTTATGGTGGGCGGTCATTTTCAATCTGGAGCGCCGACGGAACTCTAATTTTCGATAGCGGAAATGCGTTTGAGAACATCATTGCAAGCCGCTCACCTGACGTCTTTAATGCTAATGGTGGCAAGGCTGAGTTCGATGACCGTTCGGATGATAAAGGCCCTGAGCCGGAAGCGCTAGCCTTGGGTGAGATTGACGGCAGAACATATGCCTTTATTGGAATGGAGCGCAATAATGCTATTTTTGCTTATGATATCACCCTGCCGTCAGACCCGCATATGGTTGGATATATGATGCCGTCTGAGATGCATAATTCACCTGAAGGTCTTGAGTTTATATCAGCGAAAGACAGTCCAACTGGCAAGCCCTTGCTTGCGGTTGCGTTTGAAGTCACAGGAACGGTCGCGTTGTATGAGGTTCAAGAATAAGTAAATCAAGTTAGGTGAGGGCGGATGAATTTCGCCCTCCATCCTCCCCCCTCCAAGCAAGCTTCAATACGGCTCTTGCTGGCTCAACAGGCAAAAATATTAGGCATTATTTTTGATAATACCGTTTAAATTGTTATCTAAACCCTATATTAAAAACAATACTCGCATTAACCAAAGAGGTTAATAGTTAAGGTTTTTATAATGGTTTTTCCCGCCTATAATAACATGCCTGGCCCTGCTGCAACTCATGCGACAAAGTTCACATCCGCTATTACCCGTTCCCCTGCTGCCTCTGCTGTCAATGGTTTGCGCGCGCATGATATGGGTGAGGTGGAGATGGATTTACTATTAGCCCAGCATCATGATTATATCACAGCGTTACAACAGGCTGGTGCAAGCGTGACCGAATTATCGGCTTTGGCTGATTTTCCAGATGCACAATTTGTGGAAGATACAGCGCTCTGCCTTCCTGGCCTTGCTGTGATGATGCGTCCGGGTGCGGAAACCCGGCGGGGTGAGGTTTCCCCTATGCGAGAGGCGCTGTCAGAGATATTTGATCATATTGCCGATATTAATGATGGATATATAGAAGCTGGTGACATCCTTACCACCCCATCAGAGGTTCTGGTTGGTCTATCAGCGCGCACAGATGAAACTGGCGCAAAGCAATTGCTTTCCATTCTTGATGAATATGGTTTCAATATGAGAGTGCTAAAAACACCGCCTGATGTCTTACATTTTAAGACGGATTGTAGTCTGATTGATGATCATTGTATTCTAGCCACGGAGCGGCTGGCATCTAGTGGCTGTTTTGATGGATATGAAGTCTTATTGGTGCCATCAGGGGAAGAACCTGCGGCTAATATGATACGCTATAATGACCATATCATCATGCCTGCGGGCTTTCCTGAGACGGAAGCCATGTTGAAGGCTAAGGGGTTTACAATACTGACCGTGGGAAACAGTGAATGCGCCAAAATAGATGGCGGCATGTCCTGCTTATCACTCCGATTTTAAGGACTGCTATTCATGGCTGGCAAGAAGCCCTGTCACTGACTAGCGGTAACCCCAATATCAATCTTCACTAAAGGCTATGCTGACTAGCTTGATTGCATAGCCATAAAGGATGGTGAGCATGGCGACGGCTAAAGCTGGCCCCATCTTTTCCACATCACCCCAGACCATAAAGCGGTTGCCAGTGATCGCAATTAAACCCACAAGGCTGCCTAACCAGCCGAAATAAACAGCGCCCTGAGCAAAGTTTTTAGTATGATTGCTGGGGTTATTCTTCATCACCAAGAAACCTGACGCCCCGCCAAGAACAAATAACGCGGCATTAATATCAATAAACAAATGAACCCCAATTTGTAATACTGCCCCAAGAATGATGGCAAAGCATATGGCTAGTCCTAAAAATCTCATTCCCCTAAATCCCTTCTTAACGGTCTGGCGGTAATGGTATGATGTGGCGGTTTGATGTGGCGGTCAGTCTCAATATACGCCAGAAGCAGCTCTGTCATTAGATGAAAGCATGAAATCATGGAAAATATGATAGGATGATAACATGATAAAGATCGTCATCATCGTAATCCTGGCTTTTGCCGTCATATTGCTGGCAATGCGCGTGCTGCCAGCACTGCGTTCCTCGGCGCAACGGCTACTGCAAAATCCATTTATGCGGTCAATCCTTTTTAGAGGCTTGTGGCGGTTGCTCAGGTTGTTGTTATTTAGGCGCTGAATAGCATCATTCATCCTCGGGAATGACGAGTTTTTTATCTTCTATATTATGCGAGGTAATATAGCGTTGCATTTCATTTGCCAGAGTAATAATGACATCATCAGCACCAGCTTTTGAAAGAAGCTCGTGAATATCATCCGCGCTCTCAGCTTCCCAATGACAAAAGAAAAACTCGTCTTTTCCAGCCCAATGCTGAAGCACTCTGGCTTTATCACTTTGGTAAAATTCGAAAAAATCTCTATCTGTGGACTCTCTTAATTCGTTAACTACATTTTCTTTTGCATCACCTGATAGATAACTATGCGTACACATAAAGTGTTTCATCTCAGACCCTTCTCCCATTTTCAAAATAGTGACATATATTCATCTCATAATTTAGATTATTATAATCTGAGCAAAGGCAGAGAAAACTGTCAATGCAGAATGTCACTAGAAAATTTGAGGGAAAGGTTGTGATTGGTAACGTGGAAAACGACTTGATCGCTTCCACATAAACCGACTTATCTTGTTGCTTAAATAAATCTAACTCGCCATGATCAGTTATTTTGCGGCATGATTAATGGCGGCAAGCTCTTGCGTATAATGCATTGGGCAAACCAATCATTCTGACTGCCCGGAACTTATTTTCCAAAAAATTCTGGTTTGCGTCTTGCCGTTTCAAAAGTTATGGCCGTTATAAATATTCCCGCTATTAAAATTGCATGAATAATTGCGCTGACACCAAACACCAAAATTGAACCCATCCACATAGAAAACACAATACACCACATCCATGCAAGAAGTTGCATAACTAAGTGTGCTACGGATTTATCATTGATATTTGATAATGGGTTAAACCTACTATTCATAACTAATTGATATATATTTTTTAGCATAACACATCTCCTATAATTAGGACGTAGTACTTTTTTATTGAAAAACAATGAATTGTTAAATCTGCCTGTAAACATGCCTGCAATGGCTCTGAGGGTTGCATAGAAATTTTCGGCTAATGGAATAAGCAGGCGCATGAATATTGCTATTCGTTTGTATATTAGTTTTAATCACAATACGGTTTTACTCTATTTTACTCTTTCAAATGCAATGAATACTGCAAATCGCATTTGTAAGAGTGGTTCTGTATAGAGGAATATGGTGTTTAGTCAGGTTGCTAATATTAAGGAGGCAGGCAAATGAATATATATCGTGGTGGATGTTCTTGTGGTGACGTGAGATACCACATCACTAAAGAACCAATATTTACTCAGGCTTGTCACTGCAGGCTATGCCAGAAGCAAACAGCATCCGCATTTATCGTAAGAACAATGATTGAGACATCTCATTTTCATTTGGATAGTGGAGAATTAATACGTTTGCATGGAGCAACTGGAAGTGGCAGAGGCCAAGAGGTTTATCGTTGCATAAACTGCAAAGTTCAAATCTACAGCATTTTTAACAATAGTGATG
>NZIT01000040.1 GCA_002691725.1 SAR116 cluster bacterium | reverse complement strand
GAAATCCTTGATGTAGCGGCGGCACGACTGTTGGTTAGCCCGGATAGTGGCTTTGCTGATCTAAGCCATGTTAGCGTCATAACGGCGGCTGAATTAAATAAACTCACATGTGATAACGGGATGTTTTTAGGGTCACTTAATACCGCCCAACAAGCGGTATGCGATATAGTCAATATAGCTCATCCCCAAAGTGTTGCCTTTGTTCGCCTGCCCGAAGACCTGCCCGGGATAACTGGCGCGGCGTTGCTTATGCTAGCTGGCAAAGAGACCAATAGCTTTACCGCTAGTCATGGAACAGATTTGCTCGAACAGCTAGTCATGAAAATTGCTGTCGCCTTATTGGCACGGCCCCAAACTAGCCCACAGCCCAGCACACAGCCCAGCCCACAGCGAAAATCATGACGCTAACATCAGTTCTCAATATCTGGCTTGAATGGCTTGAACGGGAACGCCGGTCCTCACCAAAAACATGTGAGGCCTATGCCCGTGATGTCAAAGTCTGGTTGGGCTTTCTGGATGATAGATCATGCCCAATGGATCAATTTGACCGCCATCATGCGCGTGCCTTTCTTGGCTTTTTATCGGATAAAAATATGGCGCCGACCAGCATTGCGCGGATGTTATCGTCCATAAGAAACTATTATCGGTTTGCCATGCGAGAGCAATATGTCAGCAATATTGATCTTAGCCCCTTGAAAGCACCAAGAGCCAAAGCGCCGCTTCCTAAAAGCGTCGCCGCACCCGATATCAAAGATATGTTTCGCTGCATTAAAGAGCTTGGCCAGCCAGCATGGAAGGAGGCTAGAGATATCGCTGTTCTGACGTTGATCTATGGCACTGGCTTGCGTATTTCTGAGGCCTTGAGCCTGGCCCGTGGTGATGCGCCATTTGGTGACTGGCTACGGATTACTGGCAAGGGCGGCAAAATGCGTGATATTCCGGTGCTGGATATTGTCCGCGCTACAACCGATCACTGGCTATCTTTATCGCCTGCTAGTGATGACCCGAAAGCCCCGCTTTTCATCGCTAACAGAGGTGGTGCCTTGCATCCTCGCGCGGTTCAGCGGCTTGTTGAAACCTTACGCTATCGACTAGGCCTGGATAATCATACCACGCCCCATGCATTGCGCCACGCCTTTGCCACGCATATGTTAGCAGGCGGCGGTGATTTGCGCGCTATTCAAGCATTATTAGGCCATGCCAGCCTGTCCACCACCCAGCGCTATACCCATGTCGATGAGCAGGCATTAACCGATATTCACCGCGCCACCCATCCACGGGCTAAATCCTAACCAGCCCTTTGATCAGTTTTATGTATTCAGATATGGATAGCGCGGCCATCAACCGCTAGCGCGGCTTCTTTGACAGCTTCGTTCAGGGTCGGGTGACCATGACAGGTGCGGGCGATATCTTCGGATGAGGCGCCAAATGCCATCGCCGTTGAACATTCATGGATTAATGTTCCGGCATCATGGCCAATAATATGAACCCCCAAGACACGATCTGTTGCCGCATCTGCAAGGATTTTAACAAACCCTTCGTGATGACCTGTTGCCCGCGCCCGGCTATTTGCCATGAAAGGAAAAACCCCTTTATTATAACTTATTCCAGCGTCTTTCAGCTGCTCTTCGGTTTTCCCTAATGTCGCTATTTCGGGGTCAGTATAGACAATCCCCGGCACCAGATCATAATCAACATGGCCACTATGCCCTGCCATGATCTCGACCGCCGCGATACCATCTTCTTCGGCTTTATGGGCGAGCATAGGGCCGGCAATAACATCACCGACAGCAAATATGCCGCTAACTGAGGTTTCAAAATCCTCATCAACATTTATCCGCCCACGGTCATCCAGCTCAACGCCGAGCTGGTCTAGCCCTAACCCATCCATATACGGGCGGCGGCCAATAGCAACCAAGACCACATCGGCGGTTAGCTTTTCGGTATCACCACCATCTGATGGAACAACATTTAGGACAACACCAGATTTATTCGCCTTAGCAGATGTCACAGCAGCATTAAGGCGAAAAGCAATACCTTGTTTTTCCATGATTTTTTTGAACTTGCTGGCCAATTCAGCATCCATGCCAGGGAGGATTCGCGGCAAATATTCAACCACCTCAACCTCAGCCCCCAAGCGGCGCCATACGGTTGCCATTTCAAGCCCGATATAGCCGCCGCCTATAACTACCATGCGCTTAGGCACTTTCGCCAATGCTAGCGCACCAGTCGAAGACACAATCCGTTCCTCATCAATCGGAACATCTTTAAGCGGCTGAACAGCAGAGCCAGTAGCGATTAAAATACGCTCAGCAAGGAGCTGTTGCTGGTCACCCGATGCAGAAGTAATGGTGATCGCGCCAGCGGCTGTGAGTTCTGCCTTGCCTTCAATATGGGTGATTTTATTTTTCCGCATCAGCATCTTAATCCCGCCAGTCAAGCCAGCAACCACCTTGTCCTTATTGGCCATCATCGCGGCCAGATCAAGCTTTGGCTTGCCTGCTGAAATGCCAAGATCAGCTAATCCACCTGACGCCAGTTCAGCATATTTCTCGGAGCTATTGAGCAAAGCCTTAGACGGGATACAGCCAATATTAAGGCAGGTTCCGCCGAGGGTTGAACGCATCTCAATAAGCGTCACTTGCATCCCTAATTGGGCGGCACGGATAGCCGCAACATAACCAGCAGGGCCGCCGCCGATAATGGCCAGTTCAGTTTTTTCTGCTTCACTCATGCTATTCTCATTGCTTTCTAGAGGCCGATTAAGAGCCGCTTAGGGTCTTCGATCGATTCCTTGATACGAACCAAAAATGAAACCGCCTCACGCCCATCAATAATGCGGTGATCATAGGATAAGGCGAGATACATCATTGGCTTAATGACAATGCTATCGCCATCTTTGCCAGAGACGACAACAGGCCGCTTTTGAATATTATGCATCCCTAAAATCCCGCTTTGTGGCGGGTTCAGAATAGGCGTTGATAACATCGATCCATAAATACCACCATTGGAAATGGTGAATGTCCCGTCAGACATATCCGCCATGGTGATCTTGCCTTGACGAGCTTTCTCACCAAAGCTGTTAATTGTTGCTTCGGTTTCAGCAAAGCTCATCTGATCAGCCTCTTTTAGCACGGGCACAACCAGACCTTGCGGTGTTCCCACAGCTACCCCGATATTATAATAATTCTTATAGATGATATCAGTGCCGTGAATTTCCGCATTAACCGCCGGATAATCTTTCAGCGCCTCAATCACCGCATGGACAAAAAAGCTCATAAAACCGAGCTTGACGCCATGGCGTTTCTCAAAACTGTCTTTATGTTCAGCGCGAATATTGATCACTGCGCTCATATCCACCTCATTGAAGGTGGTCAGCATAGCCGCCGTATTCTGAGCATCTTTGAGACGCCGAGCAATGACTTGCCGCAATCGAGACATAGGGACACGTTCTTCACGCGGATGATCAGCTCGTGGCTTAACCGGCGCCGGAGCAGGCGTTGATGCCAAAGGTGGTTTTGGTGGCGGTGGTGCTAAAGGTGATGTTGGCGGTGGTTTTGGCGTTAATACAGATGGAGACGCAATCGCCGCCAAAACATCAGCTTTCGTCAAGCGGCCATCTTTGCCAGTTGCTGTTATGCTATTGGCATCAAGATGATTTTCATCAAGCAGGCGGCGAACTGCGGGCGATAGCGGCATAGCGCCAGATGTAGAGGCAGATGCAGCAGGTACTGGTGCAGGTGCTGGTTCAGGTGTTGCCGCCGCCGCAGGTGATTCTGATGCTGGTGCAGGTGTTTCTGATGCAGGTGCTGCTGATTTTTCCCCTTCTGCGCCTTCTTCAACGATAGCAAGAACAGCATTAGCCTCAATAGTTTCACCCTCACCCACGGACAGGCTGATAATCTTGCCGCTAACAGGTGATGGCACATCCAACGTCACCTTATCGGTTTCCAGCTCAGCCAGATTTTCATCTTTACCAATATGCTCACCAACCGTCTTTGTCCAGCGTGAGACCGTGGCTTCTGTCACTGATTCGCCAAGTGTAGGAACCTTAATTTCCAAGCTCATGGATTTGCCTTTCTGATTGCTAACCTTAATTGTTATTCTGCGACAAAACGAACACCCATAGCATCCAGATCAAGCGCATCATTTACTAGTTTCTGCTGTTCTTTTTGATGTCTGGACAGGCTACCTGTTGCTGGTGATGCCGCCGCATCACGGCCAACATATGCAGGTCGAGTATGCTTATTGCCTATGGTTAAAAGGAGTTTCTCAAGCCGTGGATCGATATAATCCCACGCCCCCATATTCATTGGCTCTTCCTGGCACCAGACAATTTGCGCCTCAGGTGCCGCCGTAAAGACTCGTGTTAAAGGCCCTTTCGGAAATGGATAAAGCTGCTCCACCCGGACAATAGAGATGTCAGTAATGCCGCGCTTTTGTCTCTCATCAATCAGATCATAATAGACTTTACCTGAACAGAGAACGATGCGTTTTGGCGTTGCGCTGATCGTTTTATCGTGTTCTTCAATGACCCGATGAAATGATGAGCCTTCCAGAAAATCATCAATGCCAGACACGCAAGCCTTATGCCGAAGCAGCGATTTAGGCGTCATAACAATCAGCGGCTTACGGAAATCACGCCGCACCTGACGTCTCAGGGCATGAAAATAATTGGCTGGCGTCGTGCAATTAACAACCTGCATATTATCTTCAGCACATAGTTGCAGATAGCGTTCCAGCCGTGCTGATGAATGTTCAGGGCCTTGCCCCTCATGACCATGCGGAAGCAACATCACCAGACCACTCATGCGGAGCCATTTGGCCTCACCTGATGAAATGAACTGATCAACAACAACCTGCGCGCCATTGGCAAAATCACCAAACTGCGCTTCCCACATCACCAGCGCATTCGGTTCAGCCTGACTAAATCCGTAATCAAATCCAAGCACAGAAGCTTCTGATAATGGCGAGTCAATAACCTCAAATGTGGCTTGATCAGCGCTAATATGGTGGAGAGGCGTGTAGCGTTCATTAGTCTCTTGATCGACAAATACCGCATGCCGCTGTGAGAATGTTCCTCGGCATGAATCCTGCCCGGATAACCGCACCATATTGCCTTCAATCAAAAGCGTGCCAAAGGCCAGATGCTCAGCCGTCGCCCAGTCAATTTTTGCGCCTTCTGAGATAGCTTTTTCACGCGCCGCAATCACACGCTTCAGCTTGGAGTTAATGGTTAAGCCATCAGGTATTGTCGTCATCGCCTTGGCAACTTGGTCAATAGCATCTTCTGAAACCGAGGTTGAGCCGCGTCTATCATCACCATGCGCGGCACGAAGACCTGACCATTTGCCTTCTAACCAGTCTGCTTTATTGGGTTTGTAATTAGTGCCAGCCTCAAATTCTTCCTCTAGATGTGCGAGGTGATCATCAACAATTTTCTGGGCTTCTTCTGCTGTCAGCTCACCTTCGGCAACCAGCTGGTCGGCATACATTTTTCGCGCGGATGGATGCGTGGCGATTTTCTGATACATCTTTGGCTGTGTGAACATCGGCTCATCGCCTTCATTGTGACCAAAGCGGCGATAACAAATCATATCAATAATGACATCAGTTTTAAACTTCTGCCTGAACTCTGTTGCGATTCGCGCGACATGCACCATCGCCTCAACATCATCGGTGTTTACATGAAAGATTGGTGACATCACCATCTTAGCAACATCTGTCGGATAAGGAGATGAGCGAGAATATGACGGATCAGTCGTGAAACCAATCTGGTTATTGACAATAATATGCATGGTGCCGCCTGTGCGATAGCCGCGCAAAGCCGAAAAGGCGAAAGTTTCGGCGACAATACCCTGACCAGCAAACGCCGCATCACCATGAATGAGCAGCCCCATCACTTTACTGCCATCATTATCTTGCTGTTGTTTCTGCTTGGCGCGTGTGCGGCCAACAACAACCGGATTGACAACCTCAAGATGCGAGGGGTTGGCGTTAAGGGTCAGATGAACCTCTTTGTCATCAAAGCTGCGATCTGATGAGGCGCCCATATGATATTTCACATCACCTGAACCGCCGACATCTTCGGGATTGGCAGGGTTGCCCAAAAACTCAGAAATAATGGCACGGAACGGCTTGCTAAGAACATTATGCAACACATTGAGCCGCCCCCGATGCGACATCCCAATGACAACCTCTTGCAAGTTTAATTGAGAGCCACGTTTAAGAATCTGTTCGAGTGCCGGGATAATCGCCTCACCCCCATCAAGACCGAAACGCTTTGTGCCTACATATTTCTTATGCAGAAATTGCTCAAAGTTTTCAGCCGAGACAAGGCGTTCATAAATAGTCTTCTTGCCAACGCTGGTGAACTCTGTGTGGTTACGAATAGCTTCCATACGCATTTGTATCCAGGATTTTTGTTCAGGGTCCTGAATATGCATGAACTCAACACCAATGGTGCCGCAATAGGTTTCTCTGACAATTTCAAGGATTTGCCGCAAGGTCGCGACTTCCAGCCCCAGCACATAATTAATAAAAATGGGGCGATCCATATCAGCATCAGTAAAGCCGTAGGTTTCTGGATCAAGTTCAGGGTGATACGTCTTTTCAACCAGATTGAGAGGATCAAGCGAGGCTTGCAAATGACCGCGAATACGAAAGGCGCGGATCAGCATTATGGCCTTGATTGAATCAAGGGTCGCGGCGCGAATATCAATTGAAGTGACGGCAGAGGACAGATGGCCGTTGCTTTTATTTTCGCTGGCATCTGCGGCATTTATGACAGCGCTTGCGTCTAATCCGCTTGCGTCTAGTCCCCTTGCTTCTAATCCCCAAGATGGTCGGCGCTCAATTTCATCGTTTGAGCCGACTTCGGATAAACGGTTAAGACGTTCAAACCAGCGCGCCCATTCCTGATCAATGGCAAGCGGATTCTGGCGCCATTTTTGTTGCAACTGAGCGATATAGACAGCATTTGTCCCTGACAAAAACTCCTGATCCGATTCTGAATAGACATTTGGATCGTGGCTTCTATCTTGATCGCTATCCTGGTTCTTATTTTGGCTGGGGTCCTCCATGGGGGTCCTCTAATGATGCTAGATTTTTCATATCATTTATTTGTTTGCTCGGACGTTTTCAACGACTTCTACCAGTGACCGAACAGCGGCAACCGAATGATCAAACATCGTCTTTTCGTCATCATTAAGATCAATTTCAACGATTTTTTCAACACCGCCAGCGCCCAGAACAACAGGGACGCCAACATATAATCCGTCTAATCCATAGGCGCCATCTACATAAGCCGCGCAAGGCAGAATTCGCTTTTTATCTTTGAGATAGGCTTCCGCCATATCAATGGCTGATGAGGCTGGCGCATAAAACGCTGACCCGGTTTTTAAGAGACCAACAATCTCAGCCCCGCCATCGCGCGTCCGCTGAACAATCTGATCAATCTTTGCCTGAGTGCTCCACCCCATCGCCACCAGATCAGGAACAGGGATACCAGCAACGGTTGAGTAACGTACCAACGGCACCATGCTGTCGCCATGACCGCCAAGGACAAAGGCATTAACGTCTTCAACCGAAACCCCAAACTCCTCAGCCAGGAAATAACAGAAGCGCGCGCTATCAAGAACACCAGCCATGCCAACAACTTTTTCGGTGGGTAATCCAGATGCTTGTTGCAAGACGCCAACCATGGCATCAAGCGGGTTGGTAATGCAGATGACAAAAGCATTTGGACAATGCGCCTTAATCCCGGCGCCAACCTGTTCCATGACGCCGGTATTGATGCCAACTAAATCATCACGGCTCATGCCTGGCTTGCGGGCGACACCAGCGGTCACAATAATCACATCCGCACCAGCTAGATCAGCGTAATCCTGACTGCCTGTGATATTTGCATTAAATCCTTCAACCGGGCTGGCCTCAACCAAATCAAGGGCTTTGCCTTGTGGGATGCCTTCCATAATATCGAATAAAACGATATCACCCAATTCTTTGATACCAGCCAATAAGGCAAGCGTTCCGCCAATATTACCAGCCCCAATAAGACCAATCTTATGCCTTGCCATGAAACCCCCTTCGTGTAATCGTCCCCCGCATATCAAAACTGCTTCTGGAAACCGATTACTCTTTCACAACTTTTTGAAAAACTGATGCAGATGATCTGCACCATCTCTCAGATAACAATAGTCAATCCTCTTATGATACGCAACAAAAACACAACACCATCACTTATATATCTTGCCCATGGACACTTTTGATTAGGCAAACGCCTGTCATTTGGTATGGGCAAGTCTTGTCATTTCTGTCAGCCGTGAAACCGTTCGCGGAAACTCCCCTTGCCATTGGCTGCCCTGATAGAGCTGATCGATATCACTAGCCGCCGACGCAATCAAAAACCGCTTACGGTCATAAAACGCATCGACAAGCCATATCAATCGCCGCGTCTCATTCTGCAACGCATCTGAAAGCGGCGGAATATTTGTGATCAATAATCCGGCAAAGCGTTCCGCCAGCACCAAATAATCAGCCGCCGCCAGAGGCACCCCGCAAATATCGTCAAAGCTGATCATGCCAATCCCGTTTGCCGCATCAGGGATGATAATCTCACGGCCAGCAATCATCACCGTCAACGGCTGCCGATTAGCGCCGCCTGTGAGCTGCTCCATCGCCGTTGCCATGGCCGCTTCGGCATCACCATCAAGCGGGAAATACCATCCCGGCATGGCTTTCAGCAGACGGTGCCGCCAATCTGTCTTGCCGCCAATCTCAATCACTTCATTATAGGTTTTGAGCGCCTCGATAAATGGCAAAAACCGCTCACGTTGCAGGCCATCAAGATAGAGATCATCAGGATGCCGGTTTGACGTCACCACCAACACCCCACCGCCGCGCATATAGCCATCCATGACCCGTGCAATGATCATCGCATCGGCGATATCCCGGACTTCCATTTCATCAAAACAGACAATATCCGCGCCTTTGGTTATCTGCGCCATTACCTGCCCTGTCGGATCAGATTTGCCTTGCGCCCGTTGTTTGTGAACAATGGCGTGAATAGCTGTCATGAAATCATGAAAATGAAATCGGCAAACATCAATATCTTTATGTGTATTGGCGTGGCCAACAAACATATCCATCAGCATGGATTTTCCGCGGCCAACACCGCCCCATAGATAAAGCCCTTTAATGGCTGATTTTTTACGGCCGAATCCGAAAAAGCTGGTTTGCCTTGCCGCTGTGAGAGTATCAAGCAGGTGATCCAAGCGCTCGGCTATCT
>NZIT01000039.1 GCA_002691725.1 SAR116 cluster bacterium | reverse complement strand
GCAAGCGTCGAGGCTTCGGCGGAATGTGACATATCCACGACCAATCCTACTCTATTCATTTCACGCACGACTTCTTTGCCCATACGGGTTAAGCCCGTATCGTCATCTTCATAACAGCCAGTGGCAAGCAGGGACTGATTATTGTAGGTGAGTTGCATGAAGCGCACGCCAAGCCGATGCAAGACTTCAACAAGCCCGATATCATCCTCAATAGGTGAGGGGTTCTGAAGCCCATATATGACAGCGGTTCTGCCTGTGGCTTTGGCGGCTATGATATCTTCGGCGTTAAAGGCCTGGACGATCCGGTCAGAATAATCTTCAAACCAGCGATTCCATTTTTCGATATTGATGACGGTTTCACGAAAGTTTTCATGATAAGCGATTGTGACATGAACGGCGTCTACACCACCATCAGCCCATTGCTGAAAAATTTTTGGCGACCACTGGCAATATTGCAAACAATCAATTCGCATGGCTATTTTGCTCGGCGTGAGGTCGTCAAATTATAACGAACAAGGGCTTTATAGACCTGCGTCATTTCGATATGGCCGACCACCTTATCCATTTCTGTAACCGCATAAAGGCCTTTCACATCGCCATCTGCCTGGGCAATCAGTTGTTCCAAGGATTGCTTACTATCAATGCTGCCGGCAATGCTACCAGTGGTTTTCTTTGTCGTTTTTGCTGGCTTCATGACCGATCCAACACGGAGCACGCGGGCGCGATTAATATCACTCACAAACTCCTCAATATAAGGGTCAGAAGGATTAAGAATAATATGCTGGGGATTTCCTTGCTGGACAACAAAGCCATCTTTCAGCACCACCAGATGATCAGCGATTTTCAACGCTTCATCCAAATCATGCGTGATGAAGATGATGGTTTTATGGAGGTCTTCTTGAAGATCAAGAAGCAAGTCCTGCATAGATGTTCTAATCAGTGGATCAAGCGCGGAAAACGCCTCATCCATGAGCATGAAATCAGCATTTGATGTTAATGCTCTTGCAATCCCGACACGTTGCTGCATGCCGCCAGATAGCTGATGCGGATAGGCATCTTCATATCCATCCAGTTCAACCCGTGACAGCCAATATCGCGCCTCTTTTTCGGATTTGACCTTATCTTCGTTCCTGACCATCGGCGCCAGCATCGTGTTTTGCAGAACGGTTCGATGCGGAAGCAGAGCAAATTTCTGAAAGACCATAGACATCCGCGTCTGTCGCAACTGCCGCAATTTATCGTCAGGCAGATTGAGAATATTTTCTCCATCCAACAAAATCTCACCCGCAGTGGGTTCAATCAGGCGGTTAATATGACGGATCAAGGTCGATTTACCCGAACCAGATAAGCCCATGATGACGGTGATTTTGCCTGATTGAATATCAACATTAATGTTGTTTAGACCAATGACATGACCAGTTTTTCGCTGAACATCTGCTTTGTCAATGCCGTCATGTAATTGTGGCAAGACAGATTTTGGGTCATCACCAAAAATCTTGAACAGATTACGGATAGAAATAGCAATATCAGAAGATTTTTGTGATTGTGTTGACGTCATAATATCTGTCCTAGCCGTGATAGGTTTTGTTCATACGTTTAAGTGCTGATTTAGATACTCGGTCTAAAATAATGGCAAGCAAAACAATGCCGATACCAGCCATAAACCCAACCCCAAGCCGAAGATTGTTAATGCCATCCAGTACCAATGTACCAAGCCCAGGTGCCGATACCAGCGATGCGATAACAACCATGGCTAAGCTCATCATAATGGTCTGATTAACTCCTGCCATAATATTAGGCATGGCAAGCGGAACCTGAACATTAAAGAGCAATTGTCGCTTTGTCATACCATAGGCATTTGCGGCCTCTATGACATCTTTATCGACTAGTCTGATGCCTAAATCGGTTAACCGGATTACCGGAACAATGGCATAGAGAATGATAGCGAGACCATATAGCTTTGGCTCAGTAATTTTGAAAATAAAGATCAACGGGATCAGGTAAACAAAAGTCGGCAACGTCTGCAACATATCAAGAATGGGGATGAGCATTCGCTGAAATGTATTGCTCCTGGCCATTAAAATACCTGTCGGCACGCCGATAACAACGCATAACACCGTACACACAAATATGATCGATAGGGTCTGCATAGCGTAGGTGTAGTGATCTGTGGCAAGATAAAAAATAATGCAGCCAACAACAAATGCGGTGATTTTCCATGACCGCGCTGACCATTGAACAGCGAGGATAAAAAGTGGGAGTAATATCCACCATGGTGTATTGGTAAAGAGATATAATGCCGAATCCAGCATCCATGACAGGGGCTGCGTGATCGGATCAAGGACGGTTCGCAAAGATGGGCGAATATATAAAAACCCGTCTTCTAGTGAAGCGGTTAAATCACGAGATTGGGGGATAGAGCCACATGCTTTATGTAAATTATCCAGCGATGGAAACGGAATATCCCACCATGCCGTTTCTTCATTTTTCAGGCTTTTAAGACTAATCAGTGCTTTTTGCTTACCGCTATCACACCATTCAGACAGCCCGAAAAAACTAAATACATTTTCAAATGCAGCCATAACAAAAGATTCCCCCCATCCTTAAACCAGTTTTATTAAGTGGGTGTTTTTATTCTTAACCTGTTGAAAAGTTATATATAATATATAACAAATCACCGGAACAGGATTACCCCGTTCCAGTGAAACATTTATTTTTGGTTTAGAGAAGCGCTTCTAGCTTGCCTTTAGCGTCAGCATTAACCCAACCCATCACCATATCAGTGTAGTTTGTCAGCACCCAGGCAGCAGCTTCGTCAGCAGAAGCGTTATTCGCCTCTTTCCACGCTAGCATCTTGCTCATGACGTCGTTAGGAAAGCTCATGTTCTGGACGAACTTGAAGACTTCTGGCTCACGCTTGGCAAGGTCTGCTGTGACAGCATTAAGCACTGGCGCTGATGGAAAACCAGACACGCCTAGATCACCATCTGGAGAATCTGCGTTCTGATTAATCGCATGCTGTGCAGGATCAACATCACCAATATCAACCTTGGTCATTTCATACTTACCAAGCACCGCTGTTGGGCCCCAGTAATATCCAAACCAAGGCGCTTCATCGGCAAATGCTGCCGCAATAGACGCACCAAGGTTAGCACCTGACCCGTGGTCAAATACTTCAATGCCATTGGCTTCCAGCTGATGCACAACTTTCAGATTGTCATTGACGATCCGGCAACCCCAGCCAACAGGACAGTTATGGAAACGTCCACCAACAAGCTCAGGATTAGCGAGAATACCATCAATTGTTGTCAGCTCAGGATGCTTTTTAGCTAAGCTGGTTGGTATCCACCAACCTTCTTCACCACCATTTTGGAAAACATCAGATGCAGTGATAACTTTTCCTTCCGCCTCAAGCTCACCATAAACGGTAGCTGAGTTTTTCCAGACTTCTGGCACGATATCTGGCTGACCATTTTCAGCGAGCGAAGTCACAGCAGGTACAGTATCAGTTGGGACAACAGAAACGGAGCATCCGTAACCCTGCTCAAGGACAAATTGAGCAAGGGCAGTAATGCTCTCACCCGATGCCCAACCCATTGCACCGATGCTTACCTCGCCACAATCTGCTTTGGCAACGTTTGACATCATACCAATGCCAAGTGCTGCGCCCATTATCGTCATCATCGTTTTTTTCATTCATTCCTCCCAATATGTGTTGAATGATCAGTATATATTGCAAGCCAAACAGGACTTACATTTCTTTTCTTGCCCTAAACTCTTTGATCTTAATCGTTGCATTTGCACCGATATAGCTAAGTACTCTAGGCGGAAGCTTGGACGGAGCATCATGATTTGTCAAATATGTTATGACTTCGGTGTTTCTATCCATGGCTAAATCGGCGGCGGCCATACCAGCTAATGTGCCTTGTGCCGTTCCTAATCCATTCTGGCAACAGGCAGATATTACATTTTTGTCAACCCAACCAAAGGCAGGAACAGTGTTTCTGGATAAGCATAAGCGACCACCCCAGCTATATTCAAAATCAACATCATGTAATTCAGGATAGCGGCGGTTAAAACTTAACCGATGGGATTTCACATAATTTTCTATGCGTGATGGTGATATTTGCATAGATGGATCAAAACTCCAGCCATTTCGGATTACGATTCGGTTGCCTTCGGGGGTGTTGATACGCCTGATTGTTGTTCCCATAGGATCAGACGGGGTAATGCCCCAACGCTCATCCCCGCCAATCATTTTTTGCTGAGATGCAGTTAACGGCCTGGTCATGGAAGCATAGGTAAATACATGCATGAGCCGGTTTTGATAAAACCCAAATGATTCCGCATGACCATTAGCAGCAATAATGATCCCTTCAGCGGTTACAGAACCATGTTGTGTTTTGATCACCCAATGTTTCCCCACTCTGGTAAATGACAGCGCGGGTGAGTGTTCAAATATCTGAAGTTGAGGTTTTCTCTGGCAAACCCCGCGAGCTAATCTGGTGATATATTCGGCAGGCTGTAATAAAATCGTCCCCGGCGTGTAAAGACCACCAGAATAAAATTGAGAGCCTGTGATGGCTTGCATATCATCACTGGATAGCATCGAATATGTTTCGCCAAGTTCATCTAATTGCTTGGCATAGATGTCATTATGATGTTGGCCGTTATAGTCAACACTGGCATTAATCTTGCCACTTTTGTCAACGCAATGATCGGGCATTTGATATTCTTTGGCGGCGTCTGTGGCAAATCTTTGGGCGATCCTGTTCAAACGAATTTGTTCACGGTCAGATGACAGGTCACCAACATATGAATCGCCGCCCAGCGCATGCGGCAGATCAATCATAAATCCGGAATTGCGGCCAGCCGGGCCAGCCCCAATTTGACTTGCTTCAAGCAAGGCTATGGATAATCCACTTCCGCCTTTATAAGCAAGCTGTTTGGCGGCACTTAGACCGGTAAAGCCGCCTCCAATAATGACCCAATCGGCTGAGATGTTTTGCTCTAACGTCGGATAGGATGGCACTTTTTCTATTATGTTAAGCCATCCTGTCTGACCTGGATCAACTGGTAGTCGCTTGGCTGAATAATGATCACTCATTAATTAATTCCTCATCATTATAATCATCAAGATTGACCCAAATGGTCTTGGTTTCGGTAAATTGATCATGCGCGGCAAGGCCATTGTCTCTGCCGCCAAAGCCAGATTCTTTCCAGCCGCCAAATGGTGTTGTGATATCGCCTTCGCCATAGCAATTGACGGTAACCGTTCCGGCTTTGATTGCCCGCGCAGACCGCAACGCCGCGCCGATTGAGGCGCTGAAAATACTGGCAGTTAACCCGTAATTAGTCGCATTTGCAATCTGCACCGCATGATCTGTGTCGGATGCGATAATCAGGCAAAGAACAGGGCCAAACACCTCATCTGTGGCAAGCGAATGGGCAGGGTCAACATCATAAAAAACGGTTGGTGTGATCTGCTTTTCCTTGGTCTCAACAGCGCCACATAGAGCAGATAATTTATCTTTTTCGGCTTTATCAAGGAAGGATTTGACTTTGCTGAAATGCGAGTCAGATACCAAAACGCCTAACCGATTTTTGGGGTCAAGTGGATCGCCTTGATGAAATTGCCCAATATGAAATAGCAAAGCGTCACGCAATTCATCAGCGCGCGATTTATCAACAATAACGCGAGAAATAGCAGAACAATTCTGCCCCATATTCCAAAACGCGCCCATCGCAATATGCTCAGCGACTTTATTAATATGCTCAGCATCTTTCAACACCAGGCACGGATTTTTGCCGCCACATTCAAGCGTAATCTTCTTGAGGTTCGATTGCGCCGAATACCGCAGAAAATGCCGCCCGGTTTCGGTCGAGCCGGTAAAGCTAATCATATCAATGTCAGGATGTAGCCCCATCGCTTGACCTGTTGTCAGACCATCACCGGGCAAGACCTGAAAAACGCCGCGCGGAATACCTGCTTCCAGCGCCAGTTCAGCCAGCCGTAGAGCTGTTAGTGGAGTTTCTTCTGCGGGCTTTATCATAACAGAGTTACCAGCGGCTAGCGCAGGGCCAATCTTCCATGCCATCATCAATAACGGAAAGTTCCATGGCAGAACACAGCCAACAACACCAATAGGCTGACGGATAATCATCGCCATGGCATCCTCACCTGTTGGGGCAACATCATCATAAATCTTATCAATGGCCTCTGCATGCCATTTGATGCAGTTGATCGCCTCTGGCAGATCAATAGTGGCGCAATCCTGAATAGGCTTTCCGCTATCCAGGCTTTCCATAACGGCTAATTCATGGCGATTTCGCGTCATTAGCTTACATAGCCTGATCAATACCTCTTTGCGTTCAGCGGGATGACAACGTGACCAATGCCCTTGATCAAATGCTTCACGGGCTTTTGAGACGGCATAATCAGTAGTGTCCGCATCGGTCATGGCAATCGAGGTCAGGATATCATCAGTCGCTGGATTGATGATATCCATTTCGCGGCCGCCACCAGCTTGAAAGGCACCATTTATAAACGCTGCTGATGGCAAGCGGATCTGTTCTGCCAGTGCTTTATAATCTTCATAGCTTTGCAAATCAGACATATCAGTTCTCCTTCTCCGTCGCCTTTTCTTTCTCAATACGGTCAATGGTTGTGTTCATCGTGTCAATGACCTGATCAAGAATACGTTTATCGTCTTTATTCAATGGCCTGAGAGGTGCCCGTGGTGGGCCAGCAGAGATACCTTGTCTTGATACCCCGTATTTGATGGACTGAACGAATTTTCCACCTTGTTCCAATGCCTGCATTAAAGGCAACATGGCGGTCATTATACGCCGCCCCTTGATAAAATTATTGTCAACAACACATGCCTTCCATAGCGCAATATGTGCTGAGGCAGCAAAGTTACTGGCGGCGCAAACCCAGCTTTCAGCTCCCCATGCAAAAAACTCTAGCGCTTGATCATCCATGCCACAAGATAACGCAATTTGCGGATATTGCCGCGCTAATAAATGCAAGCGGTTAATATCCCCAGAGCTTTCTTTGATCGCGCAAAATGCTGGCGCCTGGCCAATTCTGTCGAGGAAGTCCTCATCCATAGGGGCGGCCATGCGGCCGGGATAGTTATAAAGCATTGCGGGCAGGTCTGCTGCCCGTTGCACCGATAGCGCATGCAGCGCATTTTCGCGTCCAGTTGGCTGTGCATAGGGCGGCGTTGCTACAAGGATAGCGTCAACCCCGGCTTGTTTTGCGGCTTTGGCGAGTGCAATGGAATCTTCGGTACGGATAGCGCCAGTGCCACCAATCACCGGCAGGCGGCGGTTAATAATCTCACACCCACATTCCAACATGCGGATGCGTTCATCCATGCTTTGTGCATAATATTCGCCAGTTGTACCAGCAATGATAATGCCATGAACACCATCGCTGATTAGCCTCTCAATGATATTGGCATAAGCGGTCTCATCAATGGAAAAATCTTCTCTGAATGGGGTAATGACCGGCGTATATATTCCATAAAAATGATACATGATCAGGTTATCCCATCTTACTGTCGTCGGCTTCAACAATGGAATCAGGCATGATGTATTTATTAATATTGCCTTTTGATGCGTGCCAGTGCATTTTTGTAATCTCGACCGCCGTCTCAACATCATGGTCGGCAATGGCGGCAATAAGCTGATCATGGTCTTTACTGGCTTGCCGCATCTCCTCGGCTTGTTCAGCGCGGGTGTTATTCCAAAAGGTATTGCCGATACGGGCATGATCAATCAACAGCCTTTTCAGGCTTGGCATTAGAAAGGCATTATCAGCAATGATGCCAACATAATGATGAAAACAGTCGTTATGATAAATCATGCTTTCAATCGACTGGCTTTCCATGGCTTTACTGAAACGGCTTTGGTGTTTTGCCAATTCATCAACCTGTTGGGAGGTTGCGTTTTCGGCGGCTAAGCGTGATATCGCCGAATAAATCATTGGCGCGGTTTGAAATAATCGGCGAATGGTATGATAATCCATGGACGCAACAAAAGTGCCTCTGTTTTCTCTAATCTGGATATAGCCTTCGCTTGATAACAGGATAAGAATTTCACGCAAGGGGGTTCTTGATATCTCTAACTTGGCGCAAAGCTCAGCCTCATCCAAAGCCGCACCTGGCCTTAGCTCCATGGTAATGATCTGACGTCGCAATGTTGAAAGAATATCAGATTTATTGATTTTCTTTTTAGCGGTATTGGTATTACTATTTGTCATTTGATCGAGCCTGATAGATCATGTAGACACAATGTAATAAATAGTACATAAAATTAATATTCACAATGTATTTTCTTTATATTTAATTTTATTTTTTATAGGTATCACGTATGTCTGCGAATGATCAGTTAACACAAAGACGTGGCGAGAGACGTGGCGAGAGACGTGCCGAAAGACGTGGCGGTCGAAGCGAAAGACGGCATTTGCGACGCCAGCCTGATGTTGCGATGTTGCCAACGCTTAAAAGCAAAATCCCATTGGTAGAGCCAATGGATAGTGAGCAAATTGAAAAGATTGATAACGCTTCCATGGATATTTTGGAGCAGGTTGGGGTCGCATTTACTGATCCGATTGCCCTGGAGGATTGGCGTAAGGCTGGCGCAAAAGTTGTTGATACTCGTGTCTATCTTGACAGGGAAATGGTGCGCGAAAAGATAAAAACCATCCCGTCGCAGATTACGCTTAACGCGCGCAATCCGGATAAAACCGTGTCGATCGGTGGCCGTGATGCGATGTTTATCCCGATGACAGGGGCGCCATATTTGCGTGATCTTAATGATGAACGCCGCCTGCCAACCATTGCCGATCTCAGCGATTTTCATAAATTGTCGCATATGTTGCCAGCGCTTCATTCGAGCGCCCATCATATTGTTGAACCGATGGATTTGCCAGTCTCATATCGGCATCTGCATATCACCATGTCGTCCATTATCCATTCTGACAAGACATTTATGGGGATGACCACCTCTGGCAAGAATGCGGAGGATGTGCTTGATATGTGCGCGATCCTGTTTGGTGATGACTATCTGCAAACACATGCTGTTGTTGTTGGCAATTGTAACGGCAATTCACCACTTGTCTGGGATGAGACCATGTTATCGGCAATGCGCGCGTTCAATCGCCGCAATCAACCTGTGTTATGCTCACCTTTTGTGCTTGGCGGGGCAAATACACCAGCCTCAACAGTGCCAGCCGTGGCGCAGTTGAACGCCGAGGCATTATCCGCGCTGGCCTACACGCAGATCATTAATCCGGGTTGTCCAGCGATTTATGGGCATTACCTATCGACGGTCTCGATGCGGTCAGGGGCGCCGATGGCGGGAACCCCTGAAATAAGTTTAATGAACTTTATGATTGGTCAAATGGCGCGCTATTATCAAGTGCCATGGCGGACATCTAACACCTTGGGCGGGGCAAAAACATTTGATGCTCAAGCTGGCTATGAAAGCGCAACAACCTTAATGTCTGTTCTATTATCAGGAGCCAATTATATCTGGCATTCGGCTGGCTGGAATGAGGCGGGGATGCATTGTTCTATGGCAAAGTTTGTTGTTGATGCTGAACAATGTGCAATGGGCTATCGCATGGCTGAAGGCTTGAATTGGGATGATTTTGATGAGGCATTATTAGCTATTCGTGATGTCGGGCCGGGCGGACATTATCTCGGTCATCCGCATACGCAAAAGCGGTTTCAGGAAGCCTTTTTCATGCCGCAACTATTTAATAATGATTCGTATGAACAATGGGCGGCAGAAGGCGCAAAAGAGATCACAGAGCGCGGCTTAGATAAAGTCAAACACATGCTTTCCGAATATCAGAAACCTGATCTTGATGTCGCCATGGAAGACGCGCTATGGGATTATATTAAACGCCGTGAGCATGAGATTCCAGCCATGGATGCGCTTAATCAAGATCACTGATTGAATTTAATCAATATCTCATTAAAAGCGAATTGATGCAAAACTTCATAATTATCATTAATAATGCATCAATTGATGACGAATAAACCATGCTGAAAAAATATTCATTTAGCGATATTTAGCAAAAATTTCCCAAAAGCTTTCATATCCCTTACAGAACCCATTCTCTGTGAGGAAAGCTATGAAAACATATCTATTATTTTCAATCCTTGGTGCGGCGGCCATGATGACCGCCTGTTCGCCTGTTGCCCCAAGCGGCCAGGCTAATGTGATTGATTTTCACCAAAACAGACTTGGTGATTTGCAGGTCATTAATGGCTTTGATCGGTGTCTGACTGAGGGCATTGAACGTGATCGTATGGCGCGTGAAAATGGTGACTCTGCCCAATTCCTGTCAAGTGCCAAGATACTGGAAGGGTGCGAATATAGCGTTATTGACGGCACACATCTGGTCAGCGAAGAGCAACGGATGAAAGCCTATGCGCTAAGTATTCAGAATTATCTCATCGGTGGTGACGTTGCCAAAGCCAAGGTTAATCTGGAAAAGTTCAAAACAGCCTTTGGCGGCAAAGATTTGATTTATGCTGATGGAACGTCATTCCTGGACACTTATGAAGCGCTATTTTCCTATACCAAATCAGACAAAAAATCACTCTTAAATCTGGCTTCGCTAAACGCCAAGCCGTCCGTTAAGGATGAGATTAGACGCATCTGGTACTGGGAAAATAATTGATTGTCATACCGATTTATCGGGTTTTAAGGAGATAGGATTATGAAAAAAATCTTAAAAGTAAGCATGGCGCTAAGCATGTTGGCAACGACTAGTCTGATCTGCTTGCCGGCCGCTGCAAATGAAATTGGCTGGTCACCAACAATCAGTGAAAAGATACTTATTCTGCCGCCGAAACATTTGGAAACAGCGATTGAGCAAGATTTTGATCGCTCAGCTCTGGCAACAGAATTAGGCTCATTAGAGCAGACAATTAATGGGCAAGTCTCATTTCTGACACAGCTGCAATCTGATCTTGATCTCTATCATGGGCAAGAGCAACTAGAAGCTAGGCATCAGTTAATATCTGGTAAGCGTGATTATATTCAGCTTATGGGCGAGCAAATCCAGCTCAAGAAAAAGCGGTTAGTGGTCAAGCTGGATATTTATAACCGCTTGCTCCGTCAATCGAAGCTGTCCGCTTATGAAAATAGCCAATCAGCGCAATTTGATGAAGTCCATGCGGCGGTGGCTGATCGGGCAGCGAATGTCGATAGCAGCCTGCGTGACGATCTGTTCACATCTACCATGATGCCTGAAACCGAGTTCGCACAAGCCTATGCCGAAAATCAGTCTGCTATCAGCCAGCTTGTTGAGGCCATTGAAAGCCATCCATCTAATCATATCGGCGGATCAATAGACGGTGAGCCGATGACACGCGAGGAAGAGCTGCGTCTTAGCATGCAGGATATTCAGTCAGAGCTGGCTATCCTTGCCATGGAAGAAGATGTGCTTGGACATATGGCAAAGCTGGTATCGCTTGATGCTCAGGCATTTGCTGATGATCTGAATGAGTTTCAATACGGCATAGATGGATTTGAGCCGAAAAAATATGACTCGCCAGCCAATAATATTCAACTCTTTATCAACCGCTCTTAATCACAATAGAGGAGTTTCTCATGAAACGTTTACTTGCTTTATCTGCTATTTTAGCCTCTCTCGCCACAGCCATGCCAGCGATGGCAAACTCATTAGACAATCTTGAACGCGAACGTGCCATTGCGCTTTCCAAGATGCTGGATGGTGATATTTCTATCCCGCAACGGTCTGAATATATGATGTCATCCTGGCGGCGTCTGACCGACCTTGAAAAGATTGTTATCACTGACAAATCGTTAAAATCATCTGCTCCGGCGGCGGCTTTGCGCGCATTTAATAGCTATGAGCTGACCTTTCTCAGTCATGCGGCAGCAGAAAAGGATCAAATGATTACTCAACACTGGGCAGAAACTGTTGGTCTTTCGACTAGTGACTTGCTGGTTGCGAGGGTTGGCAGATGAGCTGGACGTCATTCAGCGACAATATCGGATTAGGCGGCCGTGCCATAGCCGTCATGCTAGGATCAGTGGTGATCCTCATGGCAGGGCTGTCATTTTCCAATGATCTTGCGGCAGCGGATATCTTCATCTGGTCTGTTGATGTTCTTGGCTTCGGCTTTATCACGCTGACGATGCTATTGGTTCTCGTCAGTGTGTTTAGCAGTCTGAAGATTTATGAAACCAAAGGTCAGGTTGCCTCGGATCATATTGATGCTTTTCGGCGCAAATGGATGCTTAGTGGGCTACAAGCCTGTAATGGTATTGCGACCATTGCCCTGACCTTTACCTTGCTGGGGATATCGCTTGGCATTGGTTCACTGTCAGATGGCGGCCTTACCCCTGAGACCGTCAATGATATCATTGCTGATCTGACTAATCATTTTAGCATGGCATTCATGACCTCAGTGATTGGGCTGCCGCTATCTGCGGTTCTTCGCACCATGCTTATCCTGATTAACACAACAACGATGAACAGCGATGCGCCTGCCCCTCATTCCCACCATATCATTGCAGGAGAATAATGATGCGTTTTCTTATATTTAATATCAGCGTTTTAGCTGCCCTTGGCTATTTGTTTACGGCCTCACCTGATCAATCGTTTTCCACATGGATATCAGGATGGGTGACAGGGACATCAAAAACCGTTGTTGCCCAAATTGATGATGTGATGATGGATGGCAAAGAAACGATAGATCAAACCGCTTTATCCTTGCCTGTCACGTCTGATGAAAATGTCACCAAACTAGAAGATGAGATTAAGGTGTTGAAATCTGATATCGCCCATCTGACAACGAATATTGAAATCCTGACAGAGCTTGCTATGGCGGAAGCAGCCGCGCCCGCAACGCCGTCATCCAGCCTTCAGATTGACGCTGGGCAACAATCGGTAAACGGGTTTGAACATGTCGCCGCGCCAGTGCCAGAAGTTGAGCTAAACACCATTTCCAGCCTGAATAGGGATCAGGATATAGCGCCAGTGGATAATGCTGAAGTGGCTGATGCTGAAGCGGCTGATGCTGAAGTGACTGATGCTGATATTGCCAATGCTTTTAATGCTATTGCTGAGGCCGATCAGATCAATCAGGCCAAACAAGTAGCGCCTGATCTAAATCCATCTGATCCAGGTGTTGAGCTTCAATATATGACTCCGCATGAGAGAATAAATGATCTCAGTAAATTGATGATTGATATGCAAGTTTTCTATTTAGAACAGTCAGGGGTCTGATCATGTGGCGGGCGGCTTCTGTCATTTCTGTTATTGGGTTCATGATATTCATTTGGATTGAGCCGCATGAGCAAGACCAGCATATCCCTCATGAACAGATGCCAGATGCTGTGGCCGCCGCAAAACCAGCGCAGATTGAACCAGATGACAGTAATGCCAATCAGGGTGATACATATGAAGATAATATCGCTTTTGTTGATTTCCCTGATCACATTCAGATCGCGGTAAATAAAGACGTATCACCACCAATTGAAAGCGCGTCACCGCAAAACATTGAGCCGTCATCACAAGCTAATAGTCTATCTGCGCCCAAGCCAATACCAAAGCCTGAAACCAAGCTTGAACCGAAGCCTGCACCAAAGCCTGTTCGTTTATCCGAACCATCTTCGATTGAGGCTGAGGTAAGGCCATTAGCGCCATTAACGCCATTAGCGGTATCATCAAAGATAAATCCCCCGATAGAGCCTCAAATCCAGCCGCAAATTCAGCCGCAAATTCAGCCTCCAATTCAGCCTCAAAACCAGCCTCAAAAAAAGTCCCGAAAAGTACCACTGACGCCTATTGAGATTACATCTGTTCCTGTGGTTGACGCGAAGCCATCATCTGCTGTTGTGGCGGCGGCGGCGG
>NZIT01000038.1 GCA_002691725.1 SAR116 cluster bacterium | reverse complement strand
TTACCTAATTTCTGGTTTGCCCTTTTGCTGATTTTTATCTTTGCTATTCAACTCGGCTGGGTATCATCAGGCGGATTTAGCGGCTGGGATAAAGGCTTATGGCATGGCTTGGCTGAATTAACGCTTCCCGCAATCGCCCTTGCCATCCCGCAAGCAACAATATTGTTACGGGTGTTGCGATCGGCGCTTATTGATATCACGCACCAAGATTATATCCGTACTGCTCGTGCCAAAGGATTAAGCCGTGATCAGGCTTTATGGCGGCATGGATGGCGAAATGCCCTAATCCCTGTTGTCACCATTATGGGGATGCAATTTTCATTTCTTATCGCAGGCGCAATCATTATTGAGAATGTATTCACCTTGCCTGGCTTGGGGCGGCTAATGGTTCAGGCGATTGGACAGCGTGATATTATCCTTGTCGAAGCGATTATATTAATGATGGTGCTGATCGTTATCACAGTCACCTTTATCACCGATGTGATCTATGCGCTTATCGACCCTAGATTGCGGAGACCAAAACCATGAGAGTTTGGAGAAAATCGCCATTTCTGATCACATCAGCAGGCAGACGCAATCTGATAAGTGGCGGCATTATTCTTGGCATCATCAGCTTGGCAGGCATGATTTCGTTTTTCTGGACACCTGCTGATCCGGCCATCATGAATATTAGCAACCGCATGCAACCGCCATCAATGGCGGCATGGTTTGGGACTGATCATTTTGGTCGTGATATCCTCTCACAAATCATGGCGGCAACACCTGTCACATTGTCGGTAGCTCTGGTTGGGGTGATGATTGGCATGATTGGCGGCATCCCGCTTGGGCTTATGGCGGCACTTATCCATAAGCCGTTTTTTGATCATGTGTTAACGCGCGGTGGTGATGTCTTATTTGCCTTTCCTGCGGTGATTATGGCGATGCTGTTAACCGCTGGATTTGGCGCTGGTATTGGCATTGCTATGCTGGCTATTGGGCTTTTTAACATTCCTGTATTCCTGCGAATTACCAGAGCGGCGGCAATGCAACAGCGCCATATGACCTATATCCATTCGGCGCGACTGGCGGGCAAAACCTTGCCGCGTATTGCCAGCGAACATATCTTGCCAAATATTGCCCCTGTTATCATCCTGCAAGCCAGTATTCAGTTTTCATTGGCCATTCTGGCAGAAGCAGGCTTGTCTTATCTTGGTTTAGGGGCACAGCCGCCGACGCCTAGCTGGGGGCGGATGCTTGCCGATAGCCAAACCATGATCGGGCTGGCTCCACATATGGCGATTATCCCCGGGCTGACCATCATGCTGACCGTCATTGGCGTCAATTTAATCGGTGAGGGCTTACGTCAGCGCCTCGACCCTTATCGGTCAGGACAGGCAAACTATATGGAAACGGATATCAGTAAATGACATTGCTGGCGCTCAAAAATCTATCCATTTCGCATCATGATACGCCATTATTGGCATCTGTCTCACTGGCTATTGAGCATGGCGACAAGATCGGATTGATCGGGGCAAGTGGCGCTGGAAAATCGCTTCTATCTCTGGCTATGATGGGGCTGTTACCGCCCAACTTCCAGATTAGCGGCACCATGCTGATCAATGGTGAGGCGGTGGATTTAACGGATGATGCGATCATGCGTTATCGGCGCGGCACCGATATAGCCATGATCTTTCAAGACCCGCGACTAGCGCTTAATCCGATCAAGCCAGTGGCGGCACAAATTGCCGAAGCGGCAGAATTAGCCCTTGGGGTTAGCCGCGTGGTCGCCGATGACATGGCATTAGACAGCCTGACAAGGGTTGGTCTAGACCCTGAGATTATCGCCCCTGACAGCCTGCCTGATATGCTTTCAGGCGGTCAATGCCAACGTGTCATGATCGCCATGGCTATTATTGGCAGCCCCAAATTGCTGATCGCGGATGAGCCAACTACATCTCTGGATACAGTCACGCAGGCGGAGATTTTGGCCTTGCTAAAACAGCTCGCTGATGAAGATGACATGGCTCTATTTATGATTAGTCATGATCTGGCTATCCTTGCCCAGACCGTTGACCAAATCCATGTTCTTGATCAAGGCAAGCTGGTCGATCATGCCGCATCGCCGCCTTTTGCCAAAACCCTGACCCATCACCAAAGTCAGCAGCTGATAGAAGCCAGCCGATTAGATATAGCACCGCCACCTGTTGCCACTGATCCAAATCATCAGGCTGGTCAGGACATTATTCTGGAGGCGGCTCAAATATCCGTCACTTATGCTTCAGGGTTTAATGTGTTTGGCATTGCGGACAGGAATAAGCCTATTCTGCGCGATGTTTCGCTGACATTGCGGCGCGGCGAATGTCTCGGCCTTGTTGGCACTAGCGGCGCGGGCAAATCAACATTAACGCGAATGTTGCTGGGGCTTGAGAGGCCACAACAAGGTGAGGTGATGCTGGCAGGTGATGTAGTTGACCCGAAACGCATGACAACAGCGATGCGGCGGCGGATATCGGCTGTCTTTCAAGACCCTTACAGCGCCTTTAATCCACGCCATAGCGTCAGGCGCATTATTGCTGAACCGCTAGGGCTGCTTAACCGAAATATGGATCAAAATATGACTGATCAGGCAATCACGGAAAAGGTTGCTCATGCTCTGGAATCGGTAGGGCTGGCGGCGGATATGATGCATCGCTATATCCATGCTTTTTCAGGTGGCCAACGGCAACGCATTGCAATCGCCAGGGCATTGATCACCAATCCTGAAGTGATCCTGTTTGATGAGGCAACGGCGAGCCTTGATACATTAATCCGCAAACAGATATTAGCCCTGATTAGTGATCTGGTTGCCGCCAATAATCTATCTGCTGTTTTTATCAGCCATGATCTTGCTGTCATTCGCGCCATCTGTCATCGTGTTATGGTGTTGGATGATGGTCAATGTGTTGAGAGTGGGGAAACCGAACATATTTTCCATGACCCCCAGCATGCGGCAACACGACGATTGCTCAATGCTATTCCAAATAGCATGACATAAGCCAAATAGCTTAAGTTAATTAAATAGATTAAGTTAACCAAATTGCTTAAAAAAAATAGAGCGTGACATGATGAGATTACAATCAACAGGCCCCAAAAACCTGATTACCGATATCGACGGATTACGGGTTGGTAATGCGAGTGATGAGCGCTTGAAATCAGGCGTCACGGTGCTTACCGCTGATCAGCCATTTGCCGCCGCCATGCATGTGATGGGAGGTGCGCCCGGCACTCGTGAGACGGATTTGCTCGCCCCTGATAAAATGGTGTCTGCGATTGATGCGCTGGTCTTATCGGGCGGCTCCGCGCATGGGCTGGATGCGGCATCAGGGGTGATGGCTCGCTTGCATCAATCAGGGCGCGGTTTTGCGGTTGGCGATCAAACCGTGCCGATTGTTCCGGCGGCAATACTATTTGATTTGCTGAACGGCGGCGATAAAGCATGGGATAATAATCCGTATGCTGGCTTGGGCGGCCTCGCCTATGACACAGCGCAGCCCGATATCAGCTTAGGCAGTCATGGGGCTGGAACAGGGGCGACCACCGCCACCGTCAAAGGCGGCTTGGGATCAGCGTCACTGAAGTTTGATAATGGCATCATCATTGGGGCGCTGGTTGTCGCCAATCCCATGGGGTCTGTGCATTGCCCTGATAGCAAGCAGTTTTGGGGGGCAACTTGTGAAATGGATGGTGAATATGGTGGGCTTGGCGTGCCAGTTCAGCATACCCCCCTCCGCGTCACCACCAAGCAACACCCGCATCAGATGAGCAATACGGTTATTGGCATTGTGGCGACCAATCTCAAGCTGGATAAGGCTAGTCTGACACGGCTTGCCACCGCTGCCCATGATGGCATTGCCCGCGCTATTCAGCCCTCGCATACGCCGCTAGATGGTGACTTGATCTTTGCCGCCTCAACTAGCCAGCATGATATCCCGTGCGATGCTTATGATCTGGCGATGCTGGGGCATGGCGCGGCGATATCTATGACACGGGCAATCTGCCGTGGTATCTGGCATGCCGAAGCGGCGGCTGGCGATACCCTGCCGATTATGCGCGATATCACAAGCTCTTAAAAAAGATTAAGACAAATGCTCGCTTTATATTAGGATAGGCGCTTATTAACCTCGCCTGCTCACCAGAATTACAATACGTTAAGGATGCCGCCAGATGATATCATTCAAACATAATGGGGCGCTAATCGCGTGGTTTGGCGTCATCTTGCTGGCACCTGATGCGTTATTGATCCGCATCACTGAACTCGAAGGCATGAAGCTGTTATACTGGCGCGGCTTGCTGATGGGCGCCACGTTGTTAATGCTGTGGCTCATGTTTTCCTATCGGCGGTTGCGCCAGGATATACAGGTCGCCTTATCGCCTGTGGGATTACTGCAAATTGCGGTCTTTACGGTGGATGCCATTGCCTTTGCGATTGGCATTACCATGACCTCGGCGGTGGTGATGCTAACGGCGCTGGCGACGATGCCGATTTTCACCGTGTTGTTTTCTATCCCGATGCTGGGCGAGAGGCCATCATTCCGAACATGGCTGACGGTGCTGTTCTGTATGCTGGGGATTACGATTGTTGTGACCAGTGGGCATGAGGCGGTGGGCGCACCAACGGGCAGCCCTGTCATTGGCGGCTTGCTAGGCATTTTTACCGCCGCCGGATTAGGCTTTGCCATGGTGCTAAAACGCCAGAACCCTGAATTGCCAACGATGCTATCAACCGGCACCGCTAATCTGATCACGGTGGCGGTGGCGTGGCTATTGCTGGCGATGGTTGTCCCGGCCTTTCCGATGGAGCCGAATAAGGCGCTGGCACTGCTGACGATGGGAATACTGGTCTTGCCGATGGCGTTTTTCGCGCTGATGGTGGCACCGCGCTATACCTCGGCGACGACCGTTGGGCTGATCATGCTGATGGAAAGCATTTTGGGCCCGCTTTGGGTCTGGCTAGGCACTGGCGAGCGGCCAAGCGCCTTAATGGTGGCAGGCTCAATCATCGTGATTGGCAGTCTGGCGTTCTATTTCCTCTATGCTGATGCGGGGGGTAAGGGTGCGGCGGCGCATAGCAAATCAGGGGCAGAAGCCTGAGCCGTATTTTTATTCCTGTTATCATCAGGCGCGCATAAGCGGATGTTCAGATTGATCATGACTTTATGAATTTGTCGCCGGTTTAACGCTTTATTAACCTTTATGATTTACCCTACCCAAAAATATAATTGGGAAGGGGACGCATCATGGTATCAGAAAATGATAAGAAAAAAGCCGAGGAGTTGGTTCTTGAGGCAGCACGGCTCTTACATAGAGCTGACACTGAACCAGATCAGAAAAGCCAGTTGGCTCAACAAGCATTGATCCTGCTTGATGACGCCATTGCTCTCGATCCCAGCAATAGCAGAGCATGGAATATTAGAGGCTTAGCAAAACATGACCTTGGGGATCATGAAGATGCGATTACCGATTATAATGAAGCCATTCGATTAAATCCCACCAATGACAAAGCATGGAATAATAGGGGCATGGCAAAATCTGACCTTGGGGATCATGAAGGTGCGATTTCTGATTTGGATGAAGCCATTCGATTAAATCCCACCTATGACAAAGCATGGAATACTAGGGGTTCTGCAAAATATGGACTTGGGGATTATCAAGGCGCGATTACCGATTATGATGAAGCCATTCGATTAAATCCAAAAAACGCTGCTGCATGGAATAATAGAGGCTTAGCAAAGATAAATCTTGGGGATTATCATGGTGCCATTACCGATTGTGATGAAGCCATTCGGTTAAATCCAAAAAGCGCTGTTGCATGGAATAATAGAGGTTTGGCATATTATCATCTTAATAAATATGATGAGGCCATAAATAATGCGCTTGAAGCTATTAAAATTGACCCCCAAAAAGAGAGTTTTCAGAACACTCTAAAGGCATCAATAATTGCAAAATCGCAATCAGAATTGAGTAAACAGGCAAAAGAGAATGTCCTACAATTACCCCAAGACTTGGAAACAGCCATAGATGAACAAAAAGCCGCCCATAAAAGGTCAAGCAGACTTCAAGCAGATTTGCTCAATGTCCTTTTTCTCGTCATTATTTGTTATTTTGCAATGGTATTTATAAACATCGATGTAGATTTTTCCAATCCCTTTGGCTCCATACCTATATTCACTATTTTGACGTTTATAATTTTACCTTTCATATGGGCGTTACGAATAGTCGGGCAGAACATCACTAATGCCAGGGTTCTTGAGCAAGATTATTTCAGCCGACTGACTGTGTATAATAGCCTTGAGTTCTATCAATCCAAACTGGGCAATCAGGCAAATGATCTCTACATTGAATATGTCAATTCATGGATGCACAGTAATACCGCGGATCGGATGGAGCGGCTTAATAATAAAAAGCCTGATGCCGAAAAGACGCCCCACGAGGATATGGTGAAAATATGTCAAGATGCGGTGGATGAACGCCTAAAACCCACCAAGTATAAAAAGCCTAAATAGCCGATAGCACCGCGTTATCCCTCGGCTAGGTCGCCTTTGCGCTGATCATGATTTTATGAATTTTCCGCCAGTTTAACGCTTTATTAACCTTTATGATTTACCCTAACCAAAAATATAATTGGGTGAGGACGCATCATGATATCACAAAAAGATAAGAAAAAAGCCGAGGAGATGGTTGGTCAGGCAGAACAACTCTTAGAAAGAGCTGACACTGAACCCAATCAAGAAAGCCAACTGGCTGAACAAGCTCGAAACCTGCTAAATGAAGCCATTGCTTTCGATCCCAGCAATAGCGATGCATGGAGCAATAGAGGCGCAGCAAAAACCAAACTTGGGGATCATGAAGATGCGAGTTCTGATTGTGATGAAGCCATTCGATTAAATCCAAGAAACGCTAGTGCATGGAGTACTAGAGGTTCTGCAAAATTTTATCTTGGGGATTATCAAGGTGCGATTACCGATTGTGATGAACTTTATTATATTAAATCCCACCAATGACAAAGTATGGAATAATAGAGGAGTAGCAAAATCGGAACTTGGGGATTATCAAGGAGCGGTTACTGATTGTGATGAAGCTATTCGATTAAATCCTAGAAATAGCGATGCATGGAGCAATAGAGGCTTAGCAAAAATTAAACTTGGGGATTATCAAGATGCGATTACCGATTGTGATGAAGCCATTCTATTTAATCCAAAAAATGACAGCGCATGGAGCAATAGGGGCTTAGCAAAGTTAAATCTTGGGGATTATCATGGAGCTATAAAGGATTATGATCAGGCTTTAATTCTAAATCCTGACGATGCAAACAATAAGAACGGGCGATTGGCCGCCGAAAATGCCCTAAGAACAAAAGAGCAGTCAAAAAAATTAGTTGAGGAAGAAGAAAATCACTATATGGATTTATTACAAAAATCAGGTGAACATATAGATCTCGCCAGAAAACATAAGAAAAATTATATAGGACAATTAAGTCTTACCCCTTTTATCACATTGTTTTTTATTTTCATTTTTTATAGCAATTCACTAATCGACTTTGATACATACATCAAAAACCCACTCACATTCTTACCTTTTTTAACCATCTTGATCGTTTTTTTGACCCCTCTTATCTGGCTCATTCGGATTAATATTAGGCAAGAAAACAAACATCACGCTTTGCAAGAATATTATCATAGCCGATATCTGATTGAGTTTTATATGATTAGGTATTTTAGCGAACAAACCGACCGCAAAAGAATTGCCGAAACTTATATGTATAACTGGATGGTATCACCGCCTTCAGACTTACTTATCCGGCTTGATCAGAAAAATGCCGATCATTCGGATATCCCGCAATTAGAAATCCTAAAAGAACTAACGCGGCGAGTGAACACGCCCCCAAACACCTAAAAACCCACGCGCATTAACAAAAAATTAACCTCTCGCTGATAGAATTGGTGACACAAGCGCCTTTAAGAGCCGCACCAAAAAAGGGAGGACAACCATGTCAAAACCACTTTTTGAAGATTATTTTTCCATTTCAACCCGCCGCAACCGGCGGAGTTATATCTTCAACCTCATCATCCTTTTTATCATGTCCATCATTGCGGCAGTCGTTATTCTGCCCATCGGATGGCTAGTTTCAGCAAACATGATCTATGCATCATTTGCCCTATTCCTTCTGTATTGTCTGGTCATTGATGTTATCCTGATCATGCTTGCTATCCAGCGAAGTAATGATATCGGCCTGCCGCGTGCGCCAATAGCAACACTGTTTATCGCCACGAGTCTGCTCTCAACCTTCACCCTTGTCGTTGATGGCACCGTCATGCAATATGGGCTGTTAGAGCTGATGTTTGGTGGCGTTGTGGCGGATGTGATCATCACCACACTTCATATAATATGTGTCCTGCTGTGGCTTTACCTGGCATTCAGGCGCGGCCAGCCAGGCGCTAACCAATGGGGGCCTGACCCACTGGCTGAACATCCGGAAAATGCCAACAAGACTGATGCGGATGTGGCTTGACGACATCAGCATGAGACCACCATAAAAACTGACCTGGCCGCGCCTATTTACCGGAAAGACAATCTGTCACTGCGGTGGTCATGTTGCGGATGAGCGCAAAATACATATCAGGGCCGCTTTCAATCATTGCCCCAAGAGGATCAAGAACCCCTGTTCCAGCATCCGTGTTCTCAACAATAACAGAAACCAGCTTCGGCTCGAACTGCGGCTCAGAGAACACGCAAACCGCGTTCAGTGACCGCACCTTTTCCTGCAATTCACTGACTCTTTTCGCGCCGGGCAGATGCTCAGGCGAAACCGTTATTGAGCCAATGGCCGTAATGCCAAACCGCTTTTCATAATATTGATAAGCATCATGAAAGACAATATAGCCCTCACCCTTCACCGGCTCTAACTGGGCATTAACATCTTCCAAAAGGATATCCAATCGGGTCAGCATCCGGGCGGCATTAGCTTCATATAACGTGGCATTGCTTGGATCAGCTTTGACCAGCGCCTCCTCAATCGTGTGTACCATGGCCTTGGCATTGACAGGGTCAAGCCAAACATGCTGATCGAAACTGTCATCATGATCATCATGCCCTTCATCGTGATCTTCATGCCCGTCATCATGATCATCATCGTGATCTTCATGCCCGTCATCATGATCATCATCATGGTCTGCATGA
>NZIT01000037.1 GCA_002691725.1 SAR116 cluster bacterium | reverse complement strand
AGTGAGGTCAGTTAATTCATCGGCGAGACGGTGTAAAACCGATAATGATGCATTTGTGCCATTCATGATTGACTATGGTATATTTGTTCTATTACTGTGTCTAGAGATATAATATATCCCGTTTTATGATTAATGAGGACATCATGGCAGAAGTTAGGTTTCCATCACAGGCTAAAGTAGTGATTGTTGGTGGTGGTGTCATGGGGTGTGGGCTTGCCTATCATCTGGCACATGAGGGTTGGACTGATGTGGTTCTGCTTGAGAAGGCGGAGCTAACAAGCGGTAGCACATGGCATGCCGCAGGGCAGATCACCCATTCAACCAGCTCATTCGGTCTTGGCAAATGCGTGGACTATAATATTGGTCTCTATGCTGGCGGGCTTGAGGCTGAAACAGGGCAGGTGGTGACATGGCATGGCTGTGGCTCATTTCGCCTTGCCTATACTGAGGATGAGATGGATTGGCTCCGTCATACTCTATCGGTGGGACGGGCGCTTGGGTTTAATATTGAACTGGTTGACCGCGAACAGGTTGCTGCCTTGCATCCATTTTATAATCTTGATGGCGTCATTGGAGCGCTTCATACGCCTGATGATGGGCATGTTGATCCGTCAAATGTTACCATGGCCATGGCAACTGGCGCGCGTCAATTAGGCGTAAATATTCAGCGCCGATGCCGTGCCATTAATATCACCCTAAATAATTCCCAAAGTAATAATGGTGAGTGGGTGGTAGAAACCGAACGCGGCACCATTATTTGTGAGCATGTGGTCAATGCTGGCGGCACTTATGCGCGGCAAATGGGGGAGTGGTCCGGGCTGCAACTGCCGATGACATCCATGACGCATCATTATTTTGTCACTGAGCCTGTGCCTGAATTTGCTGATCTGGAAAGAGAATTGCCAGTTATTCGTGATGACCAGAAGGTGTCGGGATATATCCGCATGGAACAGAAACGCGGCTTAATTGGCATTTATGAGAAAGCCAATCCGAATACTGTGTGGGAAGATCACTGCCCGTGGGAGGCTGAAAATGAGCTGTTTGATCCTGATTATGATCGGGTCATGCCTTGGCTCGAAGAAAGCCTTAATCGGATGCCAATATTTGCCGATCTAGGGATTAGCCGTGAAGTCCATGGGGCGATCTCACATCCGCCTGATGGCAATCCATTGATAGGGCCGGCGCCGGGAGTGCGTAATTATTGGTGCTGTTGCGGCACGCAAATAGGTATTGGCTGGGGTCCTGGGCTAACGCGAGAGCTGGCTAGATGGATGGTGCATGGGGCGGCGGATATCTCAATGCGTGAATATGATCCGCGCCGATTTGGGGATTACGCCGATAAAGCATGGCAGGTCATCAAGGCGAAAGAAGATTATTGTCTGCGCCATGAGATACCCTTTCCGCATTTTAACCGCTTGGCAGGGCGACCGATTAAACCGTCACCACTGCATGAGGTGCTAGCCGCCAAAGGCGCGGTTCATGAGGAGGTCTTTGGGTTTGAGCGGCCGCGTTGGTTTGCGCGCGGCGATATGCCAGCCAAAGATCACTATTCGTTTCGCCGCAATGCCGTTCATGACATGGTAGCGCATGAGGTTAAAGCCGTGCGTGAGGCTGTCGGCATTATGGATGTCACCGCCTTCACCAAAATCAAGGTTTCAGGCGCCGGCGCGCATCACCTGCTTGATCGACTGACGGCAAATAAACTGCCCTCCAGGATTGGCGGCATTGGCTTGACGCATATGCTCAATAAGCGTGGCAGGATTGAGGTTGAAACAACAATCTTCAAAATGGATGAAGACAGCTATTATCTGGTATGCGCGGCGTTTTTTGAACAGCGTTTGCTTGATCACATTACCCAACAACGTCAAGATGAGGACGTCACCATCACGAGCCTCTCATCGGATTGGTCGGCGTTATCATTGAACGGCCCTAAATCGCGTGATGTGTTGGCTGAGGTGACGGATGCGGCGTTGGATAATGCCAATTTCCGATGGCTGACAGGGCAGCAGATCATGATTGCAGGGCATCAGCTATGGGCATTGCGGATGTCTTATGCTGGTGAGCTAGGCTGGGAGCTGCATATGCCAAATGCTGCTTGCCTCGATGTTTACACGGCTATTGAGGCGGCTGGTGCCGCTTATGGGATCACCGATTATGGGTCTTTTGCGATGAATGTCATGCGGATGGAAAAAGGCTTTAAGGGCGCTGGTGAGCTGACTAATGAGGTCACTCTACCCGAAGCTGATGTGATGCGTTTTGTTGATAAGGGCAAAGACTTTCTCGGCAGAGACGCAACGCTTGCCAATGCGAAACTTCCATGGATTTGTGCGTATCTGGATATTGAGCCAGATGGTAATGAAGACGGCAATGGCGGTGAGGCCGTGTTATGTGGCGGTAAGGTTGTTGGGTCAACGGCATCTATTGCCTATGGACATTCGGTCGGACGAATACTAGCCTTTGCCTATATTAAACCTGAGGCGGCGATAGCCGGAACCGCGCTTGAGGTGATCATTGCAGGAAAGCCAAGAGCCGCCAAAGTTTTGGATGCCCCTGCCTATGATCCTGAAAGCCAGCACCCCCGTATGGATGCTAATTAGGGGATGCTAATCAGGGGATGCTAATCAGGATATGCTAACGTCAATAATTAATCCAAAACAAAAAAAGGAGAGCCAACATGCCTAAATCAGATAATAAGCAAATCACGCTTCCAGAAACCATGTGTGCCATGGTGACAATGGGGCATGGTGGTCTTGATCAGATGGTCTGGCATGATGATTGGCCATGCCCAAGGCCAGATGCTGATCAGGTCTTGATCAGGGTGCGGGCGTGCGGCTTGAATAATACGGATGTCAATACGCGGTCAGGCTGGTATTCGAAAGCCGTGTCAGATGCGACGACGGGTGAAGGCTATGACCAGGTTAATGATGATGACCCGACATGGGGCGGCGCGCCTATTCAGTTTCCGCGTATTCAGGGCGCCGATGTCTGTGGTGAGATTGTTGCTGTCGGTGCCGGGGTTAGTGCTGCGCGTATCGGTGAGCGAGTGATTACGGATGGCTGGCTTCGTGATCCTGCTGATCCGACGAACATGAACAAAACAGGGTATTTTGGATCAGAATGTGATGGCGGCTTTGCCGAATATACGGTGACGCTAGCCGATAATGCGATTGCGATTAGCTCAGACCTGTCAGATGCTGAACTAGCCACCTTTTCATGTTCATATTCAACCGCCGAAGGCATGTTAACACGGGCGCGAGTAGGCTCATCTGACACGGTTTTGGTGACTGGCGCATCAGGCGGTGTTGGCGGGGCGCTTGTGCAATTAGCTAAATATCGTGGCGCGCGTGTTGTGGCGCTTGCATCTGAACAAAAACATGCCGATGTGGCGGCACTTGGTGCGGATAGATTATTGCCGCGCGCGCCCGGTGATTTGCGCGCCGCATTAGGCGATGAGGCGATTACCGTTGTTGCAGATATTGTTGGCGGCGCATATTGGCCATCTTTGATTGATATTTTGGAACGTGGCGGCCGATATACCTGTTCAGGGGCAATCGCAGGGCCTGTGGTTAGCCTTGATTTAAGGACATTTTACTTGCGTGATCTGACCTTTGCTGGCTCAACGGTTATTGCCCCGGAAGTAACAAAGAACATCGTCAAATATATTGAGGCTGGTGCGATAAAGCCAGCGCTGGCGGCGACATTTCCGCTATCTGAATTGCGTCAGGCACAAGCCGATTTTATTGCCAAGAAACATACTGGAAACATAGTTGTCTGTCCATGAAAATTACGCGAATAAAGATATATAAAACCGCTTTGCCCTATGTTGGCGGCACATATATCTGGGGGGCTGGAAACGCCATTTCTGTCGCCACAGCATCGGTTGTTGTTATCGAAACAGATGCCGGGATTACCGGCTGCGGAGAGTTTACGCCATGTGGTGAAAATTATATGGTTGCCCATTCCGAAGGCGTTGAAGCGATTGCTCGGATTATTGCTCCGGCCTTACTTGGTGAAGACCCGCGTCAGGTATCAAAAATTGAACGTATGATGGATCATATTGTCCAGGGGCATGGTTATGCCAAAGCGCCGTTTGATGCCGCATGTTGGGATATTTTGGGGCAAGTTACTGGTCAGCCTTTATGGATGCTTTTAGGGGGGAAATTGACTGATGGTGCGCCTATGTATCGGGTGGTGCCGCAAAAATCAGTGGCTGAAACCACAGCAGAAATGGCCGCTCATAGAGCGATAGGATATCAGCAATTCCAAATCAAAGTAGGCGATAACTGGCGTCTTGATATTGATCGAATTGAAGCTGGAGTAGCGTTGCTGTTACCAGAGGAAAAAGCGCTGGTCGATGCTAATCAGGGATGGCGCGTTGATAACGCGGTCAGAGTAGCAGAGGCAACCAAATCATTAGATTATATTCTTGAACAACCTTGCAAAACATATGACGAATGTCAGCATGTTCGCCGGCACGCGGCACAGCCCATGAAACTGGATGAATGTATTACCGATATGCAGATGGCACAGCGTATTGTTCAAGATCGCGGGGCGGAAATATGCTGTTTGAAAATCTCAAATCTAGGCGGTATCAGCAAGGCCAGACGGGTCAGGGATTTTCTGATTGAACATCGCATCCCTGTTGTTGCCGAGGATACATGGGGTGGTGAGATCACGACCGCTGCTGTTGCGCATTTTGCCGCCTCAACGCCGGCAGAGTTTTTAATTAACTCTACCGATTTGATGAATTATAATACTACTAGTACAGGCATTGGTGGCGCCTATGCGAAAGATGGAAAACTCTATGCAAGTGATACTCCGGGGTTAGGCGTCAAAGCCGATTTTGATCAACTGGGAGAGCCAGCAGCTATTTATGACCCTGATTATTTATGACACTAGTTATTATGACACTAGTTATTATGCCCATAGTTATTCTTGAAAGTGATGGATCATGAAAATTACGCGAATGACGGTTTATCATGTTAACTTGCCGCTTGAGCATCCCTATTGGCTATCAGGCGGCAGGCTGAAATTTGAAGTGCTGGATGCGACATTGGTCAAAATAGAAACCGATGAAGGGTTGACAGGATGGGGTGAGGGGACGCCGTGGGGGCATACTTATGTGCCTGCCCATGGCCCTGGCATTCGGGCAGGTATTGAAACGATGGCAAGCTTTATCATTGGACTTGATCCACGCCGCTTGCTGGATGTTGAACGGGCAATGGATTTAGCCTTGCCGGGGCATCTTTATGCAAAGTCGCCGATTGATATGGCTTGTTGGGATATCGCGGGACAAGCCGCGGGGCTGCCGATTGCTGATCTGATGGGAGGCGGCTCACGCACGCCGCGCCCGATCGCATCATCTGTTGGCGCAAAAACCATTGAAGATACACGGGCGGTGATAGAGCGGTATCGCCAACGCGGCTATATCGCGCATTCGGTGAAAATTGGGGGTGATGTTGAGCGCGATATTGCCCGCATTACAGATGTTGAGAGCATCCGCCGCGACGGTGAGATTGTGCTTTATGATGTTAATCGCGGCTGGACGCGGCAACAGGCTTTGCGCGTTCTTAGCTCGGTTGAGCATCTCAATGTCATGGTTGAACAGCCGGGTGAAACGCTAGATGATATTGCGGCTATTGCGCCGCTTCATAGAACCCCGATCAGTGTTGATGAAAGCCTTGTCACTCTGCCTGATGCGACGCGCATTGCCCGTGACGGAATTGCTGAGATTTTTGGCATAAAGCTCAATCGTGTTGGCGGTTTGACGAAAGCCGCTCGGATGCGTGATATCGCCTTGGCGCATGGTATTGATATGTTCATCATGGCCACTGGCGGCTCTGTTCTTGCTGATACAGAAGCGTTGCATTTAGCGGCAACAATCCCTGATGCGAATTGTCATGCTATCTGGGCATGTCAGGATATGCTGACCGTTGATATTGCGGGCGGCCGTGGGGCCAGAAATCATGATGGTCATCTTCATCTGCCTGAGGCGCCGGGGCTTGGGGTTCATCCAGATGAAACAATGTTAGGGGAGCCAGTGGCAATTTATCAATGAAATTATCAATGAAGATCAAAACTCTATCCATTTGGCATGTCCCCTTAGCTAGCCATGATACCTATTATATGGCTGATGGTAAAACCTGTGATACGGTGGAAACCGTTATTGTGCGCGTAGACACGGATGCAGGGCTTTCGGGTTGGGGTGAGGCGTGTCCTATTCCGCATTATCTGCCTGCTTATGCGCGCGGTATCGCGCCGGCGCTTCAGGAATTAGCGCCTGTCATTATTGGCGCTGATCCGATCGGCGTTGAGGCGCTGATGCAAGATGTTAACGCCTTTCTTCCGGGGCATGAATATGTCAAATCGCCACTCGATATTGCCTTATGGGATATTACGGCAAAGGCGGCTAAGCTGCCGCTTCATGCCTTGCTCGGCGGCCAGCGGCAAGCGGATATGCCGTTATATCATTCTATTACCTGTATAGAGCCTGATGAAATGGCGCGTATAGCAGCTGACGCGAAAGCCCAGGGCATGACGCAGTTTCAGGTCAAGCTTGGGGCGGATGCGAATTGGCAGAGAGATGTTGAACGCCTCTGCAAAGTCCGCGCGGAAGTTGGCGAGGGGATGCTCGTTTATGGCGACTGGAATTGCGGGGCAACACAGCTTGACGCTAGCCGTGTTGGCCGTGCTGTGGCTGATCTGGATATTATGCTAGAACAGCCTTGCGCTACGATGACGGAATGCGCGGCGGTGCGGGCGGCAACTGGCTTGCCCATGAAAATGGATGAAAATGCTCATGATACGGCCTCACTTCTGGCGGCGTATGAGCTAGGGATTATGGATGTTGTGGCGCTCAAATTATCAAAGTTTGGCGGCATTTCCGCAACCCGGCAAGCGCGTGATTTATGTCTCCATCTAGGGGCGAAAATGTGCATTGAAGACACTTGGGGTAGCGATATCACCACGGCCGCCTTACTGCATTTAGGCGTCACGACAGCGCCTCAGCGTCTGCTTAATGTGTGTGATTTATCCGCTTATGTGGCGCCGCGCCTCGATGCCTCAATGCCAGCGCGTAAAAATGGCAGAATAGAACCACCGTCAAATAAATCGGGATATGGGCTAGGGGTCTCTCCCGATCTCGATTTACTGGGTCAACCTGATTTAATTTTGGATTAAGCATATGTATAAATTGAAAACACAAGCCGAATGGATAGCACAAGCGAAAGCAGTTTTGCCAGCGGGGGGATTTGGCAATTTTGATCCTGAGGTGATTATCGCCAAAGGTGAAGGCAGTCATGTCTGGGATGAAGATGGCAATAAATATATTGATTACTTGATCGGGTCAGGGCCGATGTTGCTTGGTCATGGCCACCCCGAAGTCCTCGAAGCCGTATATGAACAACTGCCTAAAGGCATGACATTTTTTGCCAATAACAGCCAAGGGATTGCGCTTGCTGATGCCATTTGTCAGGCCGTTGCCTGTTGCCAGCAAACCCGCTTTGTGACATCAGGCGGTGAGGCGGATATGTATGCGATCAGGCTTGCGCGCGCCTTTACCGGAAAAACAAAAATCTTGAAATTTGAAGGCGGCTATCATGGCATGAGCGCCGAAGCGCAGATGAGCCTGGCGCCTGCTAAAGCGGTTAACTTTCCTCATGCGGTTCCAGATAGCGCAGGTATTCCCACATCGGTTGCAGAGCAGATGCTGATTGCGCCATTTAATGATCTGGATGCCGTGGCTTCATTACTGGCTGAACATGATGATATCGCGGCGATTATTGTTGAGCCATTGCAACGGATTATCCCGCCTCAGCCCGGGTTCTTGGCTGGCTTGCGGGCATTATGTGATAAGCATCAGGCCTTACTCATTTTTGATGAGGTTGTGACAGGCTTTCGGCTTGCTTATGGCGGCGCGCAAGAACATTACGGCGTGACCCCTGATATTTGCACTCTTGGCAAGATTATCGGCGGCGGCTTTCCGCTAGCGGCGGTTGGTGCTAGCGAAGATATCATGCGTCATTTTGATAAGGCGATTGTTGGCGCAGATCAATGGCTGATGCAGTTGGGGACATTATCTGGTAATCCTGTGGCATCTGTTGCTGGTCTCAAGACCATGGAAATCTTGCGGCGTGAGGGCAGTTATCAGCAGCTTAGGCGGTTTGGCAAAAGCCTTCAAGATATGCAAGTTTCGGCGTTAACAAAGGCCGGGATTGCCCATCAGCTCTGCGGTGATGAAACCCTGTTTGATATCTTTTTCACCGATGTCCCATGTCTGGATTATCGGTCGGCAAATCATAAACGGCCTGATCAGGCGGCAGCATATCAGGCGGCATTGCGCCAGCATGGAGTCCTGAAACCACCGTCAAAACTGTATCCATCATTGGCATTGACCGATCAGGATTTGGAGCATACCAGCCATGCTGTCGACAAAGCAGTTGATGCGGTTGTGTCGTTAGGTTAGCCTTTGCAAAGGGTCAGAATTGCAGTAGATTGCGGTGATTATGCCAGATACGTTGATTGATCATCACCTTTCCGAAACGATGAAAGCCGACTTGGCGAAATGTTGTTTGCCGCGTCATCAGGCGTGGTCTTTGCCGCCGCAATTTTACACTGATGAGGGCTTGGCAAAACACGAATATAATCGAATATTCCGCCGCCAATGGCTGTGTCTGGGACGGGCGGATCAGTTGCCTGATGAAGGCGACTACATATGCCTTGATTTTGCTGGTCAGGCATTGATTTTGATCAGAGACAAAGGCGGTGATATTCGTGCCTTTGCCAATACCTGCCGTCATCGTGGGGCGCGTCTGCTTAATGGGTCAGGGCGCGTTGCTGGTATCCGTTGCCCGTTTCACAGCTGGGCTTATAAACTGGACGGATCGCTTGCCGGGGCGCCCGATATGGATAAGGCCAGCGGCTTTTGCAAAGCCGATTTCGGCTTGATCAGTTATCATGTCAGCACCTATCTAGGATTTGTTTTTGTTTGTCTGGCTGAAGATGCCCCTGATTTTGCGCTGGCTATGGTTGATTTTGCTGATATTCACGCGCCATGGCCTATGGAAACTCTGGTCTCTAAACGATCACGCGATTTTAAGGTGGATTGCAACTGGAAAACTTTTATTGAGGTGTTTAACGAATATTATCACCTGCCATTTGTGCATCCAGACTCGATTGATGATGTCTATCATAAGCCTGATGCGGGGAATGATGTTGGCGGCTATTTTGCAACACAGTTCGGCAGTACCGAAGGCACGGGCGGATTGCTCCAAACAACACAGCAAAATCCTCTGCCTTTGATGCCGGGGCTGACAGGCAGAGAGGCATCAGGAGTGCGTTACACATGGCTTTTCCCTAATTTAACCTTTGCGATTGGGGTTGATGCGATGTGGATATATGAAGCCTATCCGCTCGCGTCTAGCCGTTGTCTGGTTCGGCAAACCGCTTGCTTTCCGCCGGAAACGATTACCGCAGATAATTTTGATGATAAGGTTCAAGCCTATTACCATCGGCTTGATGCCGCCTTGGATGAGGATATTCCGGCGCTGGTTAATCAGCAAGCTGGCCTTACCCAACCTGACGCTAGGCAAGGCCGATTTCAGCCTGAGCTTGAGCCAAATGTCGCCAGCTTCGCAAGCTGGTACGCAGATCAGATGCTGCGGACTAATTAGCCAGTGCGGCGGGGTGGGGGTGATGATTTTATTCGGCAACGAGCATCCACTTAAATGGGGCTAGACCGTCACATTAATTAGACCGCCACATTAATTAGGGAAATAATTTCTCAACATAGTGATGTATATGGTTTTATTTAGATGGTGCCCAGGAGAAGTGAGAGTTCTCTGTGTAAGCACCATACCCACACTGTATTTGAAGCTATACCTAGAATCTCACGTGTATTGGCATTCGTCAAGGACACGAATTTGGTCTACCCAGTGGTCTACCCAAATGTAAGTCACATAATCGTGGTATTTACCACGAAAATGGTAATCACTGAGTACCATTTCACTTGCTGATAAGCCCACCCTTTT
>NZIT01000036.1 GCA_002691725.1 SAR116 cluster bacterium | reverse complement strand
TCAATATTGATGCCAACACTTTTAATAAAATGATCAGCCAGCCGGGTATCATGAGTAGCTTGATCAATATGGATGTTGAGGGCAAATCCTCAAATGTGCTGACACGAGATATTCAGTTTCATCCGGTCAATGATCGGCCACTTCACATTGATTTTCTTCGCATTACAGCATCATCAACCGTTACTGTTATGATCCCTGTTGTGTTTTTGAACGAAGATACCTCACCAGGTTTGAAGAGCGGTGGTGTGTTAAACGTTGTTCGGTATGAGATTGAAATGAACTGTTCAGCCACACATATCCCTGAAAAACTAACGGTAGATTTGGCTGGAACCGAGATTGGCGATTCGATCCATATCAGTGCCATTGAACTGCCCGAACATGCTGAGCCAACAATCACCGATAGAGATTTCACTATCGCAACAATCGCCTCACCAACAGTCGAAGTTGAAAAAGACGATACCGAGACTGAAGACGGTGCAGGTGCTGGTGAGGGCGAAGCAGAGACATCAGAAGAATAGGCTTTTAGCTGATCTTCACTTGAGGGAGATGTGATGCGTATCGTTACAGGTCTTGGTAATCCTGGAACGCGCTATGCATCGCATCGCCACAATGTCGGCTTCATGATGGTTGATCATCTTGCTGATCACTATGGATTTTCAAACTGGAAAGATAAGTTTGGCGGTAAGCTGGCCGAGGGCTTGATTGATGGCAGTAAGACGCTGTTATTCAAGCCGCAATCTTTTATGAATAGGTCGGGTCTGTCGGTTGCCGAGGTCATGACATTCTATAAAGAGACTCCTGACAATTTGATTGTTATCCATGATGAGATTGATCTGGCCGCAGGTAAGATCCGCGTCAAACAAGCCGGTGGTCACGGCGGTCATAATGGCCTCCGCGATATTGATCGTCATCTTGGTCAAGATTACTGGCGGCTGCGGATTGGCGTTGGTCGTCCACGCTTTGGGGGTGATGTTAACCGCCATGTGTTGTCTGATTTTGACAAGGGTGATTTGCTCTGGCTATCGCCATTGCTTGATGTGATGACCGACTTATGGCCGATATGGGTTAAGGACGGCCACGAAGCCTTCATGACGGCCGTTGCCCATAAAGCCCCTGCCCCAAAGCCAACTCAAGATATGACTTAATCCCTATCCCAACCAGTACCAAAAAATAAAGGAGACATGAAATGGGCTTTAATTGCGGTATTGTTGGATTGCCAAATGTTGGTAAATCCACCCTGTTTAATGCCCTGACGGAGAGCGCAGCCGCCGATGCGGCGAACTATCCTTTCTGCACGATTGAGCCTAATACTGGCCGTGTTGCCGTGCCAGACAGGCGGCTGGATAAATTGGCCGCCATAGCTAAATCTGCCCAAATCCTGCCAACTCAGCTTGAGTTTGTAGATATCGCGGGTCTTGTCAGAGGTGCTAGCAAGGGCGAAGGCTTGGGCAATCAGTTTCTTGCCAATATCAGAGAAGTTGACGCCATTGCCCATGTTTTGCGGTGTTTTGAAGACAGTAATATCACCCATGTCGATGATAGTATTGATCCGATCCGTGATGCTGAAACGGTGGAAACAGAATTGATGCTTGCTGATCTGGATTCGGTGGAAAAGCGCATCGCCAATCTGATTAAAAAGGCACGCGGTCAAGATAAAGATGCCAAAGCCTTGATGGGTACGATGGAAAAGTTAAGAGATGGGCTGGCCGAGGGTATTCCGGCACGAGCTATCCCAACCCTTGATAAAGACGAGAGGAAAGCCTTGCCGGGCTTGCAACTGCTGACAGGTAAGCCCGTGCTTTATGTCTGTAATGTATCCGAGGAGGATGCTGTTTCAGGCAATTCACTGACCCAAAAGGTTGCTGAGAAAGCGGCTGCTGAAGGCGCTGATATGGTTGTTGTTTCAGCCGCCATTGAATCGGAGATTATTTCCCTTGAAGCTGATGAGAAAAAAGAGTTTCTCAATGATTTAGGACTAGAAGAAGCAGGTCTTGCCCGCATGATTAAGGCCGGATACAAGTTGCTGAACCTCATTACCTTTTTCACCGCAGGGCCAAAAGAAGCGCGCGCCTGGACAGTGCGAGAAGGCGCAAAAGCACCTGAGGCGGCAGGGGTTATTCATACCGATTTTCAGCGCGGTTTTATTCGTGCTGAAACGATTTCCTATGATGATTATATCGGCAATCAAGGCGAGACAGGCGCCAAAGATGCTGGCAAATTACGCATTGAAGGTGGCGACTATCTGGTCAAAGATGGTGACGTATTTCATTTCCGCTTTAATGTTTAATCTGGCTTTGATCTAGCTATCTAATGGCGTTTTTTTGGCGCACGGCTTGGCGTGATTTGCGCTGTTTGGTAATCGCTTTAGCTTGACCTAATGTCAAACAATCAGGGCAAAGACAAGACCCGGCAAGATCAAATTGACCGCGCATATTAGGCAGGTTCATACCCCAGCAACTATGCTCTTTGGTCGAGCCACAATTAAACTGCGTTCCACATTCTTCACAGATCAGTTTTTGTACAACTGCTACGTCCGGCATTTTCACCTCCATATCCACAAAAATTTCAGATTAAGATGACTACTATTTGAGACTGAACTTAATTTGGCTTTGCTGTCAATGGAAAACAACATCAAAAAAAACGCCAGCACAATGGCTGGCGCTTGCAAAATCAGTTTTAAGGTGCCTCAGACTGTACCGTTCGGAGGCTACTTCTTTTTGATATCTGCCCAGATATAGCGCATCGAGCCATAAGATACGAAACACATCACAAAGAGGAAAAGCATAACGGCAATACCTGTCCGTTTACGCGATTCCATTTCAGGCTCTGCCGCCCATGCCAAGAACGCAACAACATCAGCAGATAAAGCTTCGACTGATGTATCACCGTCAACGGCAAGCTCAATATCATCACCATAAAGCGGTTGCGGCATGGCAATCAAATTACCGCTATAAGCCGTGTTATAATACATTCCATCCGGAACATCTTTGCTCTGCGGCGCATCCTTATAGCCAACAAGCAAGCTGTAAAGGTAATTAGCCCCATTTGGCCTTGCCTTCGTGATCAGTGACAAATCAGGCGGATAAGCCCCGCCATTAGATGCTCTTGCGGCATTTTCATTTGCATATGGAGACGGCACACGATCCGCTGGAATTGCTGCCCGCGTGAACATCTCCCCTTCTTCATCTGGGCCATCAGCGACCTCATATTCAGCCGCAATCGCCTTAATCTCAGCTTCTGAATAGCCGAGATCAGCAAAGTTACGAAAAGCGATATATTCTAGCCCATGACAAGATGCACAGACTTCACGATAGACTTGAAATCCACGCTGGAGTGAGGCTTTGTCAAAGAACCCGAACGGCCCATCAAATGTCCACTCATGTTCGATAATCTCACCACTGCCGCCTGCCGCCATAGCTGGCGACATGCCCCCCATACCAGCGAGAACAGCAATCCCGCCAGCGCAGATAATCTGACTGACGCGCTTAAACATCGGCTTTCCCCCTTTTAGCCGCTAATGCCGCGCTCATCCCAGCCCCTGTTACTGGCATTGAGATCGATTGAGGCAATGGTCGCGTTTTTTCTACAACGGATAACAGCGGCAATATCACGAGGAAGTGAATGAAGTAATATGCCGTGGCCAGACGTGACAGCGTCACATAAATACCCTCAGCAGGTTTACCGCCAAGATAGCCAAGCAAAACACAGTCAGCCAGCAAGACCCAGAAAAACATCTTGAACAATGGACGAAAGCGGCCGCTTCTCACGGGTGACCGATCAAGCCATGGCAGGATAAATAGCACGGCAATCGCCCCAAACATGAACAACACACCACCCAATTTGTCAGGAATAGCCCGCAAGATCGCATAGAATGGCAGGAAGTACCATTCCGGCACGATATGAGCTGGCGTCTGCAAAGGGTTGGCAGGGATATAATTATCAGGATGCCCAAGGAAGTTCGGATAGAAGAAAATAGCTGATGCAAAGATCGTCAGAAAGACCATTGCTCCAAACAAATCCTTACTGGTGTAATAGGGATGAAAAGGAATGGTATCTTGCTTACCGCTAACATCAATTCCTAATGGGTTATTAGAGCCAAAGCGATGCAAGGCAATAATATGCAGGATAACAACACCAACAATCATAAATGGCATGAGATAATGGAGAGCAAAGAACCGGCTTAATGTTGGATTATCAACCGAAAACCCGCCCCAAAGCCAGACAACGATACTGTCGCCAATCAAAGGAATAGCAGAAAACAGGTTGGTGATCACCGTGGCGCCCCAAAAACTCATCTGTCCCCAAGGCAGCACATAACCCATGAAAGCGGTTGCCATCATCAGCAATAAGATCAGCACACCCAGTATCCACAATAATTCTCGCGGGGCTTTATATGAGCCATAATAGAGCCCACGGAATATATGAATATACACCACAATGAAAAAGAAACTGGCGCCATTCATATGAATATAGCGGATCAACCATCCATGGTTAACATCACGCATAATGCGCTCAACCGATTCAAAGGCGTGATCAACATGTGGCGTGTAGTGCATGGCCAGAATAATGCCAGTGACTATCATGGTGACTAGCGCTAAACCAGCCAGTGACCCTAAATTCCACAAATAGGATAAGTTTCTGGGGGTAGGATATTCATGCAATTCATGATGCATGAAGCTAAACACCGGAAGCCGGTGATCAATCCATTTAACTACGGGATTCTTAAACTCAGGAGATGACATATTATAAACTCCGGTTAGCCAATCTTAATGACGTTATCTGAAAGAAATGCGTAAGGCGGCACCTCAAGATTTGTAGGTGCGGGGCCTTTGCGAATACGGCCTGATGTATCGTAATGTGAGCCATGGCATGGGCAGAACCAGCCATTAAAATCACCTTTGATTTCACCAATTTTTTGCCCTAGTGGGACACAGCCTAAATGCGTGCAGATGCCCTGAATGACCAGATATTCTGGCTTCTCAACGCGATCCATATCACCTTCCGGGTCACGCAGATCATCCATACTGACTTGATCTGCCAGCGCAATCTCAGCGGCTGTCCGGTGACGGATAAAAACTGGCTTACCGCGCCATTTAACCGTAATCGCCTGACCTTCCTCGATGCCAGAAACATCGACCTCAATAGAGGAAAGCGCCAATGTGTCCGCCGCTGGATTCATCTGGTTGATAAAAGGATAGGCAACAGCAGCAGCACCAACTGCCAGCATAGTGTTGGTGGCAACGACAATGAAATCTCGCCGTCCCTGATTCTCCACGGTATCGCTCATGTGTCCCCCTTAAAGCATACTTATGGTCTAAAACCATCCCTTGTGCGATAACACTTTATTTCGATTTTCACTATACCGACACGGATAATCCTGACCAAGCAAATAATGGCTCATGCCATGCCTGATATGGGGTATCTGCGACCAATTGCCCTAATTATTGCCCCAATTCGTCAAGTCTTATCGCCATGCGTGATGAGGCTGGATTTACAAAGATTTAGGGCCAGCGTGCTTCGGGCGGCAAAGACATCAATATCGCCTCAACATTGCCGCCAGTGTTTAAGCCAAATACTGTTCCTCTATCATAGAGCAAATTAAACTCAACATAACGGCCGCGCCGAACCAGCTGATATTCTCTGTCAGCTTCGGTAAATGCGTCTTCCATACGCCGCCGCACCAAACGCGGGTAAATATCAAGAAAGGCCAGACCAACATCACGGGTGAACGCAAACTCAGCATCAAAATCACCCTGATCAAGGTAGTCATAAAAAATCCCGCCAGCACCACGTTTTTCATCACGGTGTTTGAGGGTGAAGTAATCATCACACCAGGCGCTATAATCAGCATAATAATTTGGCTGATGCGCATCACAGCAGGTTTTCAGGCTGGCATGAAAATCGGCAACATCCGCATCATTCCAGATAATTGGCGTTAAATCGGCACCTCCACCGAACCAGCGCTTGCCCGGATTGCCGCCTGTGTTGATATATCGGGTATTCATATGCACCGCTGGCACATACGGATTACGCATATGAGCGACCAGCGATATGCCACTTGCCCAAAAGATCGGGTTATCAGCAGCCCCCGGAATTTGCCCGCGAAAGGTCTCACTAAACTCACCATTAACCGTTGAGATATTGACCCCAACCTTTTCAAAAACCTGCCCCTTCATGATAGACATGACACCGCCGCCACCGCCATCGCGCTGCCAAGGTTTTTCTTCAAAACGGCCAGCCGCACCAAGCTCTGGATGGGCTGCCACAGCCTCATCTTCGATGGCCTCAAATGCCGCCCTGATGCGGTCACGCAAGTCTTGAAACCATGCCGATGCCAACTCCTGCCTGCTGATAAAGGTGGATTTATCAATGGCTTCTGATGGTGTTGAGGATGGCTTGCGCTCGGTCATAATGCTGCGTTTTCCTTAGTTAGGCTTTTCTGCCAAGCTTTTACTATCAGGCTTTATGGGGCTTGATTTTGATTTCATAAGCTAATCTTTTGCACAGATCGCATCAAGTCGCGTTAACAGGGTGCGGCGATTTGGAACAAACTCTTGCTCAACCCAGATATCTTCAAGCGCGGTTAATATCTCCCCCACCTGTTTTCCTGTGTATGGGGCGCTCTCGGCTTCTAGTTTATCACGAATATCATTGCCATTAACAGGCATAGCTGGCCATTCCGCCCCAGCAATGCGGCTGATCTGTTGCCGCAGATCATTACCTGTCAAGCCTTTGGCGGCGGGCAAATTGGTCTGCCTTACAATCACAGAATTGATAAACGCACCCATAACATCGGCTAATGACCAGCTATTGCGATAGCATAAACGCCAACATTCTTGCCGATAATTGGGTGATAATAAAACATCGAGCTGTTGTGCCGGCAATGGCGTTGCCATCCGCAATAAGGATTGCGTCTCTTTGCGGGACAGCTTTAGCCGTTTGGCTAGCCCCTCGCATAAATCCGCTGGCATTAGCACCGCTAGTCCAAGAATAGCCTGCGCGGTCTCATCACCCGCAATCACCCCCACATCATCAACCAGCAGATCAAGCAGATCAGCATAATGGTCAGCCCATACCTGCCCCCCTGTCAGCGCCTGCCACACACCTAGATTATCCATCATGGTGATCGTAGCAAGCGATTGGTATTGCATGATTTTCTCTAGCTCCGAGGCGATACGTTCTCCTGACAGGATATCAATATGGGCAAGCGCATCGGATAAGGCTGTTGCGGTTTGGGGGTCAATCGGCATTTTGCCAAATCGGGCATAAAATCGGAAATAGCGAAACACCCTCAGATAATCCTCGGCCAGCCTGTCTTTCGGATCACCAATAAACCGAACAACCCCAGCCTCAAGATCAGACAAGCCGTCAAAGGGGTCAAAAACATCACCTGATGCTGTCATATATAGACTATTAAACGTGAAATCACGGCGCTCAGCATCGGCCAGCCAATCATCAATATAACTGACCTTGGCATGACGGCCATCATGCTCAGCATCGGCGCGCAAGGTTGTCAGCTCGACTTTAAGGGCCGGATCAGATGCCTTCATAACCGTAATCGTGCCATGCGTAATGCCTGTCGGGATAACTTTTAATCCTGCTTTCTTGAGAATTGCGCTTGCCTGATCTGGCGGCATAGGGGATGCCATATCAATATCCAGATTTGGCCAGCGTAACTGCCCTGTCATAAGGTCTCTGACCACACCCCCACAAAACCGCACATCACTGGCATGCGGGGCGAGAGCATCAATGATCCGCCGCGGCAACTCCAGGTCGAGCAATCGGGCTTTATCTTCCTCAAGATGAGATGAGCCGATAGAGGCGCCAATGCCAGTGATGTGCGGTTTTGTGGGGGAGTGGTCTTTTGCCATTACTCATTATCTTCGCCAAAATGATGAGGTTTAAGTTTGCCATCTTCAAGCGTTGCTGGAAAATACGGCTGATCTATTTCTGCCTTTTCGGGATTTACCAGCAGCATCAAGCCGCCAAAAATCACTGCAAATCCAATGATCCACGGCAATAAGGATTTGATCGTGGCTTTAACCGAACTATCGCGCTCATATTCCGCATCTACGTCAATCACTTGTTCTGCCTTATTGCGCTGATAGCGGCTGGCCATGGCAATACCAATGGTAATCCCAAGAGCAACAGCAACTAATATTATTGCAAGGCGAAGCATGGCTTATCCTTTCTCATTTTTTTTGGGTATCAAACCGCCCATGATCACAACACGAATTGGTCAACATTAAGTCGTCACCCCGTTTAGTACGGCATGCCACTGAACAATAATTCTGGCGGTTGCCCCCCAGATATATTCTTCGTGATGGTCAATTACCCATGTTTTATAATACTGACCATGATTACTTATAGTCTCTTCTCGGAAATGGCGATGATCAAGCGCTATATCAAGAGGAAGCGGCAGTATCCGTTCAACCTCAGCCGGATTAGCAACCAAATCGACATCTGGATTTACCAACCCCAACACAGGAGCGATATGAAACTTTCCCGCCGCCACAACACCAGGCAAGAAGCCTAAAGGTTCAACAAGGTCAGGGCTTAGGCTAATCTCCTCACGACTTTCGCGTAAGGCTGCGTCCAGCACAGCTTCCCCTTGCTCAATCTTGCCGCCCGGAAAACAGATTTGCCCCGCATGTGACGGCAAATGGGCAGTGCGTTTTGTCAGAATTAAATAGGGCCGTTCATGATCAATAATCACAGGCACAAGAACGGATGACGCTCTTAATCCATCAGGTGCTTTTTCAGGCGTAGGGTTCACCCTTTCAGTCATCAACTTGCGCCATGCTTCAGGCGATACCGGAGCTTGTGAGGCGGTCGGGTTTTGATGGTTTTGGGGGTTAGCTGGCATGATCATAGGTCATCATTTGATGCTGGCGATAATACATCAGATAATCGCTCATCAGATAATCGCTGATCAGATAATTGCTCATCAGAGAGGGGATGAAACAAGCCTGCTGACCAGACCCCAACTTGCCCATCATGTTCAACGCTGGCATCGACAAGCTCATAATAGACGGCTCGATTAATCAATGCCTCAAGGCCGCCTCGGACGATGATATAAGGTTTCTCACTGCCATCCTTTTGGCGCAAGATAATGCGGTGATCAGCATCCAACGTCACGATATCACCATGCAACGTCATAAGCTGAATAACCCGATCTTTGCATGATATTTTCCCCGAATCATTACCCGGATCACCTTTTGGGTCAACAATCTCCATCTTGGTGATGATAAAGGGCGCATCGGCAACCGCGATAATTCCGATCTCGCCAGGCGTGACAAGCGCGAACTGGCCATCATCCAGCCGCGTCAGGATAGACGCAAATAGCGCCACCATTTTTTCACGGCGAATGGGGCTACCTTCATGAAACCACTGCCCATTGACATCAATACTGATGTCAAATTGCTGAATAGGCGTCTGCTTTTGGCGGTGTTTCGCCACCCAGCCGCGCATCACTTCAAGCGTTGGTGCTTTGTCAATCATGACATGATTTCCCTCTAAAAGAGCCTTCAGAATACATAGATTTCAGCCTGTTTCATTTTTTCTTCATAAAATGCTTCTCATTAAGGGTTTGTTAATAACTATCAATTAAAATGCAGTTCCATGGGTTTTGGCATTATCAGAAAACCATAGCGCCAATTCTTTAATAGCAACCAAATGACAACAACTAAATATACATGGAATTGGAGCAAATCAAATGTGGGCAAAATCTTCAAAGAATAAATCCACTTCTGGTGATAAAACGGTTAGCCGCACTAGCACAAATCGCTCAACCAAGTCATCTTCTGATAATCGTAGCCGTGCGACGACTATACTTAAAGCAATGAGCAATAGTCAGCGATTGAAAATCCTTAGTCATCTGATGGATGGCGAGGAACGCACCGTCAAAGAACTTGAGCAGTTTGTCAAATCGCTTAGCCAGTCTTCGCTTTCACAGCATCTTGGCAGATTACGGCGGGCAAAAATTGTGAAACCCCACGTGACTCACAAATGGTCTATTACTCTATTCATGATGATACGGTTCGTGACATCATCATGATCTTATCAGATAAATATAGAAATGACCCTATGCTAAAATCGAAACACAATAAGTGACAATATATCTTCACCTTTTGAGATAAGACAGACCAGATATATTGCAAAAATATCGTGCCTGAAACACCGCCCTGAAACACCTCCCTCAAACACCCTTATGATGGATCATCATAGGGGTGTGAAATGGGTCATAGGCACCAATAAATGAGCAATTTTAGTATTGAAGATTCATAATATTTTGATATTATGAAATTTCTGATATTAAAGACAGTTTATGTATATATACCTCCCTATCGCTGAAATATCGATCAACATCTTTGTCATTCTTGGGTTAGGTGGCATGGTTGGTTTGCTATCCGGCATTTTTGGTGTTGGTGGCGGCTTCCTGATGACTCCGTTACTGATCTTTCTTGGTGTTCCTGCGGCGGTTGCTGTCGGCACCGAGGCTAATCAGATTGTTGCCGCATCAGTGTCGGGCGTCATTGCTCATTGGCGGCGCGGCAATGTTGATATCAAAATGGGGTTAATCCTGTTAGCTGGCGGCCTCGTGGGCTCAACCATAGGTGTCTCCATTTTCGCGGCATTGCGCGAACTTGGTCAGATTGATCTCGCCATTAAGCTCAGCTTTATTGTCTTTCTTGGCATTATCGGCACCTTGATGCTGTTTGAGAGCATGCGGACAATATTACGGTCGCGGCGGCCTAATGCGAAACGCCGCCGTCTGCATCAGCATACATGGCTTCATGGGCTGCCATTCAAAACTCGTTTCCGCAAATCAAAACTCTACATTAGCGCCTTATTACCATTCATGGTTGGTGCTTTTGTTGGTGTTTTATCAGCAATTATGGGTGTTGGCGGCGGATTTATCATGGTTCCTGCCATGATTTATCTGCTGGGGATGCCGACATCGGTGGTGGTTGGCACATCGCTTTTTCAGATCATATTCGTTACCGCAAACGTGACATTCTTACAGTCTGTTCAAACCCAGACGGTTGATGTTGTGTTGGCTGGATTATTGCTCATTGGCGGCGTTATCGGCGCTCAGTTCGGGACACGCATCGGCGCCCTTCTGCGAGGAGAGCAGTTACGCGGATTGCTCGCTTTAATCGTTCTCGCGGTATGTTTAAAACTAGTCACTGATGTTGTTATCACCCCTGAAGACTTCTTCTCATTGGAGATATTGCGGTGATCAGGGCTTTAATTGCAAGACTAGTCGCTGTCGTGATGGGTTTATGTTTTGCTGGCAGCCTATCGCATCAGGCCATGGCGACAAGCGTTTTGGTTGCTGACCTGAATGAAAAGGAAGTCCAGATATCGACTGATTTTAATGGCGCTAGTCTGCTTCTGTTTGGCACGATAGATAGAGAAATCAGTGATGATGTTGTGATTATTGTTGAGGGCCCAGCGAGAGATATTGCCATACGCCTTAAATCGCGCGTTGGCGGAATCTGGATTAATACCGAATCTGCCACGCTCACGAATATCCCCAGCTTTTATCAAATATCTTCAACCCGGCCGCTAAATGTCATTACCTCAAGCAAGTCGTTAGAAGAATTGCAATTAGGCTTGAACCATGTTCCCTTCACCTTAGCCGAGGACAGCGCCATATCCGAAGGTATTTTAGAGGATTGGCAAGCGGCGTTAATCCGCAATATGGAAAAGTCGAACTTGTGGAATCAAAATAGCGATGTTTCGATTCGCAAGGGGGTTCTTTTTCGATCAAACATTAGCTTGCCAGCCAATGTTTTACCGGGAAATTATCAAGTACGAATCCTGCATTTTCGGTCAGGCGAATTAATAGCTGAGACTAATTCCGTCATCGTTGTCCGCAAATCTGGCTTGAGCGCTGATATTTTTGAGTTTGCACATAAATATTCCCCTGCCTATGGAATATTTGCTATTCTGTTTGCAGTATTCATGGGATGGGGTGCCGCTAGAGTCTTCAGAAGGTAATTATGACAACACGCAAAAAACCTATTGCTAAAACAAAATCTGTAAAAAAACAGGCTGATAAGAGACGTGTTTTTCTGGTTGTTGTTGATGATAGCGAGGAGCTTCATCAAGCGCTTTATTTTGCTTGTAAGCGCGCTAATTCCGTCAATGGCCGTGTCGCATTACTGCGCTGTATCGGACAAGCGGAGTTTCAGCACTGGATTGGTGTTGGCGAATTGATGGTAGAAGAAGCCCGTGAGGAAGCCGAAAAACTGCTGCGCGCCAACAGCGAATGGGTGCATGAGCTAACCGGCGAATATCCTATTGTTCATTTGCGTGAGGGCGACCCGAAAACAGAAGTCATTGATCTCATTAATAGTGAGCCTGAAATTTCTATTCTGGTGCTTGGTGCCAATACCCGCGATGAAAATACAGGCCCCTTAATCACCTATTTGATATCACGTGGCGTCTCACAGTGTCGGGTGCCGATCACGATTGTTCCCGGCCATCTTAGCGACAACGATATTGATAACGTCAGCTAACCTGTAAGCGGTCTGATCAGACTCTCTCATAAGCCAGATATTCTGATGCTTCATGACATGATGGAGCGTGGAAAAATTGATCCGTGTCTTGATTGGCCAGGATAGCGCCTTGATGCATAAACACCACTTGCCCTGCCATCCGCCGCAGTTGCGCCAGATTATGCGTAACCCATAATACCGGCAAGCCAGACGCTGCCTTCTCCATGATCACATTCTCAATCATACGAGTTGATTTTGGATCAAGGTTACTGGTGGCTTCATCACATAACAGCACCCCCGGGTCAGCCATCAATACCCGCGCCAAAGCCAGCCTTTGCTGTTCACCGGATGATAATGTTCGGGCATCTTGGTTGGCATAATGCTCAAGCTCCATTATGGCTAACCCCGACATGATCCGATCTTGCCTTGCCGCCGCTGGCACGTCTAATGCTGACAGAACATACTCACAATTGCGGTAGACACTGCGCCGCATAATAACGGGTTTCTGCATCATCAGCCCGATATGTTTGCGGCTTGCCACTTGGCCATTGTGATCGGTTAGATTAACGCCGCCTTGGTGTGGCCTTATCAGTCCGGCAAGCATCATGACCAATGAAGTTTTACCAGACCCATTTGCCCCAATCAGTCCCGTAATTAATCCAGAGGACACGGTAATATCTGCCTCTGACACTACCGTCTTACCATCACGGATTAGCACCAGCCCATCGCCTCTAAGGGTCAAATATGTTGTCTTATTCTGCATCACGTCTCCCTGCTCAATACCGCAACAAGGGCATTTATGATTAATGTTAACATGAGCAAGACTACCCCTAGCGCCAATGCCGCCGACAAATTTCCTCGTGACGTTTCAAGGGTAATTGTGGTTGTCATGACGCGGGTGAAATGATTGATATTGCCGCCGACAATCATCACTGCCCCGACTTCTGCCATGGCGCGGCCGAGGCCTGCCAGCAGCGCTGTGACTAAATCCATCCCGCCATCATAAATCAAGGTTCGCATCCGCCCCCATGGTGATTTGCCAAGCATGAAAAACATCGAATGGTAGTCATCATTTAACCGCGATAATGACTGCCGTGTCAGGGCCGTTATAATTGGAGTGACCAAGATAAGCTGTGCGATAATCATCGCTGTCGGCGTGTATAAAAGCTCCAGAATACCGAAAGGCCCTGATCGCGATATCATCAAATATACGACCAGCCCAACAACAACAGGCGGCAATCCCATCAAGGTATTGATGATGGTTATGATGGCCCCGCGCCCCCTAAATCGAGTTGTTGCGAGGAGAGCGCCCAGAGGGAAGCCGATTGAAGCTGCTAGCGCCACAGCAAAGAGATTAACCTGAAGCGAAAGAATAATAATTTCATAAAGCGCCTTGTCGCCACTAATCAACAAACCAAAGGCATCAATAATCGCATAAATGATTTCCATGACATGTATTGTAATTAAATATATCGCAGTTTAAAATGTATAATCTTAACGATTAATATTAAAATACCGTCAAATTTAAAAAAATATGTTTACGTCAGCGACATCTCATTGTTTAATAAAACGTAACGTATAAAAATAACATTATATATATTCTTAAACGGAGGAACTATGAGTAATTCAGATAAGCATGATATTTCAACGGAAGTATCAGATAAAGAAACCCAACAAAAAGCGAAGTCATTACAGACCAGCTTTATGTCCGGCAAAATCAACCGCCGTGACTTTGTTGCCACTTCAATGGCGCTTGGCGTTTCATTGGCAGGCGCGACCGCGGTTGTCAGTGAAGTTGAGGCCGCAACCCCAAAGCAGGGCGGACGTCTGCGGATTGGTATCACAGGCGGCGCGACAAGTGACGTTCTCGATCCAGGCAAGATTTTAGATGCCTATATGATTAACGTATCTATGGGTCAGGTGCGTCCTAACATGACCAAGATTAATGTTGATGGTTCTGCTGGTGGTGACCTTGCTGAGAGCTGGGAGCCTTCAAATGGTGCCAAAACATGGAAGTTTAATCTGCGTAAAGGGGTTGAGTTCCATAATGGCAAGACCATGGATTCAACAGATATCGCTGATTCCATTCGCTATCACACGATCGAAGCCAATGGCTCAGGCGGTAGTGGCGTTGTGTCAGGTATCGCATCAATCAAAGAAGACGGTAAAGATGCCGTTATCATTGAGCTGAACGAAGGCAATGGTGATTTGCCTATCCTGTTGTCAGATTACCACCTAAACATCTGCCCATCTAAAGGCGATGGTAACATTGATTGGGAATCTGGTGTTGGTGCTGGCGCTTACACGCTTGAAGAGCATGAGCCTGGCGTTCGGACATTGACCAAAAAGTTTGCCAATTACTACAATACTGGCAACGAAGCCTATTTTGATGAGATTGAAACGCTTGGTATTGCTGATCCAACAGCTCGTTTGGCAGCGCTTTCTACTGGTGCCGTTGATGCAATTAACAACGTTCCACAGAAAACAGCGTCACGTCTTAAGTCAATGGCTAATGTGAAGACTCTGATCTCAACAGGTAATAAGCAGGCCACTATGCCAATGCTTTGCGACGTTGATCCTTACACAGATCAAAATGTTCGTAACGCGATGAAGCATATTGTTGACCGTGAAGAACTGCTCGAGAAGATTTTCTTCGGTTATGGTGAGCTTGGTAACGATAGTCCTGTTGGTCCGGCTAACTATTTCCGGGCAACCACTGATGAGCTACCACAGCGTCAATATGATCCTGAAAAAGCAAAATACTACCTCAAGCAGGCCGGTATGAGCAGCCTTTCGGTTAAGTTCCATGCCGCTGACACTGGTTTCACCGGCGCCGTTGATGCCGGAGCATTGATGCGCGAATCAGCTAAAGCTGCAGGCGTTGATATCGAAGTTGTGCGTGAGCCTAACGATGGCTATTGGTCAAACGTCTGGATGGTTAAGCCTTGGTCAGCTTGCTACTGGAGTGGCCGTCCTACGGAAGACTGGGTGTTCTCTCAGATTTATTATTCAAAAGCTGATTGGAATGATACCCACTGGAACAACTCAGGCTTTGACAAACTTCTGGTTGAAGCCCGTGCTGAGACAGATGAAGCCAAGCGTCGTGACATGTATGTTGAAATGCAGCGCATTGTCCATACTGATGGCGGCCTGATTCTTCCTGCCTTCCTTAGTGAGATTATGGGATACCGGACTAGCATCAATGTTCCAGGTAAGGTCGCTAATAACTGGGAGCTTGATGGTCACCTTTGTTCTCGCCGTTGGTGGAGTGCATAGGGTTAACCTTTTGCAAAACATATCAATGTGGAAAGCCAGTTCATCTGGCTTTCCTTTTACCAAGATGAAAAACCTGACATCCTCTCATAAAATTATACAATCATTTAGTTTTACAAATCTGAATGAAGATCAGCATTTCGCGTAAGAGGTAAAAAATTAATGTCAAAAGTCATTACCATGATAATAAAGCGATTGGGGTTAGGTGTATTAACTTTATTGCTGTTGTCATTATTGATCTTTCTATCTGTTGAAGCCTTACCAGGCGATTTAGCGGAAACCATTCTGGGACAACAAGCGACTCCTGAAAATGTTGCTGCTATTCGGAAAGAGCTTGGCTTGGATTTGCCAGCCTATACCCGTTATATTAACTGGCTTGGCGGTATTTTACAGGGTGACTTTGGTAATTCGCTGGCGCTCAAGAAACCGATCTCTGGTCTGATTGCGCCGCGCTTGCAAAACACGCTTTTCCTTACCTTATATACAGCCTGTATTGCGGTTCCATTAGCATTAATTCTTGGCATGATCGCCTCGCTTTTCCGCAACAGCTTTTTTGATCGTATTTCAAATACGACAGCACTTTCGGCGATTTCTATGCCTGAGTTTTTTGTTGGTTATGTGATGATTTATTTCTTTGCCTTGTCTGGTTATTTTCCATCCATGGCAAATATTAATCCAAACACACCCTTTGTTGAAAAACTCTATTTTTGTTTCTTGCCGGCCGTGACTCTGACGCTGGTTGTTACCGCGCATATGATGCGCATGACCCGCGCGGCAATTATCAATGTCTTGGCACTACCTTACATTGAAATGGCTAACCTCAAAGGGGTTAAGCCCCGACGGATAATTGTTCATCATGCCTTGCCAAACGCCGTCGCGCCAATTGTCAATGTTGTTGCGCTTAATCTGGCGTATTTGGTTACGGGTGTTGTGATTGTTGAGATTGTTTTTGTCTTCCCTGGCTTAGGTCAGCTTATGGTTGATGGCGTCAAGTTCCGTGATGTGCCGGTCGTTCAGGCAACCGCCCTCATTTTTGCGACCGCTTATGTCGGGCTTAATCTGCTGGCTGATATTATTTCGACCATAACTAACCCACGCTTGATGCGGCAACGATAGGATAGGACAAAGTAAATGGCTTATATTCTTACCCTATTCTGGGTCATTGTTGCGGTCTTAGTGTCTTTGGGCGCGGGCTGGTGCTTTCGGGCGGCGTTGATCCAAATATCCGGGCCCAACATGGCCAAGATATATCGTACCGCCCCACTCACCGCCAGCTTTGGGCTGCTGGTCATTGTCATATATATATTATGCGCTATCTTCGCGCCATTAATCGCCCCTTATGGGGAGGCAGAGATTCTATCTGGCGGCTACATGCCGTGGAGCCAGGAGTTCTGGCTCGGCACCGATAATTTAGGCCGAGATGTATTCTCACGGCTGATTTATGGCGCGCGTAACACGGTTGGGATTGCGTTTCTGACAACCGCGCTGGCTTTTATCTTTGGCACCATCATTGGTATCTACGCGGCTCTCAGAGGCGGTTTTATTGATCAAGTCCTTAGCCGTCTTATTGATGTCTTGATGGCGATCCCTTCTCTTATCTTCTCGCTTTTGATGCTTACCATTTTTGGCACAAATGTGCTTACACTGGTGATTGTTATTGCAACCATTGATTCGACTCGTGTCTTTAGGATTGCCCGTGCGGTGGCTCTAAATATCGTTCAGCTAGATTATATTGAGGCGGCAAAGCTTCGCGGTGAAAACACCCTTTATCTGATCATTCGGGAAATTTTGCCAAATGCCATGGCACCTTTAGCGGCCGAGTTTGGATTGCGCTTTTGCTTTGTTTTCCTGATGATATCGGCTCTATCCTTCATGGGGCTAGGGCTTCAGCCACCTCTCGCCGATTGGGGGTCAATGGTGCGCGATAATGCTGATTTGATTAGCTTTGGTGATATCACACCACTTATTCCAGCCGGTGCGATTGCACTACTGACCATTGCTGTTAACTTTGTTGTTGACTGGATGCTTCATCGTGCCAGTGGTTTGAAAGATTGAGGATCCTAAGATGAAACCAGCTAAATCAAGCTCAACCAAAGCCAATACCAAGACTAAAAATACGGCTAAAAATACGGCAAAGGCTGACGCAAAATCAGATGATATCCTGCTCCAGATGCGGAATATCCACATCAAAGGCAAGAGCGATGAGACATGGATTGATATTATTAATGGCGTTGATCTGGATTTACATCGGGGCGAAGTTTTAGGATTAATTGGCGAATCTGGTGCGGGTAAATCGACACTAGGGCTTGCCGCTATGGGGTTCTGCCGTGATGGCTGCAAAATCACCGAAGGCAATATTAGCTTTGATGGCATGGACTTGATGCAGCTTGATAAAAATGCGTTGCGTGAATTGCGTGGCCGCCGCATTGCTTATGTTGCTCAATCTGCTGCTGCGAGTTTTAATCCATCGCATAAATTGCTTGATCAATTTTGTGAAGCGCCTCTTATCCACAATGTTATGAGCAAAAATAAAGCATCTGAATATGCGGTTGATCTTTATAATCGGATGAACCTGCCTTTTCCTGATGTCTTTGGGCTGCGCTACCCGCATGAAGTATCAGGTGGTCAATTACAGCGCGCCATGACAGCAATGGCATTATCTTGCCGGCCTGATCTGATCATCTTTGATGAGCCAACGACCGCCCTGGATGTGACAACACAGATTGAGGTGCTGGCCGCCATTAAGGATATTGTCAAAGAGTTTAATACCGCCGCCATTTACATTAGTCATGATTTGGCGGTTGTGGCACAGATGGCTGATCGCATCAAAGTGTTGCTGAAAGGTGATGAAGTTGAGCAAGCCCCAACAGAAGTTATGCTCAAAAAACCAACCGAAGACTATACGAAATCGCTCTGGGCTGTCCGTGAATATGCCCGTAAAGAACAGCCTGCGGTCAAAGATCAAACCCCGATTATCTCTATCAAGGGCGTCACGGCAGGATATCATGCCAGTGTTGATGTGTTGCGCGATGTGTCTTTTGACATTCATAAACGACGGACGGTTGCGGTTGTTGGCGAATCGGGAAGCGGTAAATCGACAACAGCGCGTGTAGTGACAGGCTTGCTCCCCCCACGCATAGGCACTGTTGAATATCAGGGGGACGCCTTGCCAAGCAGTTATCAGGCAAGAAGCCGTGAGCAATTGCGCCATATTCAGATGATCTATCAGATGGCAGATACCGCGCTTAATCCCAAGCTCCGTATTCGTGATCTTATTTCCCGTCCAGCCCGCATGTATTTGGGTCTGACAGGAAAAGCCTTAGAGGATCGGGTCCGGGATTTGCTTCGCATGATTGAAATGGAGCCTGATCAATTTATTGACCGACTTCCATCTGAGCTATCTGGCGGCCAGAAACAGCGTATTGGGATTGCTCGCGCTATCGCCGCTGAACCGACGATGATTATTTGTGATGAAGTCACCAGCGCACTTGATCAGCTTGTTGCCGAAGGCATCTTAAAATTGCTTGACCGTTTGCAGTCTGAGTTAGATTTGTCATATATGTTTATCACTCATGATCTTGCGACTGTTCGCGCCATTGCTGATGAGGTTGTGGTGATGAAAGATGGGCTTGTGGTTGAGCAGGGCATCAAATCAAAGATGTTCAAGCCGCCGCATCATCCGTATACAGAACTGCTGCTTGGCTCGGTTCCTGAGATGGATCCAAAATGGCTTGATAAATTGCTGGATAGTCGCGGCAAAGATAATCTTGGGGATGCGGCAATTGCAAAGATGAAGGGTGAAGGCATTAGCTGAACCCCTTGTTTCCGTTATTATCACCCCTTAAACAATCACTTGAGTTAATTATTTAAGTTAATCATTGAGTGTAATCTTAGAGTGTGCCGATGCGTATAGCCATTGCCGGTTTCCAACATGAAACCAATACCTTTGCCCCCAAACCGACCAAATATGATGATTTTGTCATGACGGATTCATGGCCCGGCATGCTCCATGGTGATATGGTCATGTCAGAAACGCGTGGGATGAACTTACCCATCACAGGGGCGATTAATAGCGCCGAAGCCTTTACCGATCATCATCAAGACAGAGGCCAAGATAGATGTATTGATCTGATCCCTTTACTATGGTGTTCAGCAGAGCCTGGCGGCTATGTATCTGATGACGCCTTTGATCGCATTGCCAGTATGATATGTGACGGCATATTGGCATCAGGTCAGATTGACGGCATCTATCTGGATTTACATGGCGCCATGGTGACAGCCAGCCATTTTGATGGCGAGGGAGAGCTTTTGCGCCGAATTAGAGCTGTTATTGGGGATAATATCCCGATTGCGGTCAGCCTTGATCTGCACGCCAATGTCACGCATGAGATGGTCAATTATGCCAATTTGATAACGATTTATCGCACTTATCCACATCTTGATATGGCGGCAACTGGCGGCCGCGCCATGGACGGATTATTAGATATTCTGTCAGACGCGGAGATATCGCATGCCTTTCGGCAAATCCCTTTTCTGATCCCATTACCAGCACAATATACAGGTGCTGATCCGTGCCTTTCGATCTATAAGCATATGTCGCAAATATCATCAGATCGTGGCGCATTTGTTGAATGGGCGATGGGATTTAGCGCATCAGATATTCCGGATTGTGGGCCTTCGGTTCTGGCATATGCACCCTCATCAGAACGCGCCGACGCTATGGTGGCAGATATCTGCGACAGGATCATGGCGGCTGAGGCTGATTTTGATCCTATGCTTATTGATCCAGAGCCAGCGGTTCAGATTGCCCTAAATAGCTCCAGCGATAACCCTGGCGCTAAACCTGTGGTGCTTGCCGATGTTCAGGATAACCCAGGCGCGGGCGGCAGTGGTGATACGGCCGGGTTGTTGAAAGCATTATATCATGCTGGTGCTGAGGGTGTTGTTTGCGGCATTATAAGTGATCCTGATTTTACGCAAATGGCGCATCAAGCTGGCATAGGGGCGCATATCAAAGCCGGTCTTGGCGGCAAATCAGGCGTTGCTGATGATACCCCTTTTGAGGCTGAGTTTATCATCCACGCGCTCCATGACGGCATATTCACCTATACTGGTGAGATGTATGGCGGCGGTATTGCCGAAATTGGGGATAGCTGTTTAGTCTCACCTGTTGGGGCGGCTGACATAAAAATTGTTGTCAGCACATATCGTACCCAATGTCTCGATCAATGTTTTTTCACTAGCTTTGGGATTGATTTGACCGCAACACGCATCATCGCCTTGAAAAGCACCGTTCATTTTCGGGCAGATTTTGAATCACTGGCCAGCCAGATTATCCATGTCGCCGCACCTGGTCTCTTTGAATGTCGGTTAGAGCGCCTTCCATATCAGCATCTGCGGGGTGGTATGCGGTGGGGGAAATAGCGGTTATTCACATCTTTATTTGGCGCTTCATTTGGTAGTGGTCAGCTC
>NZIT01000035.1 GCA_002691725.1 SAR116 cluster bacterium | reverse complement strand
TATGGCGGATAACCTTGATTGGTTTGGTATTGGGGCATCATGGGGTGGTCATGAAAGCCTGATTAGCCAAGGCCGATTTAAGCGAACGGTTTCCAGTATTCCCGAAGGCACGTTGATGCGCATCTATGCCGGATTAGAGGATAAGGATGATTTAATCGCTGATCTTCAGGCTGGATTTGAAAGAATGCGCGGCGCCAATAAATAGCCCTGCCTAATGCCGAAAATGCCGAAACGGCTTGAGCCGCAGGCGAATAATGGCATCACAACACAGAAAGACAATTAGCGGTAAAATCATCTGCAAAAATGAGGCTACTCCCAAGGCTTGTCTGCTGGCACTTGTTGCTAATGTCACGGCTTCGGTGGTGAGGGTTATCATGCGGCCATTACTGGCAAAAACAGTTGGCAGATAGAGCGCGCAACTGACCGCAAATCCAATGGCAAATGCGGTCATGATAGGGGTCAATAATATGGGCAGTTTTACCCGAAAAAACTGCTTCATCTGGCTTGCCCCTAATGTTGCTGAGAGTTCGGTATAACGCTGATCAAATTGCCGCCATGATCCGCCAAGGGATAGCATGACATAGGGCAGCACAAATAACATATGCACCCAGATCAATGTGATATAAAGCCCATCCAGGCGTAGCCAGATCAGGACAATCTGTAACCCGAACAGAAATGATGCTTGCGGCAGTAATAACGGGATATAGAGCCAGCTTTCGATCGTCGACTGGCGTCTTGAAGCTGTTTGTTCCAGCCAGATAATAACAAGACAGACAGCAAGACATGATGAGGCTAAGCCAATGATCAGGCTGTTTGTCCCGGCGACTATCATATTATCTGCGCTGCTGATCCATGCCCGATATCCCCAATCATCAGGCAAGCTATCCGGAAACCGCCAGATATCAGCAAATCCCCATATGGTAACCGATATCAGCCCCAGAACAGACAGAATACATGGCAGGAGCGCCACGGTAAAAACCGCAAGCCTCATCGTCTGGCACATCCAGGCAGATAGGTTTGGACGTAACCCATGATAGATCAGAACACGGATCAAGCGCGTCATCATGCGCCCTGAAAGAAGCCATATAAGACAACATAATAACGCCAGCACTAATTGAGCAACCGCACCTACTGCGGCGATAAATTGAAAATCTAAATCTGCATCACGAAACCATTCTAAAATGCGCGGGGCTAGTGGTGCCGGAACTGAAGGCGCTAATACTAACGCCATATCAACAACTGATACGGAAAAGATCAGAACAATAAGCACAGGCAACCGCATTCGGCTAGATAACTGCGGTTGCACCGTATAAAGCCACCCTGAATATGTGCCATAGCCAAGGCTTGAGGCTTGATCAAGGGTATCATTAACCTTGATCTGGCTTAGGGCAGATAACCCCATTAACATTAAAAACGGCAATTCTTTTGCTGTTAGAGCGATGATCAATCCAATGCCAACTTCATCAGGAATAATATACAAATCAGGCGGTCTGTCCCATCCAGTTAACCAAGGCGACAGTAATCGGATCAGCCAGCCACTCGGTTGCAGTAAAAACAAAAACCCAACGGCAACCGTGATATGGGGAACCGATAATAATGGCGAGATAAGCCGAAACAAAACTCCTGAACGGCCGTTCCTATATATGCTAGCCAGTAAAAACATAGCTAGCACATATGATAATAATGTTGCGGTTATGGCGGTGAAACCACTAAGCCAGATGGACGACCAAATCCCCGGTTGATCCAAGAACATGATCACAGGCTTAATTGAGAAATCAGATCGTCCTAATGGCGCGAACCATCCCGTTGCCGGAATAACTGCGCCAATGAGACCCGCCGTCGTTGGCGCTAAACATAAAACCAAAATGACGGCACGAATACTCATGAAATGATAGCTAGCGATATTGCCAAACCCTTTATGGTACAGTTTGCTATGTTACTGACCAATATAGCGCTTAGCCCATTGTTGTTCTATCACAGATACCCAGCTTGGATGAAACTCCGGCAAGGTCTTGCCAAGTTCACTCTCATTAAGCGTTGCTATGCCTTTAGGTAATGCGGCAAAGGCATCTTGCATATCTGGGGGCAATTTATGCATAGCTAAAACCGTTGGATCACCCCAGATATCAGAGTTTGCCTTATGCAGCTGCGCTTCCGGGCTTAACAGGAAATCTGCAACAACCTTGGCGGCGGCAGGTGAATTGGCATTAAATGGAACAGCAACAAAGTGAACATTGGCTAACGTGCCGCTATCATGGACATAACTGCGAATGGTATTGGGCAGAATACCTTGGGCAATACCGTTCGAGAACTCCGTCGGATTAAAAGCAAAGGCAATCGCCAGCTCACCATCACCAAGCATTTGTATCATGGCCGTGTAGTTTGCCGGAAAATGCTTGCCGCCTTTACGCATATGCGGATGCGCTTGATCAAGCCATTTCCATAATGGGGCAAGGGCTGTGTTGGGATCGGTCTGATCGGCTGGCTCTAAAAACATATCGGGGGTTGGTGATGTTTCTAATAAGATTTGCTTGAGGAAACTGACGCCGGTAAAATCTGGCGGCTTTGGATATGAGAAGCGGCCAGGATTAGCTATAATCCATTGCGCCAGCTGATCAGCCGAGCGTGGCGGCGTATTAACATAGGCAGTGTCATAACCAAAGACTAATTGCGCCCTGCCCCATGGCGCTTCCTGACCATCCGTAGGGATGCCAAAATCAGTTTTAATGCCGGGGAGCAATTTAGCATCCGTATATTGGAATGACGGCAAATGATAGGCCCAGTCATCCGTTTGCAATAAGCCATGTGATTTCATGGCGGCAAAATTCTCACCATTAATCCAGATTAAATCAACCGAACCCCCAGTCGATTTACCGCTTGTTTTTTCAGCCAGTATTCTCGACACGGCATCTGATGTAGCAGATAATTTTACATGTTTTAGCGTAATGTCATATTCATCCGCGATTCTTTCACCAGCCCAGGCAATATATTCATTAATGGCAGGCGAACCGCCCCATGCATTGAAATAAACAGTCTGGCCTTTGGCATTGGTGATAGTGGTTTCAAAATCATCAGCTTTAGCCAGTGATTGGTACAGGCCGAAAAAGCTGACAGTAGCGATAATAGCGAGTTGAGGTAAATATTGATAAAAGCAGCGAAAGATTGAGAGATTATTTTGTTTTCTTTTCATTCTTTTCTCCATAAGGTGAAACAATCCAAAAACGTACTATAACCGTCAAATCTTAATTTTAACTTAAAGATACTAAAATAAGCGACATGAATATCAATTATCAACTCAATGAGACCAAGATACCACATGCTAACGATTAAAGCCGCTTCTGTCGGATATCATGATAACTGGCTTTTTAAGGCGCTTAATCTGACCATTGATAAAGGTCAGATAGCTATGATTGATGCGCCTAGCGGTGCTGGCAAAACAAGCCTGCTAAGGTGGATTGCTGGGCTGCAAACAGAAGCCATGAACAAGCAAGGCGAAGTATGGCTCAATGGGGAAAGAATTGATCATCTGCCAACGGAAAGGCGTCATATTGGCTTTCTTTTTCAAGCGCCACTTTTGTTTCCGCATTTAACCATTGCCGAAAATTTAGGCTTTGGCATTCCGCCAACATATTCCAGAAAAGAGCGCCAGAATCGCATTACTGACGCTTTGATACGCGCCGGAATGGCTGAAATGGAAAGCCGTGATCCGGCAACGCTCTCAGGCGGACAGCAGGCCCGAATTGCATTACTCAGGACGATTTTGGCTGAACCTAAAGCCTTGCTCATGGATGAACCGTTTTCCAGTTTAGATAGTGATATGCGCCTGCAAATCCTTGATATCGTAAAATCTGAGGTGACGCGACTTCATCTGCCAGTGCTGATGGTTAGCCATGATCCCAGAGATCGTGACTTTTGCAATATGCCACCAATTATGCTGACCCCATATCACTAATATTCTAATTCTGAAATTGCTGTTTCAAGGCATCCATAGTTGATTGCAGGCGCGGCGATGTTGTGCAATCTGCGATCATTTTCATGGGCATATCATCACTAATTTTTTGCGGAATATCACTATATTCAAAATCTGGAAACTCACGACTGACAGCCAATTTAAGCATTGTTTTACGCGGCACACGGAATGTTGCCTTACCATTATTGAAATTAAAACTCCGCACCGAATTGACGACTTTGACAACAAATACCTTATCATCAAAAGGGCAGCGATTTTCAAGCTCAACAGAAACGGAAACAATCTCATCAGGGTCTTCAAAGCCAATCATGTCATAAATAATAGGGGCAAGGAAATATGCCCCCGATATCAGAATAGCGATAACACCTAAAGCAATAATATTTTCACGCATAACCCCTCACTTTCAGACATATCAGCCTATATTATGCAAATATTACGCCCTGTTTTAATCAGCTTTATATTATAGTAAATTAATATCATGCCCAGTGATGAGAGAGAAATGCTTTATAAAGATATAAATGTAGATGAAGTCATTGAGATGGCATTGTCAGATCATACTGCGTTTCAGCAAATAGAACATCTCTATGGATTAAAAGAAGACCAAGTCAAACAGCTGATGCGAAAGCACCTCAAACGCGGCAGCTATCAGGCATGGCGACGACGCGTCCGGCAATTTTCAGACAGACGCCAACATTATAAATAATAGTGCTCAGGATTAGTCGCGGAAATGGCGACTCCGGCAGGATTCGAACCTGCAACCTGCTGATTAGAAGTCAGCTGCTCTATCCAGTTGAGCTACGGAGCCATATCACAATGCTTACCTGATATTACAATTTGCCATTAAGAGCAAGCACGCAAGCCAAAGGCAAATTAGTCAACACGCTCGCCTTTTGGAAAGATGACTCCATGTTTGTGACAAAACATCATTTTCTGCTCATAGAAAATTTCCCAGACCTCATAATTCAAAACCCAGATATGTTTTTCAGGCTGAATGAGAACACCATTTGTATAAACCGCCATACACGCGGCCAATGATGGATTAGGGTCTTCTGTATCTTCAATTAAGTAGAACGCGACTTTCGCCTGTGCCGGCATGGATATGCCAATACACATGGCAAGAAACGCCCCTAAAAGCGTCATACGAAGCGTCATACCAAGAGGAAAAAACGGTGATGTGAATAAGGGCATATAACGGTCTCAACAAAATTGTTTCAGGGTACGGTGGTAAACGTTACATGCAAGGATGATACCGTTTTTACAAAAAAAACCGATTAATGCGTCCAGGGTTGCTTTCGATTATAACTAAAATTATCAGCATAGGCTTTCAGCTTGCGCCGACGTTGCGGGGTCGGTACGACAACATGATCAATCTGATGCTGCTTAGCATATGCCACCGCATCATCAAGGGAATCAAACGATAATTCCAAGGTTTTTAGAGTATCACCCGATGACTGCCATCCCATCAGCGGGTCAGGTGCTGCTTTATACTGGCGAACGGGTTCCATCACCCATTTAGCCGATTTGCCCCAGCCGGTATTGCCTGACTGCATAGCCGATTTTGGTTTTTGATAAATACGCGCTTTCATAAACTACCCAAACATGAAGCCATCATATCATCAAGACATTATGCATCACATTATGCAAGACGTTATGATGCTAAAATGGTCGGAGTGGAGAGATTCGAACTCCCGACCCTCTGGTCCCAAACCAGATGCGCTACCAGGCTGCGCTACACTCCGACAATTATCTTAAAACGGTAAAGATAAGATTATATTTATCTAGTGCATGGCACGAAATCAAGTCCTGATTTTAGCATATTGCAGTCTTTCACGATAAACTGGCTTCCTGCGCCAATATTAAGGCGTTTAGCCTGCCCTGCTGGTAGCTCCAGAACAAATTGGGCAGGTGCCAGAGACGGATAGGTTGTCAGGCTTAAAGGGGTGGTATTAGGAGCCGTATTCACCCATACCCCATCAGAAGAAAAATAAATAATATCAAGCGATATATAGGTATTCTTCATCCAAAATGATAAAGGTCTTTCCTGCTCATAAATAAATAGCATACCATGATGATCGGAGAGATATTGGCGATGCATTAGCCCTGTTCGGCGTTGTTCGGGCGTTACTGCTAATTCGGCTAGAATGTCATGCCATTGGTCATGATCAGGATCATATAGGGACAGTCTAATTAAGTCATTCGCTAAACCCTGGCTGACTTTAGCGCATACTAATATAATTAGCGCGAAGGTGATGACGGCAATTTTTGCTCTTTTAGATAGATTAAAATTCCATCTAGCCAAGGTTTGCATAAATAGCTGCCACAATAACAACGAGGACAATGACCTGAACCAATGCCGCTGGCCCCGGGATAACAGGCCCTGAGACAGGATGTTCAGATACCCATTTCGCCCCTCGCATGACGGTTTTTGCAACGCTGATAATCAGATCATCCACGGCTTTAACGATTGGCATAATGATCGCCAGCACTGAGCTAATAATAGCGGGCGCCAAACGCCGATAAAACCAATCAGAATTGAGAACGGTAGACCTTATCTCTGGTGGATATAGACCTGTCCGCATTAACACAACAAAAGCTAGCCCTGCCAATAGAAGCAGCTGCAACTGGCCTGTCACATGGCTTAAATCATACGGGTTTTTAACCTTTGCATAGGGAAGGATTTGATACAGCAACTGCGGGAAAATACCGATACCAATGCACATTACCGCCGCAATCCCCATGGCGATCAACATGCCATTTGGGGTTTTACCAATGACGCATTCTGACGGATGCGCGAAAAACGTGAAGAATGGTATCTTAATGCCTGAATGTTCCAAGACACCAGCAGAAGCAAAGAGCAGAATAAAATAGGCTAATATAAATTCCGTCCCACCAAGCGCCGACATGGTCAGTGATTTCGCAACAAATCCGCTAAATAGAGGGAATGCAGAGATAGACATCGCACCAATAATGCAACATATCATCGTAAATGGCATCTGCTTATAAAGCCCACCAAGTTCAGACGCCTTTGCCGTTTTTGTGTGAAACATCACCGTCCCAACCGACATAAAGAGCAGCGATTTATAGATAATATGAACAAAAGCATGAGCGACCGCGCCATTTAACGCAAGCGGAGTTCCTATACCAATGGCAACCACCATGAAGCCAAGCTGATTATTGAGGCTGAACGATAGCACGCGGCGAAGATCGTTTTCAATAACCGCAAAGAATACCGGAAAGGCGGTCATCACGGCACCGATCCAGATCAGTAATTCGGTTCCCGGAAAGCCGCGAGCCAAGGCGTAAATCGCTAATTTGGTCGTAAATGCAGATAAAGCCACCGTGCCAGTGATGCTTGCTTCGGGATAAGCATCTTGAAGCCAGCCGTTCAAAAACGGGAATGCCGCTTTGATCCCGAATGCGATAAAAATAAACCATGTCGCCATTGAGCCAAGGGTCATAGCCTCAAAAGTAATGCGGCCATATTCATGAAAATAGAGCGCCGCACCGCCGATTAACAACACCCCACTCGATACTTGGATAATCAGATAGCGCATGGCCGCATGGCGCGCAGACACCGTATCTGCGGCGAGAATGATAAACACGGACGTGATGGCGGTGGCTTCCCACCAAATAAAGAGGCTAATCAAATCCCCGGCATGAACCGCCGCAATGGCCGCTCCTGCATAGGATAAAACGGCCGTTTGTTCAGCCCATGACTTCACATGCCAGCTGTATATGACGGTTAACACAGCGGCAATATGGAATATTAAAGAAAACGGAAAGGTCAGATTATCAACATGAAACAGCGATAATTCCATGCCCATCACGTTCCATATGACATGATCACCATATGGCGCGGTTAGGGTTGTCGCTGAACAGGCAATCGCCAATAGCATCCAGATATGGCGGAGATTGGCAGGCAGAAATGGAATTAGACCAGCACCAATGATCATTAACAAGCCAGGAGGAAGACCAAAATCAGGTATCATCATTTGCTCCTTCTCTTTTGCTGTAATAATCTTCATCACGCATAATGAGACGCCTGAGCAAAGTGCCAGCCATGACAACAAAAATAAACGCTACAAATCCAAATATACCAGGAAAGAAGAACATATCTTCCAGTGCAAACTCACCATGACGCTGCGCAAAGATTTCAATCACCAATAGAATAAAGATGCCAATAACAACAACAAAGGTAAAGGCACGGCCAAACCGTTCTAATGTCATAATTTCTACTTTTTTATTGATGTCATCATTCTTCATGGCATCACCATCATATTAATTAGAGACAAAAATGGCCAAGGAGCAAAAAACAAAACAATGCATAATATAGCCGTTAAAACAGGCGGTATCACCACCAAAGGCAATTTTTCAACATGCACAGGTGATTTTTCTGGCAAATAAAATCCGCGAATAACTGGCTCAAGTAAATACCATACATTCATCAAAGACGACACCGCCAACACAATAATAACCATGATCATGGCATTATCTGCCGCCCCTGCCATTAGCAAAAACTTGCTCCATGACCCGCCAAGTGGTGGAATACCAATAATGGATAAGGAAGCAAGGAAAAAGGCAATAAAGATAAGCGGCATCCGATAGCCCAAGCCATTTAGCTGAGAGACTTTATTAAGATGGGCAGACACGTAAATAGCACCAGCACAAAAGAACAGCGTAATTTTTGCACTAGCATGCATGACGATATGCAATGCCGCGCCCTTTGCCGCCAGTTCATTGGCGAGCGCCGCGCCAAGGACAATATATGATAATTGTGAAATGGTGGAATATGCCAGCCTTGCCTTGATATCATCTTTTTGGATGGCAATGACGCTAGAGGCCAGAATGGTAAATGATGCCAGCCAGATCAGCCAAACAGAACCGCCCGTTATCGACAAAAAGTCATATCCGAAAATATAAACCACCACCATCAGCATGGTGAACACACCAGCCTTAACAACCGCCACCGCATGTAATAAAGCCGAGACAGGTGTTGGCGCAACCATGGCCGCCGGCAACCAGCGATGAATAGGCATCAATGCCGATTTACCAACGCCAAAGGCAAATAAAGCCAGCATCCACGGCACATAGCCAGGATCAATCTTACCAGCCAGAATACCGCCGGGGACGAAATCAAGCGATCCGGTTGCAATCCAAACCCAGATGACAGCTGGCAGTAGCAGCATTAAGGATGTCCCAACCAGAATACCCATATAAAGCCGCCCTGCCCACATAGCGTCTTTTGTTTGTTTATGAATGACCAATGGATAGGTCGAAAATGTCAGCACTTCATAGAATATAAACAACATGAGCAGATTGCCTGACCATGCAATCGCTAAAGCGGCATGAACGGCAATCGCATAAAAAGCATTAAATCGCGTTTGATTAGCCTCATCATTGCCGCGCATATAGCCAACCGAATATATGGCCGCCATAATCCACAACCCTGAGGCAACAAGCCCAAACACAGCCCCAAGAGGCGTTACCTTAAAGCTGAAATTGAGGCCTTCTGAAATGGATAGAATAAACCATTCAGGGGTCTCCCCATTTAGCACCGCTAAGGCTATGGTCATCGCGGCATAAAAACTAACAATGCCGCCTAATGGCCCCAAGATGTCGCGGATATCTGGCCGTGACCCAAACACAGGCGTCAGCACAGCTACCGCAAGCGGGACAACCAAACCCAGGATAATGGCATTATCAGCAGTCATTATGAAATGCCTCCAAATAAGGTGATAGACGCCATCTTGGCTAAGCCCGTGATTAGCCCTGCATCAATGCCGAGCCAGATATTAGCCCCTGCCAATACCCATAACGGAAGATAGATCATGGGCTGTTCAGGCAGCCGTGTTTCCGACTCATTTGCTGGAGAGAACCATAATGTTTCCACTAATCGCCACAAATAGATCACTGATAAGGCGCTGGATAGCAATACAATCGCCGCAATTTGCCAGTAGCCAGCAGATATAATGGCCGACACCAAATAGAACTTAGAGATAAAGCCAGCGGTTAGCGGGACACCGATTAAGCTTAACCCGCAAATCAAAAATCCGCTTGAAGTCAGAGGCATTCTACGCCCCAATCCGGCAAGACTGGAAAAGTCTGTTTTGCCAGCAACTGCCATGGCCAAGCCGCCAAGCCCGATAAACATTCCGCCCTTAATCATGGCATGATTGGCAATATGGATAAACCCGGACTGCACACCAGCCATAGTCGCCACACCAAAGCCAAGCACGATATAACCTATTTGCGCCACCGATGAATGAGCGAGCATGAACTTAGCGTCTTTTTCATATATAGCAAGGATCGTTCCTAGTAAGATCGCCATCAAAGCTAGCGGCATTAATACCCATTGCATGATCAATAACGGGATATCAGCGATACCGCCAAAAATTGTCATCAAGATTCGGATCAATACATAAAGTGAGGCTTTTGTTGCGATAGCGGCTAAAAGACTTGTCACCGCCATTGGCGCGTATCCGTAAGATGGCGGCAACCAGAAATGAACCGGGAAAACAGCCGCTTTGACCATGACGCCAGACACCATGAAAGCAAGCCCAATATAAACCGGAACAGGATTAGCAACATCTGGAAGTCGTGCCGCCATATCGACCATATTCAGTGTTCCGGTCATGGCATAGCAAAAGCCGACACCAATAACATAGAATGTTGCCCCAATCGCGCCTATCACCAAATAGTTAAATGCTGCCACCAAGGCGCGTTTATCACGGCCACTGCCCATAGCGACTAATGTGACTGAGGCGAGCGATGATATCTCAAAAAAGACAAACAGATTAAACGCATCTGCAGTCATGACCAAGCCCAGTAATCCGCCAAGTGTTAACAGCCAAGCGGCAAAGAAACGTCCCTTATCTTCATCATGAATGTCTTTGAATATCAGTGTATTACCTGACAAAGTTGATAGAAAACCTAAAGCTGTGATGGTCACAATGACTAATGTGGTGGCATGATCAACAGCAAACTCAATCCCCCAGGGTGGCGGCCAGCCGCCAAGATAATAGGAAATGCGTGTCATGGCAGTAGCTTCAAGCATATGCATAACCAGAACAATTGCCGCCCAAAACGACAGACCAGAGCCAAGAACAGCACCAAGCCAGCCTAAGCGCGAGGGCAGTAATGCCACAATAATTGCCATCACCAATGGGATGACAACAATAATGCCGGGCAAATGCAACATCCATTCAATCATGATGATTTGCTCCGCTTCCTCAGCTCACGCTTGGCCAGTAAAATATCGTCTTCCTCAATGCTGTCAAAACTGGCTTTGATGCGAAGAACCAGAGCCAGACCAAGTGCGGTTGTCGCAACACCAACAACAATCGCCGTCAGGATGAGAACATGCGGCAGAGGGTTTGAATAAAGAATCTCATGACTTGAATGACCATCATGGCCAGATTTCATAATGATCGGCGCCGTCCCGCCATTGATCTTGCCAAGTGAGATATAGAATAAGAATACAGAGGTTTGAAACAGGCTTAAACCGATGAGTTTCTTAACCAGGTTCATGCTCGATATAAGGATAAACAATCCAATCATCATGAGCAGAACAACAATAAAGTAATTCCAATGCGAAAGCAGTAAATCAGTCATCAGATGCCCTCTTTTTTGGACTTTTAGCACCTGCTTTATTGGCTGGCTTAGCGTCTTTCTCGCGAGCTGAATATCTGGGAATATCAAATCCGGCAAAAGCCATAAACAACCCAAGAATAGTGCTGGCCACGGTTAACCCGACCCCAAACTCAACCAAGATAATGCCATAATGCTGGCCCTTAGCTGGATAATCTGCCAACACATCATAATTCAAAAACTCCGCCCCCAGCAGAAATGTGGCTATGCCAACGCCAGCGTAAATTAATGCCCCCAAAGCCATCAGAGCATGAACAATAGATGGCGGCGCCAGTAGCTTTAATTCGTCAAGACTAAACACCATGCCATAGAGAATAAAGGCAGCGGCAATAATGACACCTGCCTGAAAGCCGCCACCAGGGCCAAAGTCACCATGAAACTGAACATAGAGACCGTATAAAATAATCGGCGCAAATAGTGTTTTTGAAATGACGCGAAGAATAGGATTATTTTTCATTTACATCCTCATCTCTTGCTTCACTAACTTTGGCGCTGATATCCACTTTTTTCGGTTTTGGGGAACGCCCTGTCTTACCCATAAGAATGAGTAGAACCCCTAGCCCAGCGGTGAAAATAACAATCGTCTCCCCTAACGTATCAAAGCCGCGATAGCTAGCCAGAACGGTGGTAACAACATTAGGGATATGAAGCTTATCATAGCTTTCGGCTAAATATCGCGGGGCAACATGCTGATGCACAACAGATGCCGGATCACCTAATGCAGGCAGATAAGCCACAGCCCACATTAGTAATGAACCTGTGAAAAGACAAATCATAAGCGGCAAGATTACCAATGCTTTATTGCGTTTTTCCTCCGCTGGTAGCCATGCCATCGCGGCGAGAAATAAAACCGTTGAAAACCCGGCACCAACCGCGGCTTCGGTAAAGGCCACATCGACCGCATCAAGATTAACAAACATCGCCGCAGAGATGAGCGAATATGCACCTGACATAATAATGATGGCGAAAAGCCTGTGGCTAAACGTAATCATTAACGCGATCACAACCATGAAACTGACAAGAGAGATATTGATGAATAACGTGCTCATACCTTTCCCTCATTATTGGGTTTTGACTTGCTTTCATCAGCGCCTTGAAAATCTACCTTCTGGCTATGCGCGACCTGTGCAATCGCATGGCCGGAAATAGGGCTGGTAAAGAATAGAAATACGCCAATAACAATGAGCTTTACGGTTACCAGATTCCATCCTGAATAGAGACATAGCCCAAACAAGATCAAAGCCGCGCCACCTGTATCAACGACACCAGAGGCATGGATGCGCGAATACACATCAGGCAAGCGCACCAATCCAATAACCCCAATAATGATAAGCAAAGCACCAAATCCAACACTTGTCAGCGCAATATATGGAATAATATTTTCCATGATTAGCTTAACCTTCCCGTGCTGAATAATTTAAGGACGGCAAATGTTCCAATAAAATTGAGAATGGCATAAAGGATAGCAATATCAACAAACTCAGGGCGTTCCATGACAAAGCCATGTAATGCAATCCCAATAATAACAATCGTCCCAATGCTGTTCACCGCCAAGACACGATCAAATGCGGTTGGCCCCAACACCACCCGAAGCAAGGCGATTAAAACCGCAACCCCTAATGCTGCCATACTGACTAACAAAACAGTCATTTGACTTCTCTATCAATTTTGCGGATTTTCT
>NZIT01000034.1 GCA_002691725.1 SAR116 cluster bacterium | reverse complement strand
TTTCTATGGCGATGCCTTGGGCAATGGCTTGGGCGGATTGCGAATAGACGGCGATAGAAAAATACCAGTTGCCGTCAGCAGAGATAAAACCTTTGGTCTGCACGCCTTCAGGCAATTGGCCACCAGCAATGGATTGATAGCTGTTATTCATTTTAATGGTATTAAGAAAGCTCTGGCGTTCCTGATCATACACTTCTGGGTCACCATAATTACCTTGATCATCGACAGGGATGGTGAATTGCTCGACTTGTTCAATCTGGCTTTCATCAAAGCCGCCTTGCCAATACACATCATCACCACGCAGAAAAGCGATAAGCGCATTACGGGCGCGCATGCCCGATTGATCACGCGATAATTTCTTCAATTTTTTTGCAACAGTGCTATTGCTGTTCTTGCGGATAATAGAGCTGCCGAACCCGATAACAATTTGCTCACCAGTCTGCGGATGCGTGATTAGCTTTGCGCCCATTGGCGGCGTTGCATAATTCATAATCTCATTCATGACATGCGAGAAAGCGGCGTTAGGATCAGTGGTGCTAATGACCGCCGGATTTAAGCGCAGAAATGCATTCCGCGTTTTCGTGCTTGTCGCAATAGAGATTGAGACTTCACGATCATTGACATTATCATTAACATCATAAACCACATAAGCGGCAAGCATTCCTGATACCGTTTCGCCGCATATTTCATTTGAATTGCGGCTAGTATTAGCAGCCCCACTAACGCCACTATCAATGGCAACCAGATTACTTTCGATAACATTACTACACGTATTCTGAAGAGGCCGAATATTAGCAATGAGCTGTTTTTTGGCTTCCATATATGCCTCAGCATAAGCCGCGCGTTTCGATAATAAGGTCGCGTTAGAGTTCTCATAAATGGTATAACTGGAACTTGCGCTGGAAATGGTGCCAAGCCCGGTTTTTGTTGAAACAATGCGAATACCGCCATCATCTTCTATCATATCATTGGCATAATTCATGCCATCCTGCATCGTGTCAGCATGGATAGTCTCGCCATCGACAACAGCCCCCTGAACATTCGTATTACCGCCTTGTACGGGTGGAATAAAATCGTTCAGGTCAATGGATTGGGCCTGCGCCGGCATCACGCCAAGGCTTAATGGCACCAGACAGGCTGATAGAATATAGCGATACATCTTACTTGTCATGATTTACTCCTCAAAGAAATTACTTTTTTGATCCTCAATTTTTGCCTTGGCATCATCCATTTTTTGGGCAGCGTCTGCTGCTTCAGCAAAAGGATCGGCATAAATAGGCCGCAATAATAACGCCGCGTCAGCGCTGATATTCATATCCAGGGCAATGATTTCTGCGGTTGATTGTTTTGACTGAACATCAATAATCCGAACCGTGCCAATGGTCGTTTCCTTGCGCCCGATACTCTCCTTTGTGTAAGGGTCTGCCAACCGCTCACCCAATAATACCAGATGATATTCGCTCGCCACTTGCATAGTATCACCGCCCTGACCAATCGTCAGGGATGAGCCATTAATGGCAACAACCCGCGCCGGATTAATGGCGTTGCTGATAAACTGCCCCAAGTGAAAGGAGACATGGTCATCAAGGGCTGCTTCTGCTGGATTAACCTGAAACATTCGGCTCTTGGCGTATTTGATCTGTGAGGTAGCAACATCGACAATCCGAACCGAGACTTCGGCAATATCTCTAACCTCACGCTTAATGGTTGTGGTGCCTAATAACTGGCGATCATTAATCACTCTACCATGCTGGTAAACCGTCAGAATAACCAGATAATCACTGCCAACTCTTTGCCCTAGCCGAGCTAGTTCAGCCGTTGCCATGCCGCCACTTGCGATCAGATTAAGCTCATTTTGCGTGTCGGCGAGCATTTGCCGATCAAGCATGGCAAAGCGGCGGGTTTGTGTCAGGTAATCTTCGAGCTTACGGCGCAGTGATCTGGTAAATCTAATCGCCTCCGGATCAGAAGCAATGCTGTTATCCAGATACGGTTCTATTACCGACATACGAAGCCTGTTAAGCTGTTTGGAGGCGGTATATTTAGCAACTTTGACCTTTAAGATCACCTCAACATAATTATCAAAATCCGGGCGCAGGCGTGAGGAGATGATCTCAAAGCTGTCCACCTGCCCTGATGTGGCAGTAGCGATATCTTCAATAAACTCCGATGATGAGGCAAATTCTGTATATTGATCGGTGTCCGTTACTTGTGTCGAGAGCCGTGAGATCGTCTGCGCTGATATGTCGATCCCATTGATCTGACCGATAGCTATTTTAAGACCATCCAGAATAGCATCACGTTGCGTAGGGCCTAGCCCCTCTGCCCTCACCTCAACCAGATTAATGCTTGCCGATGCTTGCGGGGTTAGCGCCGTTGCTCCGGCTGATATCATCAATGCAACAGCCATCACGGTAACAGCCCTTTTCAATATGCCTGTACTGATCTGGTAGAGTTGATATATGGCGGAAAAACAGCGGCATGCAATCATATCAAAGACTCTTATCATTATTGATATCCTTCTCAAAAGGCCGTTTACCTAATGCCATTCGCATCAAGAATATTCGCCAATTCAATCGCTGTTTTCGTGCCGGCATTGGCAATCGCATTGCGGATAGCGGTGGCTTCATCAACGCCGCCATCATTCTGCTGGACAGGGCCAAATGCAGCTATGCTGAAAGGCATGCCATCGCGCAGGTCTATAATCTCCCCAGTGACAGAAACCGCAACCGAATAGCCACTTACTGTCGACGGTTTTGGGATGCCAATATCAATGGTTCCAATAGCCATCAGCTCCATCCGGCAATCCAGGGCAGCCTTTTCAACAGAAATTAGATTTTCCATCGACATCACCCCGTTCATGGCGATATCTTTTTCAATATCACGAGGGTTTACGCCACCACATCTGGCCGCGACATAATCATATTGTGTTGGGCGAAAATTATTTTTGGTGAGCCCTTGTTTCATGCTGACCCCAAAGACCGCATTAATCTTATCATTTACGGATATCTGTGTCGTGCCTAGCGTTGAGATATTACCGCCTGTGGTAACGCTGCCTGATGACTTGGATTGCGTCATGCTTTCGGTCAGTGTGCTTTCAACCGTGTTTGTTCCATCGGATTGATAGGTATTATCCAAGGTGTCTAATGACTTGGTAGAGCTTCTGTTATCGACGGTCGGGGCTAAGGCTTGTAACGTGCTATCCTGCTGAAACGTGGTTTGGCTAGTCGTGAACAGCCACATCATGCGAATACCGCGGCCGCCAACTGTCCCTGCTTGCTGGGCGAATAACGCATCAACCATATTGGTCTTAACGCGGATAACAATTCTTCCATTAAGGACATTTTTCTTGCTTTTGTGTTTTTCATGCTCAAAGGCAACGACAGACACATATTGCGCCAAGTCCATCACGATCATATCTTTTTTGGCCAAATATTGCTGTATTCTGCCCTGGTTCATACAGCTAGAAACATATTCCTCCCACGCCGCTTTAATAGCCATATCCTGCAATTCAGCGATATCTTCATCTTTGGGCTTTGATGATAAAAACTTCGGCGTGTATTTCAAGGACACGTCGGCAGATGCTTCTGTGACACTGCCGCAAGTCGCATCACTTGCCGCGGTGTTGACATAGCATAGACTCATGAAAATAGCCGTTATGACTATATATAGACGGGATAGGGATATATGCTTCATTATGACCTCATTTGATAGTTCAAATATATAATGGACAATTTTGGCTCAAAAAAATTCATTAACTCTTATATTAATTTAGTAAATACTAATAATATTCAACTGTCAGTATTAGCTCAATAAGCAAGTTACCTGCTAAGGAATTGAAAATGAGAACATTTATAATTGGATTATTGGCAAATATATTTTTTAGCCTTAGCTACGCCCAGGCTTTGGATAGTGTTTTACTTGCCCCGGCAAGCACAAAAACAATGCCGATTGAACGCCTGCATCATGAGCTTGAAGCAGCGTTACTGGATATTGGCGTTAGTGTAAAAAGCAGAACATTTATCGAAAATGAATTAGATCAGTCGTTAAACAATGCCAGCATTGCGGATATCATAAATATAGCCAAACCATATGCCGAGGGCTTGCCCGACAGTCTTATTTTAGTTCAGATAGGATTGATCGAAAACAACTCCCCCTACCCTGACCCATATCTGAAAGCGATTGATTTGAAAACAGGTGATGTTGTTGCCCAATCCACAACTTTGCCCTTGCTTGACACTAGCTCCAATAGCATTGCCGCCGCCGCCGCCGCCCTGACACGAAGCCTGGAGAAGCGGCTTGAGAAGGCAGGCTATGAGACACATATTTCAGACGTCAAGCCGTGGGGCGGCAAGGCGCAACTCCTGCGGCTGTCTTTTGAAGGCTTTGATGGCTGTGAACAAGAAGCTGCTATTCAGATCATTGAAAATGAGTTTCCGGGAGTCATCAATATTGATCTCGAAAAAGCGCCAAATCATAATTATGCGATCTATCAGCTCAATACCACTGCTCAAACCCAACGCATCCGCAAATGGCTTCAGCTTATGATGGTTGAAACAGGATTGAGGCTTGGCGACGATTATAATATTTACGTTAATAATCAAAATATCAGATTAAAAAAGCCTGATATAGTTGAGATATTCTGGTTTCAATGTGGCTCTTAACCCTGATCTGATAAGATGATCGGAAAAGATGAGGTATTACTATGTTAATTCATTCATATTCTAAATCTTTATTCAGCTTGCTCACATTAGCTCTGGCTATCATGCTAGCATTGCTGGCGATGAGCCATAAGACGATGGCAAATAGCGTCGTTGTGTTTTCAGAGACGCCAGCAAGCTATCCCTGGGTCAGCCAAAAAGCCACCGACATTATGGCATCACGCTTTAGCAAGGCTGGATATATGGTGACCGATAAAACCACCATCTTGACCAAGATTGGCCAGCCCTCAAATGCTCATCGCCAGACCATCCTTGCAGCAAGCTCTGCGATCAGGGCAACCATTGGTAACGGGTTCATCATTTTTGTCGATTATGATGAATGGATTGAGCCGAATAGCCGTCAGTTATCCATGCGTCTAGCCGCCCAAATCTATACGACCAGCAATGGCTTTGTTGCGAGCTGGGTTGAGCCTAGCCAAGTGATCCTGATCCCTGAGAATTGTAATCAGAGCTGTCTGGATGGGCTGCTGTTGCCAGAATTAGAGGCGCAGGCAGACAGTCTGGCCAGCAATATTATCCAAGTCTTAAAAAGGCCAACCGGATCATCAGATGGTGAGGCAAAACCAATTCAGATTTTCAAAGTCGAAATGATTGATCTTGATAACGAAGAAATGCTTGAGCTGATGGATTTAATGGAACATGAATTCCCTGGATTTATTGCCATAACCCAAACCGAGTCGCGCTCGCCACGGCTTCGCTTTTCCTATCACACCACGGTATCTGCACAAAAGCTGAATGAATGGCTGCGGGTTAGCCTGATGGAAGTCGGCATTGATCCTGATGGTGATGCCGCGCTACAAGTCCAATCTGGGTTCATCAGCATTAAACGCTATGACAGTATTGAAAGCCGTGGCAGCACTGGCAACACGCTTAAATTTAATTAAATGCTCAGGTAAAGCATTATTTCATGAAAAAACAGGTCAGATTTTCCCATTTAACATATGAACACATCATTTTGTTAGATGGAGTGATTGATGATTTCAGATGATGCCAACCCCCTTGCAGAAGTGGCCTTTGCGCTAGCCATGGCATTTTTCAGCCTCATGGTTTTGATGCTCTTTGCCATTGTTCATCAACCAGAGGCGGCAGCACCTGAAAGCATAGCGGTATCGTCACCCACATCACAAGACATCCCTGAACAGGCAGAACCGCAATATCTGCTGCTGCACCCGAACGGATATTTTGATGAAAATCTGGCCAGTACTAACCCCAAAAACCTCGATCCATCGCGGCCAGTTATTTTAGCCGTTGAGGATAGCATCGCCATTTCAGATGTCATGGCATTCAAACAATCCCATGCTGATCTGGATATTCAGATATCAGCACTGCCTGGCGATATAGCGGCTACCCTGTCTGCCCAAAGCAATTAATCAGAAATATATGAGGATCACATTATGCTAATGCCTAAACTCCATCGCCCGACACAAAGTCTGACCATAGTTATGGTCTCATTCGGCTTGCTGTTAATCGCAATTTTATCAGCATGTCCGGCATCAGCATCACGCTTTGATCAGAGCGATTATATTAAATCCATGATTATTCAAGAAGCTTTAAAATCAAAATATGTCTCCCCCAGCCTGGCCTTGGCGGTAGCAGAAACAGAATCCAGTTTCCGCCCTCATGTCGTCAGCCATAAAGGTGCGATAGGTGTGATGCAAATCATGCCCGCTACCGCCAAAGGTGTTTTTTCTGTTCATCCAGACAGGCTATACCAACCCCGGTTGAATATTCAGCTTGGCATCAGATTTTTAGATGATCTGATCGCCGCCTATGACGGCCGCATTGATCTGGCATTATCCCATTATAATGGTGGCTCGCGCGTCACCCACACAAATCCACCCAGCATTATTCCCAGCACCCGAGGATATGTGCTGAAAGTGTTAAGCCGCGCCCAACATTATAAAGGCCAATGGCGCCATATGATGAGAGGTGAGCTGAACCTGCCGCAAATATTACCGCCGCAAATATCAACACCGCAATATGACCAGAACGGCCATTATCACTGGCAGAGTGAGGTGAGGGATATTGATTACTGGCTTACGCGGAAGCATACAAAAATCACCCGCAAGCCCATCCCTTCACACACATCTTTTAGTCAACAACTAGTGACAAAGATGCAACAGAACCGGGCGCGTGTTAGCCAGTGGATTAAACAGAACTCATAGCCTTATGTGTATTAACCCCGTTATTCATGATCACGCATTTGAAACCGCTGGATGCAGCATTATCTCATCATGTCTGGCAAATAATATGGGTCTTGTAAATAATGCGGCTTCAAGGCTGTTCATTTTATTAAACCATGTTAAATTACACAATTATAATAGAACATATTTACATGCGATCAGAAATGTTCAGGTCATGAATGATCCTTCGACTATTTTATCTTCTTGGGCAGAGTTCAGGCTTAACCCACCGTCAGAACATCTGCTGAATTGTTTGCGGAATATTCATGATGCGACCGATATTCAAGGTGAGCCTATATTCTCGCCACGAGTGTCCTCATTAATCACCAGCATGGTAGCGTCCAGGTCATATGGCCAGGAGCTGTATCGGCTATGTGGATTTATGGCGGCGGCGTCTGCATCCGGGATTGATTTTGATGTGCTTTTGTTTGGCGGTAGAGCAACATCGGCACGAGTAAATCAGCTCTTTAATCAAGCCCGTATCGCTGATGATATTAAGCTTTCAGATCGCCATATCATCCTGACTTCACACAGCCCGACCTATCAAATTGATATGGCGCGCAGCCCTGTCATCATTGGGCTGGCTGATTTTATCTGTGAGGCGCTGGGGATTGATATCTTTATTAAGATATATGAACGTCTGGGCCAAGACACATCATCTAACGCCATTAAAACCACATCAAATGATCTTTCGAAACAAATATACCGATTTCTTGGTGAGCATTTGCCGCGCAGTTCTGAGCGCAAAATCAGTAATCTTCTGCAAGATTATCTGATGGCCGAGCTTGACGATAATAGTACCATTTCCGCAAGTGATGTTGATAATCAGGTTATTCTCAATTTCTGGTTAGAGAAAAGCCTTGATCCTGAGTTAAGCCTCAAGCTTTATGATACTTGCCTGAGGGCTTGGATTACCTTTCGCCAAGGGCTAGACCTCGCCAGCAAATCTAGGGTCAATGCAGACAGTTTAAGTGATGCAAATTATCACCTTAATACGCTAATGATGAGCTATTTTGATCAGTCAGAGGAGGATGTCAGCATCTCTGATTATCGCCCGCCAGCAATTCAAAGCAGCGACACCTTCATCACAGAAGATAGACGCGGGTTGCAATTTGCCATTCATGAAATGGACAAACCGCCGCTGGATAGCATTAAAATGCTGAACAATGGCGAGAAGGCCAGGATTAGCCTGTTGGTACATGCTGACAAGCATGCCACCGCCTTACGCCACTCAGTTTTACGAGGGGCGGTATTTTCGCAAGCGCAGAACCGCATCACCCAAAGCTTGCGTGATCAGCCACAGGCAAAACTGGATATCATCAGCATGATGCCAGATATTGAGGATGCCGCTTACTCAAACTGGCTCACAGAATGGAAAGATGTTCTGGCGGTTGCTGACGGCACGCTCAAAACTGCCTGCCAGCGGCTTTTGGAAGCGCAACATATCGAAGGATTAACAATTTTGGTGCGGCAACTATCCAATGACGCCAGATTAGAGTTATCGCGGTTAATGCAAGATGCCGCGTCATCACCCAGCGCATCTAATCAAACCGCGCAAACTGTCTTTGCCGCCTTAGATAAAAGCAAGGCAAAATCGGCGCTCAAAGCCAAATTGGCAGAGATAAAAACAACGGCTCGTGGCTTTCGTCGGGCAGGCCTGAAATCAGCGCCAGCAGGCATTAACGACCTCGACATATGGCATGATAATCTTGCCAGAGCGGCTGAGTTAACAGAGATTATTATCATGGCTATTCAGCGTTTCATTGAGGCGATTACCGCAACTTATGATCTGGACGCCCTGTTCCGCCAAGATCATAAAATCTTTGCCAATCAATTTTTGCTTATTTACAAATCAGAGGGTTATCATGATTAAGGAAAACAAAGCTATTCTATCCGATGCTGGTGTTCTATTTGATAAAATCACGGATGCACGGCTCATGCATGATCAGCTTGAAGCAACCACATCTGATGGGCTTAACCTCTATCGCTTATGGCAAATCGCTAACGGGTTAGCTGATGATGATACCCTTCATCAGATATCACAGAACTTCACCGCAAGACGGCAGTTCAAGGCGATCTTGGCGCAAAAGGCGCAAGCTTTTCAGCCCCGGCAAGCCGCCGCCTCAAGTGACAGCAATCATCGGCATGGGACTGATTTTGACGTCCAGATCATGCCATCTGCTTCACAGGATGGGCTGGTCTATGTGCAGCTAATTTTTCATCAAGATCAAGCCCAACAAGATACATCCGCAAAGATGCTCATTTCGCATTGTAACGGTGTATTTCGCCAAAAACCCCTTACAACGCCCCAGACAACACCCCAGACAACATCATTGACGTCATCATTGACGTCATCACAGGATCAGCGCATACAAATTCTATTGCATCATGATGATCCCATGCTAACCGATTTAAGAAATCCAGAGACGGAACTTTATATCAAGTGACTCGCGTTTTTATACCGACAACACAATATCCAGTAGAAATCATTTCGCTTACCGAAGAACATTCGGATATTCAGTCTGTTATCTGTATAACCAACACGTTTACTGCTTTGCCAGTCAGCGCGGCGTATCATGCCTTTATCAGACGGCCAACAGGAATTATCCAAAAAATTACTGGCATTCCGTCCTTTCGTGCGGATGTTAGCGGGCCTATTGATCAAGGTGACAGCTGGCAGTTAGCTATGCTTATTGCACATAGGCTTCACCATCAAAACAGGTTTAGCCAAGCGCCTGATCACCTCCAAAATGATCAAGATGCTCAAGATATTCATGATGATCTGCCGGTGATATGGGCTAGTGGACAGGTTGATATCAATCAGACGGTATCACCAATTATGCATGTTCGAGAAAAGCTGCTAGCTAGCCAGGCGCTCCTCAAGGCGATTAATAATCGCGGCGGTCAGCTCCATATTGCATTACACCCCGATAATATGGCTGAGATTGCAGACCTCATCCCCGAAAATGCGATTTGTCATCCGCTATCGCAAGAAGCGGATATTAATCGGCTGTTGTCAGACATGCAGGTTCAGCAGCATTCAAACAATGCGACCGATCAAGCCAATCACATTGAGCAGACAGATGATGCCGCCACCTCGCCATTGCGCCGCCGGCTCAATCACATTTTGTCTATTCAAAAATCGCTTAGCCGGTTTTTTAACAAAGCTTGGAAACGCCGCCTCGCTGGGTATGGGCTTATCACTATGCTGCTACTCACTCTTCAGCAAATGATCCCTTGGCAGCCTATTCACGCCGCCATGGAAATGGAAAAGTCAGGTGAGCATACCAAACTCATCCGAATGTTAAAATCATATCGGCAAGATGACAACTTCATCGCATGGTTAAGTTTTCACTATTTTGAAGAAGCCTATTTGCAGCAAAAATCTGATCAGCTGATTGCCCAGATTGATATGCAATTAGTCTGGGCGGTGGCGAATGATAATGCATCTTCATGTGACAATGATCAGATGCGCTGGCACCGATATGAAATTGCTGATGCGGCCCTGCCTTCGCTACCCCAGCAGAGATGCCATTTATATCTTGAAATACAAAACAGAGGCGATAACAGGTTGGCGATTGCGGTTGCTATCAATATTAATGATGGCGATCAGATCATCCCGTTATTACAGCCAGCCCAAACAGAATTAGCGCCAACCGAATATATCCGTCATCCCATCCATTTGACTGAACAAAAACCGTTTATGATTATGGTTTCATCTTCTGAACATATGACATCAAACTGGTATCGCTGGTTCAAACGATGGGCAGCGCGGCCTGCCGGACTGACTGCGAAAAATTCGCTCAAAGATACAGGTATAGGGGTTCATCTGGCAGCGCAAGATAAAGCCTGATCTGATTGTCATAATGCCTCACTTCTCTTTACATGCAGCGGCCAGTCGATTGATCAGAAAGCATGACTTTTCCCGAAATTAAACGGCCATTGATATGTATTTGGCTGAGAAATAATTTACCTTGATTGATTGAATAAGTAGCGTTGATCCTGCCGTCTAGCTTAGGCGTTCCTGCCGCTGACATGATGCCGCCAATGATATAGCTATCACCGATTTTGGTGAAAAGTCGCAAAGGCGTACCCTGTCCCAAGCGCGCGCTCAGCGTTCCGATAGCATCGGCTTCTGCTGTATCTGCGGGGGTCTGGCTAAGCCGTGAATATGGCGAATAAAGATTGCGATTAGCGCGTTCAATATCTTGATTGCGAATATGATATAAAGTTTGATCAGAGGTCAGATATGCCGCTGTCATGCCAAAGCATTGCCGCAAAATCTGGGCAATGTTTTTGCGCTCGCTGGAGCTTTGTGGCCAAAACAGCTCTAACTCAAGCCTGTCGGTATTTTGATCTAAATGCTGCATCGCCATCCTATGCGATTGAAAGTCGGCGGTGATGATTGCAGGATTATTTGCCGCC
>NZIT01000033.1 GCA_002691725.1 SAR116 cluster bacterium | reverse complement strand
TCTTCTTCCCGTTCAACAAAAAAGGGGCGCAGGACTGTCAAGCTTACCGAATCACAGGTGGCTATTGCTAAAAAACTTGGCGTTCCGCTCGAAGAGTACGCAAAGTATGTGAAGGAGTAAGACATGACTGAGTCTAAAAAACGTACACCTCGTGAGACGCAAACACGCGAAAAAACTGCGCGACGGAAACCTTGGGCTCCGCCCAGTATGCTAGAAGCTCCACCCGCACCCGAAGGTTTTGTACACCGCTGGGTTCGGACCGCCATTCGAGGCGAGGACGATAAAACCAATCTACACGCAAGATTGCGCGAAGGTTGGGAACCTGTCCGGGCTGACGAGTATCCTGATTTCGAAGCTCCAACCGTAGAAGACGGTAAATACCAGGGTGTGATAGGAAACGGTGGACTAATACTTTGCCGTATGCCTATCGAAACGGTTGATGAAAGAACTGAATATTTTCGGGACCAGACCCGCAATCAAATGAAGGCCGTGGATGAAAACTTGATGAGGGAACAGCATCCCTCAATGCCTATCACAAGCGATAGGCAATCTCGTGTAACCTTCGGAGGCGAGAAAAAGTAGTCTCCGATAACTTGGAGTTAGTAAAATGGCTAATATCAATGGTGCATTTGGCTTACGTCCCTATGGAAAAATGGGTCAGAACGTAAACTCAACTGGTGCTACTGAGTATCGCATTGCCTCAACCAACTCTAATGCTATCTATCAAGGTTCTCCGGTTATCCCTCTTGCAGCGGGTGTTATCGACATTGTCGGTGCGGCTGCTGGGGGCACGGTGGGTCTTCTTGGTGCATTCTATGGTTGTGAATATGTGTCCTCTACCACTGGTGAGACAGTGTTCTCAAATTTTTACCCTGGGTCGGGTGCAGACAGTAATTTTCCTGTCAAAGCCTTTGTTTATGATGATCCCTCACAGTTGTTCGTAATTGCGTCTGACGCATCGCTTACAGATGAAGCTACTGCTCGTACTCATGTGTTTGCGAACGCCAACTTCTCTTCCGGTACAGGCGGTAGTACTACTACTGGTATGTCCTCGGCAGCGTTGGCAGTAAGCACAATTGCTACAACTAACAACCTTAATCTTCGGATTATGGGGATCGTTGATGATCCTGCAAACGCCGACTTTGGCGCAAGTGGGGTCGGCGTAGTAGTCCGGTTGAACAACCACTTCAATTCACCGAATGGTGCGATTGCTGGTGGTACTGTATCAACCACAGGCGTATAAGGAGCTAGGTCATGGCGATTTCTAGATCACAACTTGCTAAAGAACTCGAGCCCGGCCTCAACGCCTTGTTCGGGATGGAATATAATCGGTATGAAGGCCAGCATTCTGAAGTCTTCGACACGGAAACATCTGACCGTGCCTTCGAAGAAGAAGTTATGCTGTCAGGCTTCGGTGCTGCACCTACCAAACAGGAAGGTTCAGCTTTGGCGTTTGACGACGCACAAGAAGCCTACACTTCGCGCTACAACCACGAGACGGTAGCTCTCGGCTTCTCCATCACGGAAGAAGCTGTGGAAGACAATCTGTACGATCGTCTTTCCTCGCGCTACACCCGTGGTTTGGCTCGTGCCATGGCACATACCAAACAGGTGAAAGCTGCCTCAATTCTCAATAATGCTTTCAACTCGTCTTTCAAAGGCGGTGACGGCAAAGAGCTTTGTGCAACTGATCACCCACTAACCAATGGCAGCACGTTTGCAAACGAGCCCAGCACTCCCGCTGATCTGAATGAGACATCTCTTGAAGATGCTCTGATCAGCATTGCTGGTTTTGTTGACGAGCGTGGCCTCATCATCGCGCTGAAAGGCTCGAAACTGATCATTCCGCGTCAGCTACAGTTTGTTGCTGAACGTCTGATGGTTTCTAACCTCCGCGTTGGTACTGCCGACAACGATGTAAACGCTATCCGTAGCATGGGTCTGTTGCCCGAAGGTTATGTAGTCAACGACTACCTGACCGATACTGATGCGTTCTTCATCAAAACCGATGCTCCGAACGGTTTCAAACACTTCGAGCGTCTGTCTCTGACCACTGCGATGGAGCCAGATTTTGACACAGGTAACATGCGTTACAAAGCCCGTGAGCGTTACAGCTTCGGCTTTAGTGACCCACGTTGTGTCTTCGGTTCACCGGGTGCGTAAGTAACTCGTTGAATGTACACTTGGAAAGGGCGGGAGAGATCTCGCCCTTTCTTTTTGTGCTAAACTCAGATAAAATAATTTATTCCTGACGATCACATGGTGTGATCGACGTAGCCCTGACAGGAGATTGACATGGGTAAAACAACTTTTTCAGGTCCAGTGATTTCTAACAACGGAATCATTCAAGCTGGCTCCGGTTCTGTGATTAACCTCACGGCCGAAACTACTCTTACATTTGACACACACGCGGGTCGTACCATCGAAATCAATGATGCAGATGGTGCAGTTACACTGCCTAGTATCAAAACAGCAGAGATCGGTGCAACATACCGTTTCTTCGTTGGCACAGATGCAACTGATCTTGACATCAAAACAGATGGCACAGATAAGTTCGTTGGCTCTGTGGCAGTAGCTGTTACTAACGGTACAGTGAAGTTTTTCATACCCGCCTCAACTAATGATGTAATTTCAATGAATGGCAGCACCACTGGTGGCGATGCAAATTCATATGTTGAAGTTACTGCACTAGCTACGGCTGAGTATTTAGTTCAAGGTATTCTGATTGGTTCAGGAACTGTAGCTACTCCTTTCGCTGACTCGTAAGATAGGAGACTGTAATGGCTGGTTCTGATGTAAAAACCACTCGCGTTACAGCAACAGGGGCAGCGTCCATTGGACGTTGTCGCCTGATGCAAGTTGTCGTTACCACTGCTGGTTCAGGGACACCTGAGTTGAAGCTGACAGATGGCACAGACTCTGGTGCAACAAAACTGCACGTTGATCTTCAAGCGGCAGAGACAGACACCATTTCTGTTCCTGCACAGGGGATCTTGTTCGAGACAGACATTAATGTGCATACGATAGACGATATTACGTCTGTCGTATTCTTTACTGTCTAGAGGCTGTCATGGCGAGAACGGCGACAAAGATGCCGAAACGCAATAAGCGTAATTTCCGTCCCACTAAAAGTGGGGCGGGAATGACGAAGAAGGGCGTAGCTGCTTATCGTCGTGCCAATCCCGGCAGTAAATTAAAAACTGCGGTAACTGGTAAAGTTAAAAAAGGAAGTGCGGCGGCTAAGAGACGAAAGTCGTTTTGTGCTCGTTCTGACGGACAGCGTAAAATGCACAACATAAACTGTCGCAAAACACCTAATAAACGTATTTGTCAAGCTCGTAAAAGGTGGAAATGTTGATATGGAAAAGTACTTATTAAATGTTTGTGTTACAGGCGGGCTGGCTGTTCTTGGCTGGATGGCACTAACACTTATTGAGCTAGATAAAAAAACTGAGGTTATATCTACTGAAACCGAACTTATATCTAGTAAGGTTGACGCTAACCACAAAATGTTAACCCCTCTTTGGGAAGAGTTTATAAGGTCTAGAGATGGCGATATCACGCGGACAAATGAGAAAACAGGTGTCGAAGCCTCCTCAGAAAAGGAAGTGGAGCTCCAAGCGGAAGAAAAAGATCAACTGCAACTCCCCTCGTGGGTTCTCAGAACGAGCTCATTGCGCGAGTAAAAGAAAGAGGAGAAAATGAGATGTCTAAAAAAGATGCTTGCTACCATAAAGTCAAGGCGCGGTACAAAGTGTTCCCTTCAGCGTATGCATCAGGGGCTATTGCAAAATGCCGAAAAGTCGGAGCGTCGAATTGGGGAAATAAGAGCAAGAAAAAACCTGTTAGAAAAGCAAGTGGAGGAATGGTGCGCGGAGAGCCAAGAATCAGAGACGGTCAACGATATAAATATAGAACCACGAAGATTTATTAATGTCCAAAGTTCGTAAAACTAAAAAAGGAGCGGCTCTTAAACGTTGGTTTAAAGAGGAGTGGATTGATGTACGGACGGGGAAACCATGTGGGCGTAAGAAAGGTGAAAAACGGGGTACTCCATATTGTCGCCCCAAGAAGAGGGTATCCAGTAAAACCCCTAAAACAGCCGGAGAACTGTCAGCCTCTGAAAAGAAGTCCAGGATCGCACAGAAAAAACGGTTAGGACAGCCAGCCGGAAAACCGAGAAGGGTAAAGGCTGTTAAACGGAGAAAGAAATAGTGCTTTCTTTTTTAGATGATTGGATAAACAATGAACTTTCTATACCAAATAAAGAAACAGCTAATCTCCCGCTTTGTCCTTACGCTAAGAACGCTTGGGATGGAGGCAGAGTTGATGTATCTGCGTCTAGTGACTTATGGGCGGATGTGTATACAACAATTAAAAATTTTGATGACTCGTTTAAAGTCGTTATTTGTTACTCTGAAGAACATGATCAAACTTACGAAGAGCTAGAGGCGGCCTGCATTGCTCTGAATGGTTGGCTGGCTGAACAAGGAAAAGATATTTGGCTATTAAGTTTTATGGACAACTGTGCTATGATTTTTGTGCAGAGGTTATCTGACTTAGATGATGCCTCAAGGATTCTAGCAACATCTGGTTATTATGATAATTATGCTAGAGAAGACTATGTGAAGTTAATTGTAGATCGAGCTAAATGGAGACAGGTCAATGATGCGAGGAAAAAAGAAACCAGTTCGTAAGATGCGTGGCGGTGGTATGGTTAAGAAGCCAATGCGTATGCGTGGCGGCGGTATGGCTAAGAAGCCAATGCGTATGCGCGGTGGTGGCATGGCTAAGAAGAAAAAGTAAATGGCTACTTCAGGTTCTAGAGATTTCACTCTCGATGTTGCTGATATCATTGAAGAGGCATACGAACGATGCGGTTTAGAGCTTCGTACAGGGTACGAGGCTGACACCGCTCGGCGTTCTCTCAACCTCATGTTTGCTGATTGGGCTAACAGGGGGGTAAATCTTTGGACAGTAAAGCTTGGAACATTAAGTTTAGTGTCCGGTACAGCAACGTATGCTCTTTCTGATACGATAGCTGACTTACTTGAAGTGGTGGTTAGACGTAGTGGAACTGATTTTGAGGTTCAGCGCATAAGCCGGGGCGAATATCAGAATCAACCGAATAAGACCACAACAGGGCGACCCTCTAGTTTTTACTTCAACAGGCAGACCACTCCTGAAATAAATCTTTGGCCTACTCCCGAAAACAATACAGATGAACTACGGTATTATTACGTTCAACGCATAGAGGATGCTGATTCTCTTGTGAATGACGTTGACGCTCCGTTTCGTTTTCTCCCGTGTATGGCGGCTGGATTAGCATATTACTTAGCTGTTAAGCGGTCTCCAGATAGAGTGCAGTTATTGAAGAGTATTTACGAAGAAGAGTTCCAGAGAGCTGCGGATGAAGATGAGGACAGAGTACCTCTAAAATTAACTCCTAGTATTAGTTATTTGAGAGTATAATGGCTAGGTTTGCTTCAGGTAGGAAAACATACGGCATCTCTGACCGTTCAGGCTTTCGCTATCGTTTGTCTGAAATGAGGAAAGAGTGGAATGGGCTATTGGTTGGTCCAGATGAGTATGAACCGAAGCATCCTCAACTAACTCCCCCCAGAAACATCTTTGATCCACAAGCTGTTAGAAACCCACGTCCACAACAAAAGCTTCCTTTTGAGCAAAAAGTGGGTGAGTTTAAATATCCTTTTGAGCAGAATGTTTCTTTAACCTTGCTTTCAGGTGTTGGGCATGTCTCCGTTATAACAACTGTTATAACAACATTCACTGTTACTGTTGCGTCAGGTACAAACAGCTACGGCACAGGCAATAAGTATTATATTGATGGTGTGGTCTCGCCAACCTTGTCTTTAACAGAAGGACAGACATATATATTCGATCAATCTGATTCCAGCAACTCCGGTCACCCACTTCGTATTTCTATAACTGCTAACGGTACACATGGCGGTGGGTCGGAATACACAACGGGTGTAACAACCAGTGGCACACCAGGATCGTCAGGTGCTTATACTCAGATTGTGGTGGCGATAGGTGCGCCTACATTGTATTACTATTGCACTAATCACTCGGGCATGGGAGGTCAAATAAACACATGAGCTATACCTTCTCAGAATTAAAGACAGCGATACAGGATTATTCAGAAAACACTGAGACAACTTTTGTGAATAATCTATCTAATTTCATAAAATCCGCAGAGGAACGAATTTTAAAGGGAGTTCAACTCTCTCTTTTCAGAAAAAATGTTGCGGGTAATATGTCGGCTTCTAATAAATACTTAGCTGCTCCTAGCGATTTCTTGGCTCCTTTTTCTTTGTCTGTAATAAAAAATAGCAGTCACGACTTCTTGTTATACAAAGATGTGAACTTTGTGCAGACCTTTACGCCTAATCCAGCAACAACAGGTACACCCAGATATTATGCTTTGTTTAATGTTGATAACTTTATTGTAGCACCGTCCCCGGATACAGCCTATGACGTTGAGCTTCACTATTTCTATAGGCCAGCAAGTCTGGCATCGGGGGCAGAGTCAGGCACTACTTGGCTTAGTACAAATGCACCACAGGCTATGTTGTACGGCTCTTTGGTCGAAGCTTACACTTTTATGAAGGGTGAGCCGGATGTGTTGCAGAATTATGAAAAGAAGTTTATTGAGGCTGTACAGCTTCTAAAACTGCACGGTGAAGCAAAAGAAACAACGGATTATTACAGATCAGGGCAAATCGTAAGAGTTAAACAGTGAGCGATTCAGGATTTTTACAGTTACCCGAGGAGCCGATTGTCACGGTTCGGACAGAGACTAACCGGGGGCACTCTCCTGAGACGATAGCTGAGATGTGTGTGGATCGGATTGTGTCTGTATCTGACAAGGCTCCGCAGCCGATACGCGATCAGGCTCATATGTTTAAAGAGCACTTAAAGCCGTTGGTTTTGTTTTATTTGAAAAAAGCGGTTCAAAGTGATAGAACTACAATGTATAATCTATTGGTGGAAAACGGCAACCAAGAGGCTGCTGAAATAATTAGGAGAATGTAATGGCTATTAGTCAAGCTATGTGTACCTCTTTCAAGAAAGAGCTTCTTGAGGGGAAACACAACTTTTTAGCGTCTGGCGGCGACACCTTTAAACTAGCTCTCTTCACAAGTAGTGCTACTTTGGGTGCTACTACAACTGACTTCGCGACTACCAACGAGGTAAGTGGTACGGGTTACTCGTCAGGTGGAAGTGCACTAACAAATGTCAACCCAACAACATCCAGTACAACTGCGTTCACGGATTTTGACGACCTGACATTTAGCACCGCAACAATTACTGCGAATGGTGCTCTTATCTATAATACTACAACAGGTTCTGGGACAGGTACGACAGACGCTGTTTGTGTCCTTGCTTTTGGTGGTGATAAGACATCTACTGCTGGTGACTTTACTATTCAGTTCCCAACTGCGGACGCATCAAACGCTATTATCCGTATCGCGTAGTAACCGGAGTCCATCATGGCTCTGGTCATTAAAGATCGAATAAAAGAAACGGCAACAACCACGGGGACGGGGACGTTTACGCTTGGCGGTGCTATTTCTGGTTTTCAGGCTTTCAGTGAGATAGGTGACGGTAATACGACGTATTACTGTATTG
>NZIT01000032.1 GCA_002691725.1 SAR116 cluster bacterium | reverse complement strand
CTTCTGCAATCTCACCTTTTTTAGCATGAGACTTAGCCTTCATAAGTGCTTGATCAACAGATAATTTCGCCAACATTTGGTGTGCCTTTAAAATAAATATTCGTTTAAAATTTGCAATTAACATACCAAGCTAAAAATTAGATAGAATAATTTGTGAGCTAAACAAAAAATTTATTATTTATTGAAGGAATAGGCTTTTAACCTTTTACTGAATCTATTTTGATTTTTGGAAAGTATTTTTAATTTTTTTTCTGACGTCTCTATCATGGAAATATTGTTTTTGACCAGTTTACGAATTCTTTCTTTAACTTTTTTTTTCTCAATTACACTTTCCATAATTTTTTTTATTAATGCTTTTCTTTGTGCATCAATTTCGGAAATTTGATTAAATTTATTCTGATATATCAAATCAGAAATTTTTTTTGATAGATTTTCTAACAAATCTAAATCTGAATTTGTTGAATCCATATTTATTTCTCTAAAGATGGTATTTCTTCCCATCCTTCCATGATTTGTTTAATAACTTCAATAGCTTTTAAAATACCGTCTTCAATTTTTTGACTAAATCCTTTGATAATTTCATGTCGACAATATTCGTATAATTGAAATAAATTATTTGCAATATCTAGAGCTTTATCAAAATCTAAGCTAGTTTGAAGTCCATATATAATGGATAGAGACTTACTTAAGTTTTTTGATTTATGGTAAGCTTTTTTATCTTTTAAATCCCTATTGATCTTAAATTGATTAGTTTTTCTTTGTTTTTCATCTTGGATATCAAGCACAATTTTTTGCATTGTATTAACTAATTCTTTCATAAGAGATCTGACTATTTCATGCGAGGATATAACTGAATTTGATGATTGCTCTGTCTTTTTATAAGCGTCAATATATTGGCTATTTATCATAATATAAACTCAAGTTTAGAAAATTAGTGTCAAAAATTTGATTTTTCATGGTTTTTATGTTTAGTTAATTTCATGATTATTAATAATTCACAGAACCCGTATGCTATTAATGAAATTTATGCTTCTAAACCTTTAAGGAATGAAAGCTCTAGTTTGTCTGCAAACACTATGCCAACAGATAATAGAGCTGTAGTAGAAACTGGCGTTACAAAACGAGCTTTAAATAATGTTCCCCCTAATTTCATTAGGCATGTGTATCTTAATAATCAATCCGCAAGTAATGGTTCACTTACAGAAAGTTTTATAAGATCCAGGTCATCTTTATCTCCTTCATATTTTCACAATGAAATAGTTTCTCGTTACAATATGATAAGTACTGTCCCCAACAATCTTACACAATTAAAAAAATCAGTTGAGAAATACGCCTAATAAGATCTAGTTTTTTTGGCATAACAATTGCAGTGATTTCCTACGAAATTAATTTGGAGATTAATATGCCAACAGTTAATTCTAATACTGCAGCACAATTTGCACTTAATAAAATGACCGCAACTGAGCGTGAAATGACATCAGCAATGGAACGTCTTTCATCAGGCAAGCGAATTAATCACGCAGGTGATGATGCAGCTGGTGCGGCTATAGCTGATAGAATGACTGCTCAAATTAAAGGTTTAGAACAATCTGTTAGAAATGCAGCTGATGTTATTTCAATGGCACAGGTAACTGAAGGTGCATTAGATGAAACTTCATCAATAATTCAAAGAATAAGAGAATTAGCGATTCAATCAGCATCAGACGTTATGAATGCAGAAGAACGTGCTTATTTAGATGCAGAAGTTGTTCAAATGTTAGCTGAATTAGATCGCGTAACCAGAGATACTACTTTTAATGAGATAGCTGTTTTAGATGGATCTTTTGCTGACAGACGTTTTCAGATTGGTACACATGAAAGAGAGTTTGCTCAATTATCAATATCCTCAATGAGATTAGATAGCCTAGGTGCGTACAAAGCATCTTCACAGGGAACAGAAACTACTGACATATCAAATACTGCAGTCGATAATGATAACTTGGCACTTAATGCTTATGCCGTTGCTGATACGTCTGAAGCTAATCTTGTCCAATCGGAGTCTTTTACAATACACGGAATTTTAGGTAGCACTTCTATATCTGCTGCAGCGGGATCAAATGTTAGAGATATTGCAACTTCTGTAAATGCTGTATTTGACCAAACTGGTGTTAGAGCTATTGCATCCACACAGCTAAAATTAGAAGCAAAATCTTTAGACGATGCTTATAATGGTCAAACTAGTATTTCATTTAGCATTTTAGGTAAAAATACAACTGCAGTTACAATAGCAGCTAACGTTACATTAAACCATGTTAAAACAAGTTCCGTATTATCTGAACTGAGAGATTCAATTAATAATTATACGACTACAACTGGTGTTACTGCAACTTTATCTTCAGACAAATCATCAATAATCATGGTACAAAACGAAGGGTACGATATTAAATTAGGTGATGTTAATTTTTCCAGTGATACTATTTCAACTGGCGCAAGAAGAACTTTACTAGTAACAAGTTTGGACAATGATGAGGTCGTTGCAGGAGATCCAGTCAGCCTTGGAGATACCAATGTAACTGGCACCGACGCAGATGGAATTTCTACTGCAGGTGGTAGTGGTTCAGCTAATGCTTTAACAATTAATGGTGCTCTTTTATCATCAGCCGCTGATCCAGACGGATTAGTAACATCATTTAATGCTAGTAGTAATGGAACCACAGCAATAACTGAAGATGGTGCCTTAGCGTCATCTACTACCCTTAATTCAAGAATTAGCATAACTCATGCTTCTGACACAGATTCTACTTACACTATAGTTGGTCTAGACGCTTACGGAAATACAATCACAGAAGATATAGCTGTAACTGATACAAATGCAACTTTAAGTACACTTACTTATGCTTCCGTTACTTCAATAACACCTAGTGGTAACGGGCCAAATGGAGTAACAGTTGGTGTTGTTGCAACAGTTGCTAACCAAAATGCTCTGGTAACTATTACCAGCGCAAGTGGTGACGAATCTGGCAAAACCTTTACAGTTGTTGGTATAGCTATGGATGGTACTAGTCTAACAGAGGTTATTACTGGCCCTGCTGCAAATGCAACTGTAACAGGCCGTCAAATTTTTAGAGATATTTACTCAATCACTCCTTCTGCTACCTTAGCTGGCAACGTCACAGCAGGAACTAAAGGTGCAGATTCAGTAATTGTAACTGGACAATTAGAAATGTCTTCTAGTAACAGTTTCACTATTGTTGGTGAAGATGGGAAAGGTTTGTTTGAAGCATCACCAGGAGCGGCATCTTTAGACAAACTATCTGGTGTCAATGTAAAAACAAGACAATCATCAATTGATGCTCTTCGAGTTCTAGACAGGTCATTAGATAGAATTCATAAAGAAAGAGCAAAACTTGGAGCTCTTATGAGTAGAATGGAAAAGGCTATTGATAATTTATCTAATGTTGCTCTAAATACTAATGCTTCTAGAGGTAGAATTGAAGATGCAGATTTTGCACAAGAATCAGCAAGGTTAACAAAAGCACAGATTTTACAACAATCTGCAATGGCTATGATTGCACAGGCAGGAAAAGCTCAGCAAAATGTCCTACAATTATTACAGAATTAATTTCTTCAAATTTAAATAAAAAAAGGCCACCATTTGGTGGCCTTTTTTTCTTAATCTCTCCAAATTATCCTTGAAGAAGAGCTAATAAGTTTTGCTTGGAAGCGTTAGCTTGTGCAAGCATTGACGTTGCTGCTTGAGACAATATCTGCGACTTAGTTAAATTACTTGTCTCTGCGGCAAAATCTGCGTCCTCAATTCTTGATCTTGCGGCATCGGTATTGACCTTTAAAGTGGTTAGGTTGTTGATGGTTGCATCAAGACGATTTTCATAAGCACCAAAACTTGCTCTAAACTTTGATACTTTTTCTAATGCATTATCAAGAGATGCTAAAGAAGATGCAGCTGATGAAACTGTAGCAACTGAAACACCTTGAGATTCTGTTCCTTCTTCATTTGAAGATGAGAAACCTATTCTATCTGATCCACTATCAACAGTTGTATCTTGCTGACCATCCTCAATAACAATAGCATTTCCATTTAATGAGGTTAACTCTATGAAGCCACGAGCCTCTGCAACACCAAGAGTAGTAGTTACAGTTGAACCATCCTTAGTATAAGTTGCTGACTTAAACAAAACACCAGCTCCCACACTCGCGGCAGTAGCTGTAGTATCAGCAAAAGATATTGTAACACCAGATGCAGAACTTAACCTAAGATTACCAGTGTCAGTTGCTGTTGCTATTACGTCCGATGTTCCAGCGAGATTAGTATTGATTGCATCAATCATATCTGCAAGATTATTATCACCAGTAAAGTTAATAGTTACACCTTGTACTGTGGCTGTTGCATGCTCTGACATAGTAGCACTATCAACATCAACAACAATATCAATTGAGTTAGTTCCTCTAGCAGTAACACCTGTCTCTGAAGATTTAGCATTGATTGCATTAGCTTTATCCGCAGCTGAAACGTTTGAAGATGTCTGAGACTCTAGTTTCTCAATTAATACATTATTGATCTTTAATCCATCAGAAGCCTGAAGAACTGTGCCATCAACTGCAGCATTTGAAGAATATGTGATGCTACCAGTATCATTTTTTCTTACTTCGTTCATTCCAAATAAAAGAAGATCAGATAAGTTACCAGTATCTGCCTGGAAACCATTATCTTTAGAACCTGCTAAAATTTCAATAGGTGAGTCGTTACCATTTGACATTTTTACAAATCCACCATAAGCATCTGCAGTAATGCCCATAAAAGCTCCACCAAATTGAATTACAGCACCATCATTTTTAAATTGAAGGAAACCTTCATTATTTATAGAAGCCTCAACTTCAGTAACTTCGGCATTAACTGCTGAAATAAATTCTTCTAATGTCGCTCTAGATTGAACAGTAATATTGTTAATTGTAATAGCACCTGCGGTGTAAACCTGACTTTTTGCTGTAACAATATTGAATGCTTCAGCTGTAACACCGTGCTTACCTGTATTACCGTTAATTGCAGTAGCAAGAGCAATTGCTCCATATTGTCCAGTAGCCGCTGCTGTACCACTTAATGCACCACTTACGTCATCTGTTGCTCCTCTAACAGTTGTAGAAGCAGGATTAAAATTACTTGCGAATATGTTTTCACCATTAAGTTTAATATCGGTAGCTGCAATTGTAGTTGTACCCAATGCTACTACTCTATCAGTTATAAATGTAGATTTAGTAATTGTATCAGATGAGCCTATTCCAAGAGCAGATACACTAGTATGTTCAAGAGCTATGTCTAAAGCATCTTGATCAGTTGCACCAATTTGCATTGTAACAGTGTCATTATTACCATTTAATAAAGTCACACCATTAAAATTAGTTTTTGAAGAGATTGCATCAATCTCAGAAGCTAGTTGGTTTACTTCTAACTGAATTTGCTCTCTATCTGATTGATTAAGAGTACTGTTACCAGCTTGTACAGATAACTCACGCATTCTTTGCAAAATATTTTCAATTTCGCTAAGGGCACCTTCAGCTGTCTGTGTTAATGATATAGCATCATTGGCATTTCTAATAGCAACGCTTAGACTTCTTACCTGTGCTTCCATTTTAGAAGCAATTGCTGAACCAGCTGCATCGTCAGCAGCTGAGTTAATCCTCTTACCTGAGGATAATCTTGCCATTGCTTGATCCATTTCTTGAGACTGTTTTAGTAAATTATGCTGAGCGTTGAGCGCGCTCAAATTGGTATTGATACTACTCATAGTATTCTCCGTTTAAGTTTTTGTTATTTCCCGAAGGACTTGCAAAAATAATTACGACCTATTTGAAAAAGGTTTAGTTTTTTATAATAGATAAATTTAATAACTTTAAAATTAAATGGAGGAATTAAAGTTTGTTATTGATATAATATGATTATTTTAAATAATAATATTTATAAAAATAATTTAAACTTTGAGAGCTAAAATAAGCGTTATAAAAAAATTTACAAAATTAATATTTTTAATCGTCTTTATTCATTGTCTCAAATAAGTTTGTTAAGTATTCACCAGTTGATTTTAAACTAGTTACAGCTTGCTCCATGGCAGTAAACTGCTGTATATATCTACTTCTAAGAGATTCCATTTGAGTATTTAAATCAGCTAATAAGTCAGATTGGTCACTTACTTCTTTATTTATAGTTGTTTCTCTTGTTGATAATTGACCACTAGAAGTGTTTAAAGTATCAGACAAAAAAGAGGTAAGTTTTTCAATTAAACTTTGCCCATAATAAACAGTGGCGTTTGAACCAACTCCAGAATATTTAACTTTTAAACCAGCTGCGTTTCCCGAAGATATTGTAAAAGTCTTATTAATTACGTCTGCTGACATTGCTACTCCATCAAGTGTTGCTGATCCTGTAACACCAGATGTTGTTAAACCATTTCCGGTAGTTCCTACTGTTATAGAGCCAGCTGTATTACTTGATGGGGTAACAGATGTAACAGTTTTAAAAGTTTTCGATCCAAAAATAGTAGCATTAGATCCTGGTCCAGTAATTACTTCTGTTTGTGCGTTTCCAGATAAGTCAGTTCCTACAATAGTAAATGTATAGCCACTCTCATCAGCACTCTCACTTGTTATTGATATTCTCTTTCCTGAATTGTCTGTAAATGAACCGGAACTAATTGAGCTTCCATTAAGTGTAAGTGCAGATGATGCTATTCCTGATTGTGAAGTTGAAATAGAGTCTACATCTGCTACTCCAGATACCTTTAAAAATCCATTAAGGTTACTTCCTATAGAATTAATTGAGATAGAAGAAGATTCACCAGTTAAGTTAGAGGTAAAAACATAACTTCCATTAGTGTGAGTAACGCTAACTGTTTTACTTGTAGAAGTCATTATGCTATCTGAATTTATTGCTGTTTGTATTGCTGTTGCTAATGCAGCCTCTGAAGAATAATGTGCAGCTGGTACACTAACTGTTCCAGATGTTACACCATCAACAGCAATTTGAATTGTATTGTTTGAAGATGAAACCTCAGGTGATGTATCGTTACTAACTAAACCAGTTACTGCTCCGGACACATATGCAGTCATTTCAAAAACATATGATCCTGCAACAGGTGCAGAAATTGTTCCGCCACTAACAGTTAAAAGACTTGAAGATGAGGAATACATTGAATTAAAAATTGCATCTAATGATATTGGATTATTTTTAAGTTCGGTTTCCAAAACTGTAGTATTTAGACTTAAAAGACCATTTTTTTCTGTTCTAACACCAAGGTTTGATAAATAAATACCATTTGCTCCAAATCCAGTTAACTGTCCAGATGTTAAAGAATTTATTTGCTTTTGAATAGTCTTTACTACTGGATCATCAGATAAATCTCCAGCATTCTGAGTAGATGATCCTCTAAAAGTTTTTTCATTGAGTAAAGTTCTCGCATTGTTCACAGCATCTACAAAAGATTGAAGATTTGATGTCGCCCCACTGATATCTACTGAAGCTGTCAGATTTGCAGGGGTATCAACGCCGCTTACTGTTGTTGAAGCAATTAGATTTACATCATAACCATTAAACAAATCTGATATGTTATTCGATGACCTAGTCAATGAAATTCCATCAACAGTAAAAGATGCATCTGTTCCTGCGACTTTTTGCTTTGAGGTATTAGTTGTTGTATTATCAATATTCGACAAACCAGATCCAGAAGGACTCTCAGTAGCCGTGACTCTAAGTGCATTCTCTTTTCCATCTTGTGACTTTAATACAAGAGTATAAGTGTCGTCACCTGCACCTAAGACACTTGCAGTAACACCATAATCTAATGCATTAATCTTATCTTTTAAAGATTCAAGGGTATCAGTATCATTTACTGTCAGAGATTTGGATGATACCGTAGAACTAGCTACAAAACTGCCAGAAGACCAATCACCTCTCTCCAGAACAAGAGTACCTGCACCAACAAGAGAAGTGTTTGAATCATAATTTTCAAATGCTAATGTTTGACCTTTAGCCAATGTTGAAATACTTATTGATGAATTTATGGCAACGGCTGTAGATGGATCAGATATAGTTGCACTGATTGCTGAACTTGTAGAATTTACTTTTAATGAGGTATTACCTGTTAATGTTTTCAAAGATGTGGACAGTTTTGAAAGGGCACTTTTAATTTCGCCAATTGCAGAAATAGCAGTGTTTTTTGAGTCAATTTTTGATTGAATCTGGTTTTCTTGAGGTGTCTGCTCAGCTTGCACAAGACTATCTACGATTTGAGTAATATTTAACCCACTACCACCTTGATTAATTGTGCTCAAATAATCTACAGCCATTAATAATCCTAAAAAATAATTGATACCAATAATACGACATTAATGATGCAATTTTTATGCCTTTTAGTAAGAAAAAATTTTATTTAGCTTAGTCGAGCCATTTCAAACTATTTTCTTTTTCTTACCTATTGTACAAAAAATTAAGTTTAGCTACTCCTTAAGATATATAGCAAAATTATAAATGAATGTCTTGCAAACCGTGTGTTCCTTCACGATGAAACTTATTACTTCTTAAGAATATTCTATAATCTGAAAGAACAACACTCTATAAACTTTTCTAATTTTATAAACTTTAATAATACACAAAAAAAATAAGCATGAATTACTTAATAAGACATGGTACGAAAAATGCATAAATAAATTAAATATATTTTTTTGAATGGAAGTGAGAATGAAAGTGGAAAGTTTAAATGAAAAAATTGAAAGTTCAATTGATGAGGCCCTCAAATTAAAACAAGCTCTTCTAGAATCACAAGTTGAAAATCAATTCGAAGCAAGAAACTTATATGATAATTGTCCTTTATGTGCTTCAAGTAAAATAAGTAAATCAGCAGTAGGTGATTGTAGCAAACAGTGGCTATATAACCCTAAATTACCAACAATAATGCAATGGATGAATTGTGAAGAATGTGATCATCAATTCATTGAAGGTCCCTATACTGATGAAGCATTAAAAATAATATTTAGTAAACAACCAGAAAACCAGGTTCTTGGGTATGAACTTGAAAATAATAGATATATTTCAGCAAGAATTATTGAAAAAGTTTTACAATATAAGTCAAATGGAGTTTGGTTAGACATTGGTTTTGGAAATGGCTCACTACTTTTTACTGCTCAAGAATTTGGTTTTGAACCAATAGGTGTAGATTTAAGAAAGGATGGTGTTATTGGACTTCAAAGTTTAGGTATTCAAGCATATTGCGACTTGGTTCAAAATATTGAATTTAAAAAATCAATTTCTGTTGTAAGTATGATGGACGTATTAGAACATATACCCTATCCAAAAGAAGTTTTACTAGCAATGCATTCTAAAATGGATGAGGATGGGTGCCTCCTAATTTCATGCCCTAACAGTGAAAGCTGGGTTTGGAAATTTAGAACTAGGCAAAATCAAAATATGTACCTTAACTCAATTGAACACTATCATAATTTTAGTAGGACGCGTCTTGCCTCCTTATTAAGTGAATGTGGGTTTGATATGAAAAAGTATGGCGTAAGTGAGCGTTATCGTTCTGGTATGGAAATTATTGCTCAAAAAAAATAAAGAAAACTTAATTTAGCTATCATAATTATAATTTTTTAATAATGTTATATACTTTAGAAATAGAACTAATTCGTAAAAATTTTATTTTTTTCAAATGACAACTAGTTAAAATTATGCAGTAATTCTCTAGGAGCTAGTAATGTTTAAAACAAACATAAAAGCGATTAAAGAGAATTTAGCTTTATTAGTTATTGCCGCTATCGTAGGCACTATTGTTTCCTTTGTTGCTCAATTATTCATAATAAGTGCCCAGAATATTTATGATTTTATATTTAATAATCCAAATTTTGTAGTAACGATTGATATAGGAGATTTGTCACTTAACTTGGTGCCGTTATTGATATGTGTACCAAGTTCACTTTTAGTGGCCCTGTTGATGTATAAACTTAAATTACCAAGATGGTTTGGTCCTGCCGATACAATTTATGCTGCGCATCACCATGCTGGAACTTTAGATTTAAAAGGTGGTTTTGGGTCAACATTAGCTTCATTTATATCGATAAGTGGTGGTGCTTCAGTAGGAATTTATGGTCCACTTGTTCACTTTGGTGCAACAGTCTCATCATTTATTAGACGACAACAATTTGTTCCTAAAATTCCTCATGATATTATAATTGGTAGTGGTGTTGCTGCTGCTATTTCTGCAGGATTTGGTGCACCTTTAGCAGGAATTATTTTTGCTCATGAGACAGTATTAAGACATTTTTCAATGAAAGCTGTTGCTGCTCTTGCAATTTCAT
>NZIT01000031.1 GCA_002691725.1 SAR116 cluster bacterium | reverse complement strand
TTTCTCTTATTGCTTTGATTATCCAATATATCTAAGTCAGTAGTGCTTTTTCTATCAAATGGTGACAGTGACAGTGATTAAAATGAATTTTACCCATAAATCGGCAGAAACTGAGCTATTGATCAATCCTACTATAAATAGAACTTTCCTTGCAGCATTGTGTTTTGTTTTTATGAGTCTTGTGATCGAGCAAGCTAACGCTGATGAGGTGAAAGTTATATCAGGTGAGCAGAGTTCTATTGCCCAAGAAAATATCACTCAGGCTTATCTCAATGACGCATCATTGGTTGGGCGCGGCGTTCTCAAAATATACTGGGCAAAGGTTTACACCTTGTCCTATTACACCATAGATGAAAACGGCGATGGTGCCCCTGACGTCAAAGCGCTGCATTATGAATATCTGCGTCACGTTCCCAAAGACGCCACTTTAGATGCCTCGCGTGAGGAGTTTCTACGCTATCCTGATATCACCGATGCGAAAATGGATCAGTGGATGGCATATCTTGATCAAGCGCTTGCTGATATGAATGAAGGTGATGAGGCTATTATCATGCGTCAGGGCGATGGAACGATTACCTTCCATGTCAGCAATTATCCCAAGGTTGTTATCAAAGACGCTGAGTTTAGTGCAGTCTTTATGAATATCTGGCTCGGCGTTGATACGACTTATCCGGACCTGCGTAAGCAGTTGCTGGCATTGATGTGATCCTATCCTCTGATGATTAATAAAGCGGTTGTGTTTAACAGTTACTAAGCATATCTTCATTAAAGATACATCATAAACAAATCATTTTTTTAGCTAATGTGATACATTTACATATCGCTTTAAGATATTGTTATTAGGAGAATAAATAAATGCGTATGAATAGACTTGGGCGTACAGATATCATGGTATCTGCACTCTGTCTTGGTAGCATGACTTGGGGCACACAAAATACCGAAGCAGAAGGTCACGCCCAAATTGATCGAGCATTAGATCATGGTATTAATTTCATTGATACGGCAGAAATGTATCCGGTTAATCCCCTTTCCAAAGCCACCCAAGGTGATACCGAACGGGTCATTGGCACATGGGTAAAAGCATCCGCGCGCCGTAATGAGGTTGTTATCGCGACTAAAGTGAGTGGTGAAGGATTGAGATATGTTCGCGATGGCGCCCCAATTTCGGCTACTACCATTAAAGAGGCTCTGGAAAACTCACTGACTTCTCTTAAAACTGATTACATTGATCTCTATCAATTGCACTGGCCAAATCGTGGATCATATATGTTCCGCCAAAACTGGCGTTATGATCCAACGGGGCAAGATAGCGCTGAAACCGAAGACCATATGCTAGATGTTTTGACCTATCTTAATGAGATGGTAAAACAAGGCAAGATACGGGCAATCGGGCTTTCGAATGAGAGCTGTTGGGGGACGATGCGCTGGCTTCGATTAGCCGAAAAACACAACCTTCCCCGGATCGCTAGCGTCCAGAATGAATATAGCCTGCTCTGCCGCCTGTATGATCTGGATATGGCGGAAATGACACATCATGAGGATGTTGGGTTATTGTCATTTTCACCGCTTGCGGCTGGATTATTAACGGGCAAATATTCAGCCAGTGGTGAGCCGCCAGCTGGTTCACGGGCATCTATCGTAGCTGACCTTGGCGGCCGCATAACAGCGCGGGTCTGGCCAGCGATTGACGCCTATGCAGAGATTGCCAACAGATTTGGGCTAGACTTAACCGCCATGACATTAGCGTGGTGCATTCAGAGACCTTTTATGACCAGCACGATTTTCGGCGCAACATCATTAGAGCAGATGGAACAATCGCTAAAATCGGCAGATATGACCCTTGATAAGCAAGTCTTACAAGCCATTGATAGCGCCCATAAAGCGCATCCCATGCCCTATTAATTTGGCCATATTAATTTGGCCCTATCAATCTGGCCTGATTAATAAATACTTATGCAGAGATGAAAATATGCTGATATGACTAAATCTGTTACCTCACCTGCCGATTTCTGGTATCCAAAATTCGATACTCAGGAATATATTTTTGGCAAAACCCCAAATACGTTTCTAATGGCGGTTATCCCGCCTGCGGCATTATCTGAATTGGGGCAAACCGCCTATGCACCGGCTGATGGTGAGGGTCGAAACGGGGTTTATCTGGCGCAAATTGGCTATCAGGTCACAAGTGTTGATATCGCCGCAAATGCCGTTGACAAAGCCAGGCAACTTGCCGCTGATCATGGCGTTCATATCAATGCTTATGTTGGTGATGTGTTGGAGGCGGCGCCTGCGCAGTTTGATGTTGTTATTGTGTCCTTTATGCATTTTCGCGCGGCGGATCATAAGCGGTTTGTTGATCACCTGATTAGCGCTCTAAAACCGGGGGGATTGCTGGCGATTGAGGGATATTCTCTGGATCAAATCCCGCTTGCTTCAGGCGGCCCTAAATCGGAGGAAATGCTCTATAAACGGGAAAAACTGGCAGATGATTTCAAAGAGCTTGACATCATTTTACTGCAAGATACCAAACGTCAACTGAACGAAGGGCCACGCCATCAAGGCGAAGCCGCGACTGTTCAGCTGGTGGCGAGAAAGGCCGTGCCATCATGAATAAAGGCTTTACCCATAGCCGTGAGACGATCTGGCATATTAGCTGTCAGGCCTGTGGGTTCTATTGGACTTACCCAACAATGAATATCAATGAAACACCAGAAAACCGACCATGGTACTGCCCTTTATGTGGCCAAAAGGGGACGAGTGAAGAACAGAAAGATATTCATGACACACAACCCTGATCATGTCGTTGCTAATAAAACGCAACACAAAATCCTCAATCCAAAACGCGGCATCATTTTAATGATGATTGCTGTGCTTTTTTTTGCTGCCATGGATGGGATGTCAAAATATATGGGTGAGCGCTATAACATCATTTCGGTTGTGATGATCCGCATGTGGTTTTTTGCGCTTTTTGCTGTCATCTGGAGTGTTATCAAATCTGGCGGTATTCGGGCGGCGGCACGAACCAATCACCCGATTGTTCAATTTGTGCGGGGCGGCCTGTTATCGTTGCAGATTTGTGTTGTGGTGGCATCATTTGTGATTGTTGGCCTCGCCCAAACTCATGCTATTTTTGCCTGCTACCCTCTCTTGGTAGTATTTCTATCGGTGATGTTTTTGGGTGAGAAGGTTGGCTGGCAACGCATTGCTGCTATTTTAACGGGCTGTGTTGGGGTATTAGTCATTCTGCAACCCGGAACAAGCGTATTTAAGGCTGAGGCCTTGATCGCTGTTGTCGCAACATTTGGCTTTGCGACCTATAATGTGTTGACCCGTTATGTCGCTAAAAAAGATGATGCGGTCACCAGTTTTTTCTGGACAGGCATTGCTGGCGCTATTGTCATCACGCTTATTGGCCCATTTTTTTGGACGCCAATATTGTTTCAGGATTGGGGCATGATGTTCATGCTTTGCCTCACCGCCATGCTGGCGCATTTGCTGATGATCATGGCACTTGATGTAGCAGAAACCACAACCTTACAGCCTTTTGCTCTGTTGCAAATTGTATATAGCACATTGATCGGGCTTATCTTGTTTCAAGAAATTGTTGATCTTCATGTGTTTATTGGTGGCGGTATCATTATCGCTTCTGGGCTATTTGCCTTCTGGCGTGAGGCTCAGGTGAAAAAGACTGATCAACTCCTTCTTTCAAAGTAGAGACACGCTAAAAAGGGCGACAAAATAGCCCTTTTTATTCTGTTTCAGATCATAGACAAATAGCGTCACCTTATTTAAAAAATAGCTATTCAATATTTTAAGAAATGGATCATGTAATGACAATCAATTTTGCGGATTTCACGCCATATGCTCCTCTAATCGGTGGCGGATTAATTGGCTTAGCCGCCTTTATGTTAATGGCAGTAAATGGCCGAGTAATGGGAATAAGCGGCATATTAGGGTCAGCCTTAACACGCTTCCCTGCTGGAGGGGTTTCTAATGGATGGGTTTGGCGTTGGGCGTTTTTAGCAGGAACCGTTTTGGGGCCTCTGGTCTATCTGGCGTTTCGTGCTGACAGCATATTAGTCCGGCCAGTCAATGATGGCGCGTGGTTATATATTGGCGGTTTTTTTGTTGGTTTAGGCTCTATGGTTGGCGCGGGCTGTACATCAGGGCATGGCATTTGTGGTCTAGCCCGATTGTCACTTCGCTCAATGGTAGCGGTCATGACATTCATGATAAGCGCTGTCATCACGGTCTATATCGTCCATTCCGGAATATAGGAGAGGATTATGCCACTGATTACTGCATTGATTTCGGGTATTATTTTCGGCATTGGTCTCGCTATGGGCGGTATGCTCGATCCAGCTAAAGTCGTCGGTTTTCTCAATATCTTTGGCATATGGGATCCGTCACTGGCCTTTGTCATGGGCGGCGGCGTAATAGTCAACCTCATCGGCTATCTTCTCTTTATCAAACGCATGGATCAACCCATATGTGAAAACCGCTTTCATATACCGCCGAAAAAATCCTTAGATATGCCATTACTGACAGGGGCGGTATTATTTGGAATTGGCTGGGGAATGACTGGTCTTTGTCCAGGCCCTGCGGTGGCGTCGCTTATGACAAACCCCTCGACAGGCGGATTATTTCTGATCTGTCTTTGTGGTGGATTACTTGCTGGAAAATTGATCCTCAGCCAGTTGCGGCCAGCGTGACGAAAAGCGAGCAATATTCGCATCTGACATAATCATGTGGAAACATTCGGTTGATGCTTCTGCATCTTCGTTAACCGATATGATCTGACCATGACTAAACAGCCATGATCTAGCATCCCCCATCGCATATGGAACTGTGATCATAACCTGCTTCTCATCAGCCGCAAAAAAAGCATCAATCGCTTCTTCTAATTGATCAAGTCCGGTTTTTTGGAGGGCTGATATCATCACTGCTTTAGGAAAGCGTTTGGACAATAGCTTAATTTGCTCCGTATCGGTCACTTGATCAGTTTTGTTACAGACATGGATAATCCGGCGCTGTTGTTCATTTTCATCAAGACCAAGCGACTTAATCACATCAAAGACATCTTGAGCTTCTTCCAGAACCATCGGTGATGAGGCATCATGAACATGCAATAGCATATCGGCTTCGACAACTTCTTCTAGCGTGCTTTTGAACGCTTCGACCAATTCTGTTGGTAGCTGGCTAATAAACCCAACTGTATCAGCCAGAATAACCGTTCTGCCAGAAGCAAGCGTCATCCCGCGCATAGTCGGATCAAGTGTCGCAAAGAGCATATCTTTGGATAGCACCCCTGCCCCCGTCAAGGCATTGAACAGCGTCGATTTACCAGCATTGGTATAGCCAACCAATGCCACTGACGGCGTTTCATTGCGTTGCCGATTTTGCCGCTGAATGGTGCGCGTCCGCACAACTTCCCCTAATTCGGCTTTAATTTTGATAATCTGATCATCAAGCATCCGGCGATCAAGTTCAATTTGGCGCTCGCCTGGGCCACCCAAAAAGCCGCCACCACCACGTTGGCGTTCTAAATGAGTCCAGCTACGCACAAGCCGGCTCCGCTGAAACGTCAAGGCGGCAAGCTCGACCTGTAAGCGGCCAGCATTTGTGCTGGCTCTTTCACCAAAGATTTCCAAAATCAATGCCGTGCGATCAATGACCTTACATCCCAGCTGTTGTTCGAGATTACGTTGCTGGACAGGTGACAGGCTTGTATTGATCACAACCAGCGTATCTTCACTGACCTCATCATGGATACGCTCAACCACGCCAGCACCGATTAATGTTGCGGCTCTCGGTGTGTTTATGCGAACGGCATAGCTGTTCTCAACAGGCAGGCCAATAGCCTCAACCAGACCCACAGCCTCTGCCAGCATCATTTCGACAGGTCGTAAGGCGGCGTCTTCCCGAATATCTGGATGAACAACGATCGCGTGATTAATGCCCATTAGGACGGTTCACTAAACGGTAAAATCATATTATACCTAAGATGATAAGAGTGCGTAATTTTCTATTAAATGGTGACACATGACCACAAATAAAACCCCTATTCGCGTTGATATATTCTCTGACGTAATTTGTCCATGGTGTTACATTGGCTGGCGCCGGATCAGCATGGCGGTAGATATGCATCAGAATGTCAGCCTTGATATTACATGGCGAGCATTTTTGCTAAACCCTACTATGCCTGAACAGGGCATGGATAGAGGAGCCTATATCCAGGCGAAGTTTGGTCAGGCTGGCACCAGTTTCTATGAGCGTATTACCAGTGTTGGCCAGCAGGTCGGTATTAATTTCAATTTTGCCGCTATTACCCGCACTCCAGATAGCAGGCCAGCGCATCATTTGATCAAAGCCGCAGGTAAGCAATCGCATCAGGTTAAAATTAAAATGATGGCAGATTATTTTGAACATGGCATTGATATTAGCCAAGCAGATTATCTAAGCAGCATTGCCGATACCTACCACATCACATCTGATCAGCTAGCCTATGCCAAGACAACAGTTGATAATGACCTGGAAGAAGCAAGCATGATGGATATTCACGGCGTACCCTATATCATTATTGATCAAAACTGGGCAGTATCCGGCGCTCATAAGCCGCAAGCATTTTTGCCATTATTCGATGCCGCCATTAATGCCCGCGCTGAACAACCTAAAAATTAGAGCAAGCCGACAATCTCATCTACCAGCTCTCTTGCTGCAAGCACCCGTTTTGATAGCGGCAGAGTTTTGCGGACAACTAGCTTTTGATCTGCGGTTACCTGCATTACTCCTGATTTTTTACTAATCAGACCAATTAGCGCATCAGGATTAGGGAAGCGGTTATGTCGGAATGTGACGCTCAGGCCTTTCGGGCCTGCATCAAGTTTTTCGATATGCGCTGTCCGGCACCTGATCTTAATAATGATGGTATCAATAAGATTTTGTACCTCTTGCGGCAAGCTTCCAAAGCGGTCAACCAGTTCTGCCACAAGCTCATCATGCTCGCTGATATCTTCCAGTGCCGCAATCCGCCGATAGAGCGACAAACGGACGCTGAGATCAGGCACATATTCATCTGGAATTAGTATTGAGGCGCCTAAATTAATCGCTGGTGACCAAGTGTCTTGGGCGCTCGCATCATCACTAGCGCCACCAGATTTGATCTCTTTCACGGCTTCATCCAGCATGGCTTGATAAAGCTCAACTCCGACCTCACGAACATGACCAGATTGCTCATCACCAAGCAAGTTCCCTGCGCCGCGAATATCCAGATCATAAGAGGCTAAGGTAAATCCAGCCCCCAGCGAATCCAACGTCTGCATCACTTCTAATCGGCGTCTTGATTGCGGCGTCAATTTCCGTGCTGGATCGGTCGTCAGATAGGCATAAGCGCGTTGCTTGCCGCGACCAATACGGCCGCGTAACTGATAAAGCTGTGATAGGCCGAACATGTCCGCGCGATGAATAATCATGGTGTTGGCGGATTGAATATCAATGCCCGATTCAATGATGTTTGTTGCCAGCAAAATATCAGCATCCCCATCGGCAAACCGGCTCATCGCGTCATCAAGCTCAGCCGCTGGCATTTGCCCATGGGCAGTGATAATCCGCGCGTCAGGCACCATATTTTGTAGCCGATCATATATCCGCGCCAGATAATCAATACGCGGGCTAACACAGAACACCTGCCCGCCTCTATGCCGCTCACGCTTGATGGCTTCTGCCAGAATAACATGATCCCACGGACCGACTGATGTTCGGATGGCTAACCTGTCAATCGGCGGCGTCGCAATAATTGACATATCGCGCACCCCTGATAAGGCCATTTGCAGCGTTCGCGGGATAGGCGTTGCGGTTAAAGTCAAGACATGGATATCGCCGCGCAGGGCTTTTAATCGCTCTTTCTGCGAGACGCCAAAATGCTGTTCCTCATCAACGATAATCAATCCAAGATTATTAAATCGAATTTGTTTCGATAATAAAGCATGCGTACCGATAACTATTTGAACATCACCACTGGCCAGACCTTCTTTAATCTGATTTGCCTGTTTGGTTGATGTCATCCGCGATAGCACGCCGATATCTATGCCAAAGCCGCTAAATCTGTCGCCAAAGACCTTGCCATGCTGACGCGCGAGCAAAGTTGTCGGGGTCACTACCGCCACTTGAAAACCTGACATAGCGGCAACAAAAGCAGCACGCATGGCGACCTCGGTTTTGCCAAAGCCAACATCACCACAAATTAGCCTATCCATGACCTTGCCTGATCGCATATCATTCAGGGTCTCATTGATGGCATCTTGCTGATCTTCGGTTTCAGCATAAGGAAAGCGTTGACAAAACTCCGCATAACTTGCTGGCTCAGCATAGAATTGCTCTGTTTTTGAGGTTTGCCGTAACGCCGCTACTTTAATCAACTGGCCAGCAATATCCTTGATGCGTTTCTTAATCCGGGCTTTCTTGGCTTGCCATGCCACACCGCCTAGTTTATCGAGCGCAACGTCACCACCTTCGCGGCCATAGCGTGACAGCAAATCAATGTTTTCCACAGGCAAATAAAGTTTATCACCACCCGCATAAACCAACAGCACACAATCATGATCCGCACCAGCCGCATTTAATGTCTCAAGGCTCTCATAACGGCCGATCCCATGATCAACATGAACCACCAGATCACCCTCATTCAGGCTAGACACTTCGCGCAGGAAATGTTCTGCCCGCCGACGCTTGCCTTGCGGACGATATAAGCGGCGACCAAAAATATCTTGTTCAGAGATGACGATCAATTCGGGCAAGATGAAGCCATGTTCTAATGGCCAGACCATCACATTAATGGCGCCCGTGACCACCTCATCCCAGTTACGAGCAATATGAACGTCATTGGGCGTTGCCATATGTTGCTCTAAGCGCGCTGACAGTCTTTCTAATCCCCCTTGGCTGGATGCCGCTAAAATTGCTGTTTGCGCTTCTGATCTATGATCAAGTAATTGCCGCAAATTAGCGAGATCATGGTCATCACTTGCAGTCTGGTTTTGATATAATAGTGGAGATTTTTTGCTATTAATTACAGTATGTTCAGAATCGTTTTTAATATCAGATACAAAGCTGTTAAAGCGCAAACCCGCCTGACTTCTGTGCATCGCCTGATAGATATCATCCGTCAGGTAAAGCGCATCAGGAGGCAACGGCCGAAAAACCTCATCCGCATTCTTTTCGGCATCTGCAAACTCTGCTCTGGCCGTATAGAAATCTGTGATCTGCTCAAGTCTATTCTGGCGAATAATGGCAGTTTCATCTGCCTCAACAACCAGCAGATTGTCACAATATTCGGACAAATGCGTCAGCGTTTCATGAAACAGCGGCAAATAATGTTCAATCCCTGTCACACGGCGGCCAGATGATACCACTTGATACAATATATCGCGGCTAGCTGAACCGCCAAAATGATCAATATACTGACGCCGGAACCGCGCTACGCTATCGGCGTCTATGGGCAGCTCACTCACCGGATAGAGCCTGACATCGGAGATAGCATCACCACTGCGCTGGGTTTCGGGATCAAAGATCTTTATCGTCTCAATGTCATCACCAAACAGATCAAGCCTGACAGCGATCGAGCCTCCTGGCGG
>NZIT01000030.1 GCA_002691725.1 SAR116 cluster bacterium | reverse complement strand
GTCGACCAATCACCGACCAGTGCGCTTTGACTGTTATGGTGTGGGTTTCATATCAAAATGAAGCCAGAATGGGGTTCAGCGTACATGTTCAAACTCCCTACCCCCAGCTTCGTAGTCTGATGCTCTATTCAATAACACCGGCTGCACGTAGCCTAATTTCAATCATTTTCGTCCTTGCCCAGAACTCACTTGAGATTTTTGCATCTTCTTTTCGTTTTAAAATTTTATCTTTTGTATATTTACCATGCTTAGTATTCGATTTTGCAATCATTGCACGTCCAGCATCTGTTTTAGGGCCTGTACTTGCTCCACCATGTAGCCTACAGCGCCCATTCTTCTTGTTGGCAGGGCGCTGGCACTCAGTCCCTTTTCTGGTCTTAGCCCCGCATCTTTGCCCGGGCCAATCTGCCCCGAAACGCCATTCAATACCTATGGAGACATTGTCTTTTATTAGCATTCAAAATACCCCGTATATGAGGTATTATTATACCGCATATGTATAGTATTCAAAAGAGTTGGATTACTTGGTAAAATATCAGGGGGCAGGGGCACGCAACCGTCGTTACTTGCACCTTGATTATGAGAGTATGTAGGGTCTTATAGGTTGCGGGGGCAGGATTTGTTCAAGACCCTACCATTAAAAAGTGGGTTTAAATTAATGCGCAGACTGGAAACTTACCTACTATGTTTTTTACCCCCAATTAACTCTAGTTTCCACGATACAAGTTTAAATATTTGCAAAACTGAATATACACCCTTATTTCATAATTTTAAAATAATTTAAGACTTGCTTTTTTGTAAAAGTGGGTATGCATAATTAATTTTAAATAGTCTTCTTATGATGAAAAAAAACTCCAGATAATGTTGAAAAATTTCATTTAATTGAAAATTTTTTTTAATAATAAATTAATATTAAGTCCTCATAAGGACTGACCATTAATTTTTTTATGAGGATTAAATCATGGCTATCAACCGTCGTCATTTTATTGCTAGCGCTTCAACAATTTTAGCAACTCCCTTCATTCTTAAAGCTCACGATGCGCTTTCTTCTTCGGGGTCTGTGAAGGTTATTGCATGGGGTGACTATATACAGCCAAACATCGCTGACAAGTTTGAAAAAGATACTGGCATCAACTTAGAACTAACCACTTATGGTTCAAACGATGAAGCAGAAAGCACAATTCAAGCAAATGCAGGAAAAGGGTTTGATGTGATATTCCCTTCAATTACTAATAGCCAAGGTTATACCAATGCCAGTGCTCCTAATGGTATCTATTTGAAGATGCTCGATATGAACAAGGTAAATGTAGATGCTATAATTCCTTCATTCTTAAGAGATTCTGCTGCTCTTGGGGGTACATTCAATGGCAAACAAGTCTTGCTTCCTTTTGATTGGGGAACCGAAGGTATAACTCTAAACCGCTCAAAAATGAATATATCCGACAGTGATCTGTCATATGGTGATCTATGGAAACCAGAGGCAAAAGGAGCGGCAGCATTCCGGCAAAAATCTGTTCTAATGGGAACCGGACTTTACCTAGATGCTATTGGCAAAGTTCCATCAAATCGTATGCTTGATGTTTATAAATCAGAAGATGAGGCACGCCGTATATGGGGTGATGTCACCAAATTTATTCTTGAACATAAGGATAATTTTGGTGCATTTTGGAATAACGCTACCGAAGCAAGCTCCGCATTTTCAGAAGCTAATTGTGCTATTGGGCAAACTTGGGACACGACCGGCCTTCTCTTAAATCGTGAAAATAGCGATTTTGTATTCCGTGCCCCAAGAGAAGGGATAATCACATGGTTAGATTCTATGGGTATTCTTAGTGGTGCAGAAAACACAGATCAAGCCTATGCATTCATTAATTTCATGCTTCAGCCTGAAGTTGGTGGCATGTTTGCAAATAATACTGGCTATAATTCTGCGGTCGTGGGTGCAGCAGATTTTGCATCAGATGAATTTAAGCGTCAGTTTAATGAAGTCTATCGTGAAGATGTCCTTTCAAATATGTGGTGGTGGCAAGCTGATGTTCCCCACTTCACACCAGTTCGAAATGAATTTGTAGAAATCATCACTAATGCTTAAATCTCATTTGCCAGAAAGGGGTGATTAACCCCTTTCTGGCAATATGCTGATGTGTGGGAAAACAAGCTTATGACGGGTAAGTCAATTGATTTAAACAATATATCAGTAAAATATCCAAATGGATTTGCTGCTGTTAAGCATACAGACTTGCACATTAAAGCAGGTGAGTTTTTTTCGATATTAGGCCCCTCTGGGTGTGGTAAGACAACCATACTCAAAACTGTTTCAGGTTTTCTTCAACCAACAACAGGAAATATACTTATTGATGGAGAGCCCGTTGATGGAATCCATCCAAATAAAAGACCCACTGCATTAATTTTTCAAAATCTTGCACTTTTTCCATTAATGAGTGTTTGGGAGAATGTTGCTTTTGGCTTGGAAGCTCGCGGCGTTCAAAAATCAGTTCGTCGTGAAAAGGCTATGGAATTACTTGATCTAGTTGCGCTAAACGGTCAGGAAAATAAAAAACCTTCAGAATTATCTGGTGGTCAAAAACAGCGCGTTGCCGTTGCAAGAGCTTTAGCGGTTGAACCCAGCGTATTATTACTTGATGAACCCTTGTCAGCACTAGACTTGAAATTACGCCAGCACATGCGAACTGAACTTCGCTCAATTCAAAAAAAAACCAGTGTTACGTTCATTTACATCACACATGATCAAGGCGAGGCATTAACAATGTCTGATCGTATTGCGGTGATGAATAAAGGCGAGATTGATCAAATTGGCAGCGCAGATGAAATCTATTCATATCCAAAGTCATCTTTTGTTGCCAGTTTTGTTGGTGAAAGCAACCATTTTTTGGGAAAAATCATTTCTGTAACTAATGATAATGGTGTTTCAATCGCTACTATAGATCACCCCCTTGGGCACCTCCGAGGTAAAAATATGAATAACCTAAAAAAGGGTGATGATGCTTTAATATTTATTCGTCCTGAACATTTGATCATCTCAAAAAATAAAAGGGCAAGACAAAACTCAAACACCTTTATCGGAAAGTTATCTCGACGCGACCTCGAAGGCCCATTTGCAAATCTCTTTTTTAATGTTTGTGGGGAGACAATTGTTGTTCATCATAATAATTATAATGATGAGGGGATATTGAATTCTCCTAAGGAAAATCAAGAATATATTCTCACATTCAAATCTTCAAATGCGCGTGTTGTATCATGCGGTGAGCTTGCATCCACTGGACGCGAGATATAAAATTATGCAAAGTCTTAGAAATTCATTTGGAGATATCCTAAGCAGCGTAATTTTTGTGCTTATCCTCCTCTGGGGCGGACTACTGATAGTAGGCCCCCAATTATCAGTGTTAGAGGAGGCAATGGTAAGGCCGGAGCGTCAACTTGACTCTTATATTATTTCAAATTTAGCAAGCGATGCTGATACTTGCCAATTAATTTTAAATCGTATCATTGATGAAAATAAAAAGAATACATCATCGATACAGTCTGGAGGGTTAGCTTCCCCATCATTTGGAAACATGTCGTCATCTTCTTCTTCAATGAATATGGCGGTACCATCCTTTGGAAACACATCCAACAATAGTCAAAATAACAATAAACGGCCATTTATTGTTCAATGTGAAAGAAGCAGAACTGATCTTCCATTGACAGGGGAGTCAAAAGAAACACTTGCCTCACGGTACAATTTACCAATTCTTTATGTTGATGAAAAGACAACCTTAGTTGAGCAGTTGAAGACGGCAGAAAATATAAGCGAGTTAGCCAGAACATCCGTTGATAAAGTTGTAGCAATCGAAAAAGCAACAAACACTTATAATTTAGAGAACTTTAAACAATTATTTAAATATAGTCCAATTCCAATGACGGAAGAGGTCAAGGATGCAGAAAATATTAAAATTAAAAATCAGCTACTTAACATTTTAAATATCCGTTATGAGAATGAGGGAGTAATTTATCAGCAAATAACAATTACCATTCTTGTTACAACAATTCTTTATGCCATACTAGCGACCTTTCTTTCCTTAATTATTTGTTATCCAATTGCCTATAAAATGGCTTTGATGTCTCGACCAAAAATGATGGCTTGGCTGTTTGTTGCACTATTAACACCTTATTCAATAGCAGAATTGATGAGGATATATGCTTGGGTTTCCATTCTGGAAAATAATGGTCTGATAAATCAAATTTTAGATTGGATTGGGTTTATTGATATAAATGCACAAGAGTATATTCCCTTCAAACGCTATCCTATGACTGTCTTTTTGGTAATTGTTTATACCTATATGCTCTTTATGGTCTTCCCAATTTATAATGTTATGTCAACACTTGATAGAAACCAAATTGATGCCGCAAGAGACTTAGGCGCTAGCATGCTAAAAGTACATAAGCGCGTTATTATTCCGCATTCAAAACCTGGGATTGCTGTGGGATGTATAGCTACATTCATGCTTTCTGCAGGTGCATTTTCAGTTCCCCGGATTATATCGCGTGGCCTGCAGAGTGAATGGTTTACACAGACTATTTACAATAAATTCTTTGAAAGCCAGAATAGTAACCTCGGCTCTGCGTATGCTATTTTCTTCACTATTACCTGCTTTGTTATCGTCGGAATGTTTATGTGGTTAATGCAGGCAAGACTAAAAGACTTTATGAGAGTTTAGCAATGAATCAATCATCAAAGTTACTAAACATATATACAGCCTTTTTTTTGGTGTTTCTGTTTACACCTATGATCCTTTTGATGGTGGCAAGTGTTAATGATCATTCTCCACCAAGTGTTGCGGATTGGCGAGGATTTACAGCAAAATGGTATAGTTTTTACTGGGCAAGTGAGGATGTAATACGATCAGATGATGTGCTTCGTTCTCTTGATCGCGATCGCTTTATTCGGTGTTTTGCAAATTCCCTTACGGTGGCTAGCATCGTTGTTCCACTTTCACTCATTTTAGGCATGGCTGGTGCTATTACTTTAACAAAATTGAATACAAAATATAATTCGTTTTTATGGTGGTTATTATTATCGCCAATGCTTGCCCCAGGAATTATTCTTGGGCTATCGACCTTAATTTTCTGGAGAGATTTTGGTGTAAATGCAGGCTTGTTTACAATTATAATGGCTCAAACAACATTTATTTCTAGCTATCCTATGTTAATTATTATGGCAAGGTTACAAAGACAGCCCCATGAACTTGAACATGCCGCTTTTGATCTTGGGGCTGGACCTATAAGAACGTTTTGGCGGATAACCCTTCCGTTTCTTTTCCCGGCTTTAGCATCTTCTGCTGTTGTAGCCTTTCTTGCATCAGTTGAAAATTATAATACAACTATGTTTGCTAAAGGTGGCTCATGCACATTAGCGACAGAAATAGGATCTATGGTTAGAAATCCTAATGGGCATCCTCCAATTATAAATGCATTAGGAACATTTATAATTATTTTTACACTTGGTTTTGCAATTATTTATACATTTGTTTACCAGAAAAAAGATAGATGAGTATAGGGATGAGTAAACCTAAATCTGAAACTGAAATTATTATTCGTTGTCATCCTGCACTAAAACCGTACATTCCTGAACCTAAACTTTCTGAAGTTTTTTTTCCTGATTGGTTTAAAGAGGCTAAGTCAAATGTTGAAAGTGATTTGATTGGGGCTGAAGCAATCAGAACAATTAAACACTGCCCTCCTGTGATAGATGCTTATCGCCATGGTTTTATGATGCCTCTATTAGCAGACTTGATCATCAAAGATGGATATATCACTTGGAATTGGGATATACCTAATTTGCCTGAAGAGTTTTATATTCGAAGCCCTATTAGTTTTCATGAACCTGCTCAACTTGCGGGGTTTCCAATCAAAATGAAGGAAAATCTTGCTATCAAGTTCATGAATTTGTGGTCATTGCAACCTCCTGACGGTTGGTCACTAATCTTCACACATCCATTTAATCGCCCGGATCTTCCTTTTCATAGCCTTACTGGTAAAGTCGATTGTGATCTCTTCCACTCAGGTCTTGTTCATTTTCCCGCCATCTGGATTGATGATGATTTTGAAGGGATACTGCAAGCAGGTACGCCTGTTGTTCAAGTGATACCAGTGCCAAGGGTTGATTTAAAATTAACATTAAAAAGTATGAGTGAAAAAGAGCAGCAAGAAACTAAAACTGTACAATCTCAACTGTCTAAAGATAGCGGTCAGTACAGAAAAAATTATCGCGCTTGATGCAGTTTTAAGGGGATAGCGCCTTTTGATGACCTTGTTGCCATTTTTAATAATGGCCAAATTTCACTTTCATTTTTGTATAAGTTAACTAGATCATTTATTGCGTTTTCTTCATTTAATTCTAACCGTGCTCTCATTATTCCAAGGTAAGCTTCATTTTTGTATTTATTGTGAGACATTAGTATATGCCAGTATTGTTTGGCAGTCTCATATTTTCCAATACGCTGTGCTAATCGAGCAACCATTACCTGACTATCCACATCCGTTTCTTTTATTACTAAAGCCTTTTGGAACATCTTAAAAGAATTTACAAATTGTCCCAGTTTCAAAAAGCATATTCCACACTCATAGCAAGCGTTGAAATATCCTGGCTCTTTGGCAAGGATATTTTCAAGTATTTTTTGAGCCTGTTTATCTTTATTTTGATAGCCTAAAACCTTAGCAAGATTATAGCCCACACTTATTGGTGCGTCTGAAAATCTGTAAACTTTTTTTAGATGTATTTCTGCCTTTGCCCATTCCTCATTTTTTATTGCCCTTATAGCTTTATTTGCTTCTTCTTCCCATATTTGCCTCATTGCTTTTCCCTATTCCATCAATTTTCTCATTATAAATGATTTATTTTTCATATTTATGAAACATTAAATATTTAATAGTAGAAAATCTAAACAGGAGTTTCTATGGATTTATTGCCCCCTTTTTCAAAGATACCGTATTTTAGAGGCAATCTGCATGGCCACTCAGTTCACTCGGATGGAGTGTTAGAACCAGATGAGGTGGTAAAAACATATAAATCTTTGGGATACAACTTTACTTGTTTGTCAGACCATCTTTGGACTGATAGCACATTCAGCGCTACTTCCGTGCTTGATACACGACATTTAAACGAAGATAGCTTTATTACTATTCCATCAGCTGAAATTCATTGTCGGGGTAAAAAATATGATAATGATGGACTTTGGCATATAGTCGCTAATGGCTTGCCCCTTGATTTCTTATCTGCCAATGATGATGAAACGGCTCCCGAATTAGTTCAGCGTGCTAAAAATGCTGGTGCATTTGTAACTATTGCTCATCCTGAATGGTATAGTTTAACTTCCGAGGAAGCTCTATCAGTAGCTCATGCTCATAGCGTAGAAATTTATAATCATTCTTGTCATATTGAGGCTGCAAGAGGGTACGGTACCGCTGTTGTGGATTATCTCCTTCAACAAAATTATCCCGTTTTGCTTACGGCAACAGACGATTCACATTTCCGCATGCATGATGCTGGTGGTGGTTGGGTCATGGTGGCTTCTGAAAATCTTGATCAGATGTCTTTGCTAGTAGCTTTAAAAGCTGGCCATTATTATTCTTCGACAGGTTTAGATATATTTGAGTTTGTGAAAGATAATAATCTAGTATCTATCAAATGCTCTCCGGCTTCTCATATTTGTCTTTCTGGCGCCGGGAATAAATCTCTAAGTTCTAATGGCACAAATTTAACATGTGCCCAATTCGATCTTAGTTCTTTTCCCTCTGATTGGTTTAGAATTACTATAGTAGATAGTAGCGGCAAAATGGCTTGGTCTAACCCAGTTAGAATTTCATAATATTAATTACAATTAACTACTAAATATATTTATTTTGATGAAAACAAATTTACTGCCAAGTTCTGCGTTACCTAGTTGTACATGCTTGGAAAATTGGTAAGGAGGGGCTAGCTTGACTTTGCATAAAAAACCTTCCCAAACTAAAACTGTTAATATGTTTGCAATCATGACAAAGGCTGTAGTCTTATCATTTTTGGCATTTTTATTTTTGATCCATAGGTTAGCTTTTGCGTTGGATATAATTCTATTTCCACGTCTTAAAAAAGTATCTATTGATAAGCCTCTTTTTATTGTTGGTCTTCCCCGAAGCGGGACAACGACTGCTCATCGTTTTATGGCCAGTCATACCGAACTTTTTACCTCAATGCCATTGTGGGAGTTACTGTTTGCACCCGCACTTTGCCAGAAATATTTGATTTGGGGACTGTACCGAGTTGATAATGCAGTTGGCGGGCTATTTTTTAAAGTGATCAAATGGATACAGATGAGGCTTGGTACTGGGTTGGCCAATATTCATCCAATAGACTTGACGAAGCCAGAAGAAGATTATCTTGGCCTTCTTCCCTTCGATGGTTGTTTTCTTCGATTTTTGATGTTCCCTTTTTCCAAATCAACATGGGATTTAGGAGATTTTTCATCCATGACGGAGACTAGGCGCAAGAAGTTGCTTACGGCTTATCGTGGGCTTGTGCAGCGACATTTGATTTTTAGAGGAGAGGATAAGCGACTGCTTTCCAAAAACCCCAGTTTCACAACGTGGGTCAGTGATTTGGCGAAAACTTTCCCAGATGCAGAATTTATTGGGATGCACCGAGATTTGGAGCAGACTGTTCCGTCACAACTTAGTTCCATTCACTCTGGCCTTAAAATATTTGGATACTCAGCAAAAGACCCGCATATCGTTAAGAGATTCGTTATGCTACTCAAGCTCTATAAGAGTCGGATAAAAGTTGACGCATCCAATCTTGGTTCACGTATGTTGATACTCGATTTTAGAGAACTTGTTGGCACGCCAGATAAGGCCATTGAAGTATTATATGGTCATTTCGAACTACCACAGAGAAATAATCTGGATACCATACGTCTTACAGACCTTATGGTTGAGACCAAAGCGTATAAATCCAAACACTTCTATAAGTTGCAAGACTTTGGATTAAAAAGTCAGGACTTAATACCATCAAATACACCACCAAAATTAAAAAATTCATCGGCATAGTTTTGAAGATGTGTATACTTAAAAAGCAATCCGACACTCATTCTGCAAAATCAGTTATACATTTGTCACAAGATATATTATCTGAACATACAGAGCAAACACGAAGGTCTGATCTTCGAATTGCTATCGTCTCAGATGCTATTGCCGGTCGAAATGGTGTTGGTACGTTTTATTTAGATTTACTTGCCCAAATTCTGCCGCATGTTGGGGCAGCGCAGCTATTCTCGCCAAGTGATATACCAGATCGGACTTTGGAGAGGTTTGCCCTGCCCCTACCAGGAGATAAAACACAACGCTTAGCTTGGCCCAAAAAAAGTACACTTTATAACCAATTGGACGCGTTAGATCCGTCCATAATTGTGATACCTTCACTAGGAATGTTCTCCTATTTTGCGTTTCGCTATGCTCAGATAAAAGCTATTCCGTTCGTTGTTGTGAATCATACAGATTTCGATCAATTACTCTCGATTTACTGGCCAAACTGGTTGTCTAGACCTTTTCAAAATATACTCTCAATAATAAACCGTCGGCTATGCGAAAAAGCAGTTGGAATTGGTGTGCTAAATGACACAGCGGAGCAGAAGGCCAAGCAAAACGGCGCCCGTTCAGTGCAAATCATGGCCACTCCATTGGACAAAGATTTTTTGACTCACCCTATTCAGCCAATTGATGGAGCCATAAATCGGGCTATTTTTGTGGGCCGTTTAGCGCCAGAAAAAGGCATTAACGAATTGTTGCATGCGGTGCATTCACTTTCTGCAGTACATTTCACTGTTATTGGTGACGGCCCGTTGAGGGACAAGGTGCAAACCGCAGCAAATGCTTATAGAAACCTTTCATATCTTGGATGGCTTCCTCGCAAACGTGTGCGTGAAGAAATAGATGCAGCGCATGTTTTGTTACTTCCTTCTATATACGAAACATTTGGTACTGTAGCGTTGGAAGCTCTGGCAAGAGAACGTTTTGTTATTGCAAGCGAAGGTTGCGGTATTTCAAAGTGGCCTTCGCTAGCCAGTGGAATTTTCACCATTTCTCGAGAAACATCTTTGACTTCTGTCCTATCTGACATCTGTAGACAAAGCTTTGAAGAACGGGATCGTCACGCCCGAAAAAGCTGGCAGGCGGTTCGAGAGTTTAATGGAAAAGCAATAACTGATTGGTTAGATTTTTTTTATAAATCTATATTACCACGTACTTCAAATTAATCCCTGATAACAAAGGACCATTCCGATGAAAGCCCTTATTTCCATACATGATGTGATGCCAAACACGATGACCGAGGTGGCAGAGATTTTGGAAATTTGCTTTTCACTTAGAATCAAGCGGGTCACATTGCTTGTTGTCCCAGGACTTGATTGGCAACAAGAACAGGTTGATCAACTACGCCAGTGGGAGAAAAGTGATTGCGAATTAGCTGCACATGGGTGGGTCCATAGATGTTCGTCAAAGAAGTCTCTTTGGCATCACATACACAGTTTAATTTTGTCTCGTAATGTTGCCGAGCATTTGAGCTTAAAACCTGACGACATTACAGAACTAATGAATAAGTCTAGTAATTGGTTCGTTGAAAACGGATTTAACCAACCTTCACTCTATGTACCCCCGGCTTGGGCACTTGGGAAGATTTCGAAAAGGGCATTACAAGCTTGCGAGTATTCTCAGGTTGAAACGATTACAGGAGTTATTTTCACAAAATATGGGCAGACAAAGCGGCTTCCATTGGTAGGGTTTGAAGCAGATACTTTCACCCGCGAACTTGCACTTCGCTTTTTAAATGGTGTGGCTTTAAGGATACCGACAACAAAGCCATTGCGTATTTCGATTCATCCCTATGATCACAAATTACGACTAAGCGAATACCTTGAAACAGTTTTAAAGCATTGCACACAAACACTCAGTTATTCTGATATACTTCATTAAGGAGGAATACATCTACCATTTCCAAGTAAGTGGGTGTCCCAACCCATGACTATTAAAAAAGCTAACCCAATTTTAAGTAATCCTTACTCTAGAACCCAGCCCAGTATTCAGGGGGCTGCCCCCTTCATAGATACAGTCCATCCTCCAAAAGCCCCAAGTAACCCCGAACCAAGCTTCAAGACCCCCGCATCTTGCCACTGGGTACAATAATCAAGCGTCAAGATTCCCGAAACTTGGCTCTTGAATCTCGGACCTTGATTCAGGCAGGGTTCCGATACTTTATCGTAAGAACGGCTAAGTGTAATGATTTGCTGAGCCAACGTTTTGCATAAACGAAACGCGACAATGAACGCGGCAATAATTCAGCACACAAAAACGCCGCCTCAAAAATAAGGCAGCTAATTAATTGATATTATTTGTAATTTATTGGTTGCGGGGGCAGGATTTAAGCCTGAAAAAAGGGTAATAAAAATTAATTAAT
>NZIT01000029.1 GCA_002691725.1 SAR116 cluster bacterium | reverse complement strand
GGTGCTGATCATGTGGCTAAGAGCTTCCCCGGCATGGTCAAGCGCTGCAAGGATTGTGGATTTGATCTGGCTGGCGGATTGGTTGAGGTTGTCCCTACCGCGCATTACATGATGGGGGGAATATCATTTAACGCTGATGCTAGCACGGCCATTGATGGATTATTTGCTGCTGGTGAGGATTGCGGCGGCGTTCATGGGGCGAACCGACTGGGCGGCAATGGCGTTGCTAATTCGACAGTCTTTGGCGGTATAGCTGGGGATAGTATGGCCGCCTATTTGAGGCAGAATAAAGGCTGGCGTGATGCTGATGCGAATGATTTAGAGCAAGCCATAGCAGATGCCGAATATCCTTTTACAAAATCTGGTGGTGATATCTTTCAGCTTAGGCAGGCATTGGCTGAAACGATGTGGGAAGATGTTGGCGTGATGCGTGATCAAGCAGGTCTGGATAGAGGCCTTGCGACACTTGCATCATATGCTGAGGCCATAAATGAGATGGGAATTAGCGGTCAAGATCATGCCTTTAATATGAGCTGGCATGAATGGCTTAATCTCAAATCCTTAATTCGAATTTCACAGGCGATTGCGTTGGCGGCGCGCGGCAGGGAAAACTCTCGCGGGGCGCATTATCGTGAAGATTTCCTTGATACAGGCAGTTTAGAAGACTCAGCGAATACGGTTATTCACGCGACCGATAAGGGCTTGACGTTAACCCTTGAGCCAGTTGATTTCAGCATCGTTAAGCCCGGGCAAAGCCTGATTGATGATGATGCAGGCATACCGCCACCATCAGCACAATACCAAGAGGAGCTGACATCATGACAATAACCGCAGACCATATCGAAGAAGCGGCTTATCATATTATGAAAAAGGCCGCGATTGATATTCCTGATGACTACCTGACTGGAATTGAGGCCATGGCTGATAAAGAAACCGGTGATTTATCGGCTTTTGTTCTCTCAGCGATGCTGGATAATTATCGTGCCGCCACCGAAGATAGGCGGCCGATGTGCGCGGATACTGGCCTGCCGCGCTATTATGTCAAAATTGGTGATAACGCCGATATGAAAAGCATGGTTGCGCTTGATGCGGCGTTAAGGAAAGCCACGGCAAATGCGACGCATGACGTGCCGCTGCGGCCAAACCGTGTGCATCCGCTTTGGCGAACTGAGCATAATAATAACCTTGGTATCAACGCCCCTGAGGTGGAATGGAGCTTTGAGCCAGATGCCGACTGGATTGATATAACAACCGTTCATAAAGGCGGGTTATTTGGATCAGACTATCGCATGTTATTTCCGGGTGATGGTATTGATGGTATAAAGCGGTTTTTGCTGGATACATTGATTGCTTTTGGCAAGCGCGGATTAGCATGTCAGCCTGCGATTGTTGGCGTTGGTATTGGCGGGTCCAAGGATACTTGTATGCAATTAGGCAAACAGGCGGCATGCTTGCGAGTTGTTGGTGACCGTAATCCTGACCCTGAGATCGCCAAACTGGAACATGAGTTCAAAGAATTAGGCAATTCTATTGGCATGGGGGCAATGGGATTTGTTGGCTCATCCATGGTGGTTGATTGCCATATTGAGGTTGGCTACACGCATACAGGCGGGATGCCAGTTAGTGTCCATACCTTTTGTCTGTCATCGCGGCGGGCGACTGCTCGTATCCATAGCAGTGGTGAGATTACTTATCGCACTGATCCGAGGTGGTTTACCCCATATATGCGGCGGGAGGGGATCACATGAGCCAGGCAGCAACACGCAACACGCATCATCTGAAAGTGCCAGTGTCGGCATCAGATATTGCCAAGCTAAAGCCAGGTGATATCGTCTATTTGGAGGGTGTTGTGTATACCGCCAGAGAAGGCGTTTATGACAGGGTTTTGGGCAAAGGCCAGAGCCTGCCGATACCTGATCTGGCGCCCATCAGTAATGTCAATTTTCATTGCTCGCCTGCGGCATCACAATCAGACGAGGGCAGTTATATCATCGGCGGGGTCACGGCTACCGCGTCATTCCGGTTTTCAAAATGGATGGAAAGCTGGCTTGATTTAACCGGCACTAAAATTGTCATTGGTAAAGGCGGTATGCCGAAAGATGACTACGCCAATATCCTGGCCCCCAGAGGCGCTGTTTATCTGACAACAGTAGGATATGGCACTGGCGCCTTATTAGGGCGTGGGGTTGTTGGGGTGAGGGATGTCTTCTGGCTAGATGATTTAGGCATCGCGCAGGCTATGTGGATGTTTGATGTCAAAGCATTTGGGCCATTTATTGTTGATAGCGATCTTGAGGGTAATTCCCTTTTTGCTCAACATAATGATGCCATAGCCGACCATATAAATAGCCTCTATGATGGGTTAAAACCGCCAGCATTAAGCCGCTATGGTGAAACTGATGATCGCAAAGATGAAGTAATGTAGGACACATCATGCCAGATATTAAAACCTTGGAAATATATCGTTACATTGCGGATTTAGGCAGCTTTCAAGCGGCCGCCAAAAATATGGGATTATCGCTTTCTGCCATTAGTCTGCAAATGAAACGGCTGGAAGAATTTGCTCAGCTTAAACTGTTTGACCGCAGTAAAAAACCGCCACGGCTGACCCGTGATGGGCTGATCTATCTGGATAAGGTTGTTGCGGTCTTGAAAGAATGGCAAGAGCTAGAACCTGATGATATGCAACACCAAACCCAAAAAAGCCTAACGATTGGAACCGTCCATTCGGTGTTGAGTTCATTCCTGCCGTCAGCGCTCATGGCATTCCGTAATGATATGCCTGAGCTTGATATTATTGTCAGGCTAGATGAAAGCTTTGAGCTGGAAGCAGAATTACAGTCAGGCGCTATTGATGTCGCTATCATCAGCAAGCCGAGCAAAGATATGACAGATATTATCTACCATCATCTGAAAGAAGAAGACTTGGTTCTGATCGCCAGTTCCAGAGTGACTGGCAATAATGTCATTAACATTTTCCGGGATAATCCGTATGTCCGGTTTAATCGGTCGGCACGGGTATCTCTCAAAATTGATAAATGGTTTGAACAACAAGGGCTTGATATCACGTCCGGGATGGAAATTGATACGTTAGAAGGCGTTATTGCGCTTGTCTATGCAGGTCTTGGGGTATCCATTGTGCCGATGGCGTCATCACGCTTATTTCCATCTGATATAAAAATTATTCCACTGAAAGATGCCAGCAAAAGAGAGGTTGTTCTGGCTGTGCCAAGAATTAATCGAAATAACCATACTATACATGATTTGCTGGCATGTTGTGAGAAAGCCATTGACGATGAAAGCCAGTAGTGATGAGGTATAGGCAAGTGATAAACGCAATTTAGTAAGATGAAAAGAGGGTTCAGTGGCTAAAAAATATAATCGACTACTTCTGACAGGGGCGGCAGGTGCGCTAGGAACGGAATTACGTTCCATTGTCCATAAATATGCAGACCATGTTCGACTCAGTGATCAGGTGGATATTGATAATTGTGATTCGCATGAGGAGTTTGTTAACGCCGATCTGGCTGATATGGATGCTATGATTGCATTGACAAAAGATGTTGATGTGGTTGTCCATATGGGTGGCCAAGCGCGCGAAGGCGAATGGGAAAGAGTGCTGAACTCTAATATTATCGGCGTCTATAATCTCTATGAAGGATGCCGTAAGAATGGGGTTAAGCGTGTGATCTGGGCGAGTTCTGTTCACACGATTGGCTACTACCCTCGGACAGAGATTGTTGATTCCAAGTCACAAGTTCGCCCTGACAGCAACTACGGGGTATCGAAAGTCTTTGGTGAGGCAACGGCGCAATATTACTGGGATAAATATGAACTTGAGAGCGTTTCGGTGCGTATCTATTCCTGTTTTCCTGAACCTCTGGATCGCCGCATGTTGACGACGTGGCTCAGTTATGATGATTTGCGCCGTCTGATTGATCGGTGTTTATGGGCGCCTTCTGTGCGCCATACCATTATCTATGGGGTATCTAATAATACATCGGTTTTGATTGATAATCACAACGCCCGGCATATAGGGTTTCATCCGCAAGATACATCTGAGATTTATCGTGAAAAAGTTGAGGCAAATACGCCCGAGCCTGACCCGAAAAGTGATGTTATTGCCCGTCATGGTGGCCAGTTCACGGTTGATCAGCATTTCGACGATTAGGCAAAATGAAGCGTGGTGAGATAAGGAAACTATCATGAAACTTTATGCAAAGCATGGGGCTGGCTCGCTCATAGTTGAGATTATGCTGGAAGAGCTTGGGCTTAATTGTGATATTATCTATCCCACTGATGATGAGCGAAAATCGCCAGACTTTCGTGCGATTTCTCCTTATGGGCGAATACCCGTATTTATCACCGATGATGGTAAACCCGTCTTTGAAAGCCTTGCTATTGTGCTGATGCTATTGAAGCATGATAGCAAACATGCCTTAGCCCCAGCGCCAGATGACCCATCATATGCGCAATTTTTATCATGGATAACGTATCTTGCGACAACGCTTTATTCGGCGATATTGCGGTTTCACTATCCCGATCGCTATGGTGAGGAGGATGTTGTCAGAGCCTTGGCGCTGGCAGAGATGCGGGTGGTCTATGATCATGTTGAAGCCTTGCCAAGTGATTATCTGGTCGGCGGCCAGGCAACGGTGGCAGATGATTATCTATTTATGCTGCTGACATGGGATGAGCATTTAGAGGAAAGTTTTGCCGGTCGTCCAAAACTGCGGGCAATATATGATAGTGTTGACAGCCGCCCAGCAGTTCAAAAAGTCGTCTCCAGACAAGACGATTAACCCATACAAGAAAGTTAACCCGCGCAAGAAGATTAAGATCAGATAAATCCAGATAAGATGGAATCAGAACGATGGAATTAGAACGATGGCGCGGCCATGCCTGTCATCAGAATATTAATCACCGATACACCATGTGAGGAAAACGCCTCTTGCATGGCGGATTCAATCTGATCAGGGGCTGTGACCAATTTGCCGTTAACGCCGAACCCTTCTGCGATCAGATCATATCGGGTTTCTGCATCTAAATCGCATGAGTGGACACGGTCCTCGCCATATCGATTTTTCTGAATTTCGACTTCTGCCCCCCAGCGATAATCATTACCGATAATAAACGTGATCGACAGATTGGCACGTCTGGCCGTTTCTATTTCAGGCAGATTAAAGCCAGCACTGCCATCACCCATAAAGGCGACAACATGTTGGTCAGGATTAGCAATGGCAATACCGATAGCTTGAGGGAGCGCACCGCCAATTCCGCCTGAAATGCCATTAGTATATGTGCGCGCCGCCATCACCTTAGGATCAGGCAGGCCGGCTTGAACCCATTGCCCAAACTCACCGCCATCACAAACGACTAGCGGCGGCTTATTAGGGTCAATGCAATTAGCAAAGCCCTGCATGATACGGGCTGGAGTAATCTGTGTGATCTGTGCCGATTTGTCTTTTATTGTCACAGCATCAGGGCGCTTGGCCAGTAATGTTTCAACCGACTTTTTCCACGCTGACGAGCGCCGCCGCAAAGATGCTTGGCTGAGAGCCTTCATCGTTTGCATAGGATCGGCACTGCACCCCCATATCATATTGCCGTGAAACACCTGATTGCATAGCGAGACCGTTTCAGATTGGGCGGCGCAAACCACCAGTCTTGACGCTGGCATAATTTCTGGCGAACCAAATCCAAGAGAAAAATCAGGGTCTTTATCCATCAGAATAATCCCATCCGCTGATTTCAGAACATCTTGCAACTTCCCTTGCATAGGATCACGCAAACCCCGCGGGCTGGTCAAGGAAATGACAGGAATATGATGGGTTTCCGATAGGGGCTTAATCATATCGTGGCAACGGTTAGGGGCGATGGTGGCACCCGTCACAATAAGCGGTTTATCAAAACTATCCAGCGCGCGCGTAATTGCCGTCAGGTCAGTGGCGGCGATCGAATAACCGATGCGATCAGTCATATCATCAAATGAAAATAAAAACGGCTGTGCAGGCTCTGTCAGCACATCTTCGGGTATTGCTAAATGAACAGGGCCATGACGCCCTGAACGGGCAAGTATTATCGCTTCACGGATAACACTGCCGATATTAGTGCTGTTGGTGAGCCGCCAGGTTTCCTTCACTAGTTCAGCAGAAATAGCCGTTTGATCAAGTTCTTGAAAGCCGCCTCTTGCGTCATCTGCAACGGGGCTATCTCCGGTAATCAGCACGATGGGGGATTCTGATAATTTCAGACTGAAAAGCGGCCCGAGCGCATTGGTAAAGCCTGGGCCGGCCGTGCATAAAGCCACGCCTGTCCGGTGACTTGACCGCGCATAGCCATCTGCCATGAACACGGCACCAGCTTCATGGCGAGTATGGATTATTCTGATATCTTTATCAAACGCGGCATCATAGATTTTCATAATCTGGTTGCCAGAAAGTGAAAAGACAGTATCTGTGCCAGCCTCAAGTATCGTATCAATAATTTGGTCAGCTACGTGCATTTAAGAATGCTTTCTATTATCATTCAATAGTTGGCACAATAAGAACGTTATCAAGAATAATAAAGCAAAAAATTGTGAAACGATGATAAAGATGTCATGTTAATAAAGCTGAGAAAGAGGGGCGCATGATAAAGACAATAGGCTGTATTGGACTTGGGGTGATGGGGGCGCCTATAGCCGCGCATCTGATCAGTGCTGGATACGATGTCAGAGGATATGCGAGACGCGAAAATTTCTTCGAGACCGAGGGCGCTGAGCTTATTAAATCTGGCATGACTGCGATGTCAAACCCGGCGGCTATGGCGGCAGAATGTGATCTGATCATTACTAATGTCATTGCTGGCGAGGATGTGTATGAGGTGCTGATTGGGCGCGAAGATGCGGTTATTCATGGTGCTAAATCAGGCGCAAATGAGAGATCTATTGTCATGGATCACAGCACCATTGCCCCTGAAATGGCCAGGCAAATTGGCGACGGGCTTAAAGCACATGGTGTCGGCTGGGTTGATGCGCCTGTCTCAGGTGGGAGTATTGGCGCAAAAGCAGGAACATTAGTATCTATGCTAGGCGGCGATGATACGGATATACAAGCTATTTTAGAGCCGCTTTCCGCCTACACTAGCGGTCATCGTCATATTGGCGGCATGGGGGCGGGGCAAGTCGCCAAATTATGCAATCAGATTGCTCAAGTTGTGACCATTGAAGGTGTCGCAGAAGCGATGCGGTTTGCGGCTATTCATGAGGTTGATCAAAACGCTGTCATGGATGTGATGATGCAAGGCTTTGCCAGTAGTAAAATGCTAGCCTTGATGGCGCCAAAAATGATTGATGAAGATTTCTCCGCAGGAATGGAATCGCGGCTTCATGTAAAGGATTTAAGCATTGCCTGCCACGCCTCTAGCGAAATGGGCCAGTCTTTACCAGCAACAGAACTTGTCTGTGAGCTGCTTGCTGAAATGCAGAAAAAGGGATGGCATAAAAAGGATACGTCTATTCTCTATCAGCATATTAAAAAATAAATCATTGAAAACTTGTCTTACCTGAAATCTGCACCATCTATAATGCTGTATAATATAAGTTATAAAATTGTAATTATTTTTAATCTTCCCTCCCCAGAGAATAACGACCTCTGGGGCTAAACGACCCCTGAGGATAAACGACCCTTGGGGCTAAACGACCCCTGGGGCTAAACGACCCCTGAGGCTAACGACCGCTGAGGCTAACGACCCCTGGGGCTAACGACAAGGTGACGAACATGTCAAAAGGCAAAGTCAAATGGTTTAATACCACTAAAGGATACGGATTTATTGAGCCTGATGAAGGTGGTTCAGATGCGTTTATCCATATCAGTGCAGTTCAAGAAGCCGGTCTATCTGAATTAGCAGAAGGTCAAGCTGTCGAATATGAAATGGCAGAAGCTAAAAATGGCAAGCTTTGTGCTATGAACATTAAGGTAGTGGAATAATCTGCTTCGCTGAATGATACTGCTGTAACTATCAAATTGACGTGATAGTTAACTAATTTTTGAATGATTATTTTTATCGCCGCTGGGCAATATATAACCCGGTGAACACCATTGCTAATGAAGCCAAATGGTAAAATCCCATTTGCTCACCGAGAAGCTGTATCCCTAGCAATGCTGAAAATACGGGCACCAGATTGGTGAACATGCCAGCCTTGCTAGACCCTATCTTGTCAACACCTAACATAAACCAGACTTGTGATAGAAAAGACGGCACAATAGCGACATAAATCAGAATGAGCCAGCCTGTCAGTGACGGCCATATCAAGGCACCTGCAACGCCCTCAACAAGGGTGAAGGGAAGCGATGCCAAGAAAGCAAAGATAGCTAATACGCCCATCATGGTAACGCTATCAATAGCAGGCCGCCGCGATAATCCAAGTGTATAGCCAGCATAACAGATGCAGCCCCCCATCATGATCAAATCCCCATGATTGAATGTTAGCGTCAGGATTGTTTCAAGTGATCCTTTGGCAATAACAATGACCGCGCCGGTCATGGCAATCACCAAACCAATCATTTGCAACATGGTTGCGCGTGTCCGAAAGAGAATTAATCCCATGAGCATGATGATAGCCGGAATACTGCTCTGCATTAGTCCAAGATTAATAGCAGTTGTGCTATGCGCGGCCAGATAGAACATGATGTTAAAGCCGCTTAAACCTGCGCCCATTGCCAGCAAAAATAACCAGCGATGCTTATAGGTCTTGAGCGCCTCAAGAATAGACCGCGGGAAAATAGACATTAACAAAACCGCCACCATGAGCCAGCGTGTTGAGACCAGCAACATAGGCGATAGCTCACCAACCGCCAGACGAGCGGCGATGGTGTTGCCGCCCCAGCCTAACGCTGCTAACGCCAATAGCACAGGTGCGCTGAATAATATCTGCTTGATCAAGGTCAGCATTAACCTATGCTCCCATCTCAACGCGGAGCGCCAGACCAAGGGCTAGAGTTTCAACTGTTTCAATAAAATGATCATCCCATTTGCCATGACAAATCAGAACATCTCTCATCAGGCGCCAGCGTAATCCGGTTAAAATACTTTCCATAGCTTTGCGGCTTCCTGTTCCATCTAGTCCAGCGCGAATATAGACAGCAACTGGTTTGCCTGCGGTGACGTCAAGCAGAGCGTTATAGGTGCGGTCAAAAACGTCTTTGGTCAATCCAGCCATGTAGCCGATATTCTCGGTTGTGGCAATAAGAACACCATCGGCAGCAATGATATCTTCGGCTGTTGTATCCAAAGGCTGTTTTCGGATGATTGCTAAATCGCTTTCGGATGTCATGCTAGCCATGGCAGCATCAGCCAGCATTTTTGTCCGTATTGACGGCGAATGATCAATGAATAAAATATGTTTTTCTGAATGGTTCATTCGCTCACCATGACAAAACTATTGCTAAACTGCAAACCTATCTTATGTTGCGGAATCTGCGGCATGATATATCAATTTATGATATAAGATATGATGAGTCTTAATGATGATGCCAGGAAAGTGATTTATGTAACGTGTCAACAATAACAGAAAAATTAAAAGCGAGTGTCGGATCAACGCCCTCTGATGGCGCTAAGATGTCTGATCTATTAGCCGATATTGATAGAGAGGACAGGCTTTGCTTTACGATTGAGGACATGTCTATTGACTTAACGCGCCAGAATGTCACCGATGATCATTATCATCTATTGCTGCAATACGCCACTGAAGCGCAAGTCATGGAAAAATGTCATGCCATGCTGGATGGTGAGATTGTGAACCTGTCTGAGCAACGGCAAGCCCTGCACGCGCATTTGCGCGACCCGTCACAACCGATGGCACAAGCGAGTGTTGATCACATGGCTAGCCATATTGACAGGTTAATGGAATTGGGGATTACGGATATTGTGTCGATTGGTATTGGCGGCTCTGATTTAGGGCCGGCTATGGCCGTGGCGGCGTTATCGCCCTATCATCAAGGGCCTGATATCCATTTTGTCAGCAATTTAGACCCGTCGCATCTGGGTGATTGCCTGGCCGGGCTTGATCCCACAACAACGGCTGTTCTGGTTATATCCAAATCATTTTCAACGCATGAAACGGCGGCCAATATGACGATGGCTAAGCGCTGGTTTAGGGATCATGATGTTGCGATAGCTGAGCGCATGATTGCGATCACCGCAAAGCCTAAAAAAGCGCTTGATGCAGGGTTTGATAAAGATAAGATATTGATCTTTGATGAAGCTATTGGCGGTAGATATTCGCTCTGGTCTGTCGTTGGATTTGGCTTGATGATGGCGATTGGTGATGCTGGCTTCCGCGCCATGTTAGCAGGTGGTCATGCCGTCGATCAGCATATTTTATCAGCACAGGATTTTCAGAATACGGCACTAAATATGGCATTGATGCGGTATTGGAACACCACTATTCTTGGGTATAGCGCGGAGGCATTATGCCCATATGATCAGAGGCTGTCGCGGTTTTCGGCCTGGCTTCAACAATTAGAGATGGAATCAAACGGGAAATCCATCAATGCTATGGGCAACGCTGTTCAGGGCAATACCGCACCCGTCATTTTTGGTGAGCCTGGAAGTAATGCCCAGCATAGTTTTTTTCAGCATATTCACCAAAGCCCTATCATTACCCCTGTTACCTTTATGGCACCTTTGCGGCCGTTAATGGCAGATGCTAATCTTGCGCCAGACTTGGTAGCCGATCATCATGATGAGCTGATTATTCAGATGTTGGCACAGGCTGATACGCTTGCTCTTGGGGGTGAGGATACATCTTTCCCCGGTGGCAGACCCTCATCGGTCATCACCTGGCTTCAGCTATCGCCATATACGCTTGGGCGAATTTTGGCGTTATTCGAATATGTGACGACCATGTCAGGATCACTATGGGGGCTTAATAGTTTTGATCAGCCGGGCGTTGAGCTTGGTAAAATACGGGCGCAAATCTATCAGAATATCTATTCTGAGAATAGCTATGATAATG
>NZIT01000028.1 GCA_002691725.1 SAR116 cluster bacterium | reverse complement strand
TTATCTTTTTTGTCTTACGAAATTATATTTCAGCCTATCAAAAGGCAATCCCTCCCGTCATTGTCATTATCATTGGCGTGATCATTAATATCTTTTTGAATCATGTGTTCTCGCAAGGATGGTTCGGTCTGCCAGCCATGGAACTAGCCGGCATAGGGCTAAGCACATCTATCACATTTATGATTATGGTCATCCTGCTCGCCATTTATATGGTGACGAACAAAAAGATCGGACGGACGCGCCCATTCGGACGCTTATTAAGCTTTAATCCAGTTATCATGAAACGCCTGTTAATTGTTGGGTTTCCGATTGGCCTTACCTTGCTGGCAGAAACCGGCATGTTTATTGTTGGCGGTATTTATATGGGGATATTCGGTATTGCCGCCGTCGCCGCATCGGGCATCAGCAATCAGATTGCCGCTGTCACCTATATGGTGCCGCTTGCTATTTCTCTGGCAACAACGATCCGAATAGGCCATGCCGCTGGCGCCAATAAACCTAACGAAGCCATTCGAGCAGGCATCATGTCAACGCTAATGGTAATGATTATCACATTGATATTATCTGTCTTTATCTACATATTCAGAGTGGAAATTATTCAGGTTTTTCTTAATTCCGATGATCAGTTATTTGACGCCGTTATGTCCTTTGCTGTTCCGATGATGATTATCGCCGCCATTTTTCAATTATTTGATGGCTTGCAATCTGTCTTTATTTCTGCTCTCCGCGGCATAAGCGATACACGCATGCCTGCCATTATTTCAATTTTCTGCTATTGGGGTGTCGGCGTAAGCTCTGGCTATATCTTATCAACACCTTTTGAATATGGCCCCATTGGCATATGGATAGGGATAACCATAGGATTAATAGCGGCAACACTAACCCTGGGGATGCGATGCTGGATGACGAGACAACAATTAATACATGAAGGACGATTTAAACTAGTGTAAATTAAGTTATGGATAACTGTATTGCTTCATCCCCAATAACTAAGGCTAACACCAGCCAGCATGAAACCGAATGCTTGGCTTTGCTTACCCAACATATTGATCCAGATGCTGCCCGTATTCTGGCATCGGCAATGCATCTGGCACCTTATCTTGACAAGCTTTATCGAAATCACCTGACGCTACTTCCGCCAATCATTGCTGATGATCACAATAATCTCGCCAATGTGACGACAATCATTGGTGAGATTAATGCTCAATTAAGTGACGATTTTGATAGCGCTACAACCAATGATCACGCGATGAGAGCTATTCGTCTGTTTAGGCAGAAGATCAATGTTGTGGTTACTGTTCTTGACTTGCTTGACCGTGCCAGCGTGGCCCGGCAAATGGCTTGGCTAAGCGCGGCAGCGGATTTAGCCAGCACAACATTAGCCCATTGGCTAGAGACGCGAGCCCGCCAGATGAAGCGCCTTGAGCCAGCCGCATCGTGGTCGATTATTGCCATGGGCAAACTTGGCTCAAGTGAGCTTAACTTTTCATCTGATATTGATTTGATTATTCTTTATGCATGCGCCGAGAATGATGTGGAAAGCGGCCGTGTATATATTGATTTAGCTCGTCAATTTGCCACTATTATGAGCCAGCCAACCGCCGATGGTATAGGCTGGCGTGTTGATTATCGGCTGCGCCCAAACCCCAGTGTTACCCCTGTCGCCATCAAGTTAGATAATGCCATTAGCTACTATGAGTCCATAGCGCGGACATGGGAGCGAGTGGCCTTCATCAGAGCGCGTCCTTTCGCAGGATCAATTCCATTGGCAGAGCAGTTTTTGTCTGAAATTGATCTTTTTATCTGGCGCCGATATCTGGATTATACGGTTATTGATGAAATGAAAATGATGCTTCAGCGTGAGCCAAAGCAACAAGACTTATTTGGGTTTAATATTAAAAAAGGTAATGGCGGTATCCGTTCGATTGAATTCGCGGTTCATGTTCAGCAAATTATCGCTGGTGGCAGAGAGCCTGAATTACGCCAGAGTTCAACCATAGAAGCCTTAACTGCCCTCGGTAAAAGTAACTGGATTAACACCGCCTCAGCCAAAATATTAAGTGACCATTATTATCAGTTGCGCCGCTTAGAACACCGTATTCAGATGATCAATGATGCCCATAGCCATCAGTTTCCTCGTCATAATGAGGCGTTATCTGATCTGGCACAATTTTGCGGATATCAAGATATTGCGACTTTTCGGCAGGCCGTTCATGCCTTAACCGATAGTGTGATTAGTCATACTGAAACAATCGCAAAGAAACTAGGTGCTAAACCCCCGGATGCTGACCGCACGCATCCAATATCACTGTTTTTGCTGCTCGATCAGGATGATGACAGCAATGCCGTCACCAATACATTATCCGATCTTGGCTTTATTGAGATAGATAGCATTACCAGCACCTGCCGACGCTGGATGGCAGGCGATATTCCAGCCACGCAAACTAGCCGTTCAAAAGCTATTCTGGGTCGTCTTTTGCCAGAAATTCTGACTCAGATTGGTAAAGCTGAGCATCCAGATAAAGCCTTTCATGCTTTTGCCAGATTGGTTGAAAACCTGCCTATTGGAGTGCAATTTTTCTCCCTTCTTGAAAGTAATCCAAATATAACCAAGGTCATTGCCAATTTGCTCATAGCATCACCACGGATGGCAGAAAACCTGGCCACGCATTCTGCCTTAATTGATGATTTGCTGTATGAGGAGTTTTGGCATCCGATTGACCTCAATATTGATAGCATGGTGGACGTCTTGTCCAGTTGCATGGCGGCTAGCCGATCATATGAGGATAAATTGAACCAGTTGCGTATCACCTTACGCCACTGGCATTTCCGGAGCCATGCGCATCTCATTTCAGGCATAGTTGAGCCGTTTGAGATGGCAACAATCCTGTCACATATTGCAGAAGCCGCAATCATAGCGGCCTTGCCAATAGCCAAAGATCATATTGATGCCCGCTATGGAACAATAGAGACTGGAAGTCTTGCCATTATGGCGATGGGACGGTTAGGCACCCGTGAGATGACATCCTCATCTGATCTGGATTTAGTATTTATCCACCATAGCCCATCGGATTCTGAAACGCCGATCATGACCAATGGTGATCATCCTATCCATGCGAATTATTATTTTATCCGCATTGGTCAGGAACTAATCAATGTTTTGACTGCTCAAACCGCAGAAGGGCGAGCCTATGAAGTCGATATGCGGCTTCGGCCTAGCGGCAAATCCGGGCCTGTTACGGTCGCCTTTGACCGCTTTGCCAATTATCAGCAAGAACAGGCGTGGACATGGGAGCATATGGCATTGGTGCGGGCGCGCATTATCACTGGATTTAATCACGAAAACCTTACCCATAATTTTGAAACCTGCCTCAAAACCCTGTTTCAGATGCCGCGTGATAATGATAAAGTCATCCGGGATGCGCATGAAATGCGTCAACGCATCACCACCTATCACCCGCCACGTTCGGCCCATGATTTGCGGCTTATCCCCGGCGGCTTGATTGATATTGATTTTTTTGCTCAGGTCATGCAGTTGATCACACCTCGATCAGATGGTCGCCGCTATGGCAGAGCAAGTGATGCTATCACTGATCTGGCTAAACGCCGTATCATCACGGCCAAAGATGAAAAAGCCCTTAAAACATCCATTAGTGTTTTGCTTAATCTCAATCAGATTATGCAGCTTGTCTTGATTAGTCTGCATGATCAAAACCCTGATGCATGGTTGCCGCAACCCATTACCGAACGGTTTTCAATAAAGACGATTGCTAAGATGGATAGCATGGTCAAAATCCATACTGAGACTATTCTTGCTATCACAGCTAAGTACTTAAATTTAAGTCATTAAATTGCTAGATCACCGTTCATTCTAAAGGCATGAAAATTCCTTTTGCAAAATGATAAAAAAAGACGTAATGATCAATTAATCGCACCTGATTCCTGTTGCGATAGTTAACGATGGGAACAGTCGATGAAATCAGCACTTATTTCATCTTGGACACTTTTTTTCGGCATCCTGCTTTTTATGGTTGGTAACGGCCTGCAAGGCGTCTTGCTAGGTGTCAGAGCAGAGCAGCTTCAATTTGGCGATGTCATGACAGGGCTTGTCATGGGTGGATATTTTATTGGCTATTTCAGCGGCTCTTTCATTATACCAAAGCTGGTTAGTCGGGTTGGCCATATCCGCGTTTTTGGGGTCATGGCAGCGCTGGCATCAGCCTCTATTCTGGTGCATCCGATTGTTGAAAATGCCTCGATATGGATGCTTATGCGCTTCATGACTGGCTTTGCTTATGTTGGCATGTATATCGTATCGGAAAGCTGGATAAATGATAAAGCCACTAACTCAACCCGTGGCGGTTTGTTATCTGTCTATATGATGGTACAGATGTTTGGCATGATCATTGGACAGTCAATGCTGACTTTCGGCAGTGAGACTGGCTATGATATGTTTTTGGCAGTATCAATTATAGTGTCTTTTGCCGCCATTCCTATCATGCTGACAGCGGCACGTTCACCAGATTTTGAGGCACCTGAACAAGCCTCATTCCGCCGCGTCTATCATAACTCACCGCTCAGCGTTGTGGGCATGGGCATCACTGGATTTAATGCCGCTATTGTATTTGGTATGGGCGCGGTCTTTGCCTCAAAACTTGGCATGTCGTTTATTCAGGTTTCATATTTCATGGTGGCAATCGGTGCCGGCGCAATGATCCTGCAATACCCGATCGGCAAATTATCTGATCTGATTGACCGCCGAACCGTGATCTTAATCGCGCATATCCTGTCATTAGGGTTCTTGCTTGCCAGCTTTTTTACCAGCACAATTAGTTTCCTGTGGCTAGGGCTGATGATGGCATTATATAGCGGTGTAAGCATGCCGCTTTATTCGCTTTATATCGCCCATGCCAATGACTATCTATCGCCGCGTCAGGTTGTCAGCACCAGCGCAAAGCTGGTCATGATCAATGGCCTTGGGGCTATTTTTGGCCCGCCTATGCTAGGCTATGCGATCTATTTAGTTGGGGTAAGCGCATTCTTTGGTGTCCAGATCATTATGCATGCGGCAATGATTGGCTTTGTGTTCTATCGGATGTCGGCGCGCCCATCTATGCCAGTGGAAGCTCAGGGGCCATTTGTGGCGGTGCGCGGAACCAGTGTTGCCTCAACCCTGTTACCCGAAGCCGAATGGGATGGCCGTGACGATGAAGACACAGATGATGAAGCTCTAGTTCAAGACGCCTCATAAAATAATATCGTCAAAATAATGGTGTTAAAGAAGGCCTAATTCGCGCAATTCTTCTTGCATTTCACGCGGCATCACTTCATCGGGATTTGCACCAGCAGGCAAATCAGCAGGCGCATCATTTGCTTCTAGATAACGCCAGCCTTGAAACGGTCTGAGGCGTCTTTCCACAACAGGAATTAAGCCCGGCTTTAATACAATGCCGCAAGCAGGCTTGCCATCACCACGGACGACCTCAACCAAATCAATAATCGGCTGCCGCGCGCACATCCAGCCCTTGATCACCCAAAACATAGAGCCGCCATCAAGGATAGCATCAGCCCGGCGGGGGAAAGATCGCGTCACATGCATAATACGGCCATTCCGCTTCACCAGCTCATCATGCCAAGCCGTCAAGGTTTTAATATCTTCCGATCCAACAGAGAGTTTTTTAAGATGCAGAGGCATAGGGCATTATACCAGATAAAGCGAAGCCAGACCAAGAAAGGTTAAAAACCCAATGACGTCTGTAACTGTGGTAATAAAGACAGATGACGCTACCGCCGGATCAATATCACATTTTGACAGGAGAATCGGTATTCCAGCGCCGCTAAGTGCCGCCGCCAGCATATTGGCAATCATCGCAAACGCCATGACTAGCGCGATATCCATTTTCTGAAACCATATAAAAGACACGAGGCCAGCAACAAACGCAAAGATCAAGCCGTTAGTAAGCCCAACCATGGCTTCACGCAAAATAAACCGATTGACCACTTTTGTATCACCTAATTGCCGCATCGCTAACGCGCGCACCGCAACCGTTACGGTCTGGGTTCCTGCATTGCCGCCCATTGAAGCAACAATCGGCATCAACACCGCCAAGGCAACAAGCCGTTCAATGGTGGCATCAAAAATGCCAATGACCAGTGATGCTATAACAGCTGTCGCTAAATTAACCAAAAGCCACAAAAATCGAGATTGAACCGTTGTCACAAGTGATGACCGCAAGCTGCTGTCACTAACGCCGCCCAAGGCCATCAAGTCCTCGCCAGCTTCTTCCTGAATAACGTCAACGATATCATCGACGGTGATCATACCAACCAATTTTTCTTGCGCATCAACGACAGACACAGAAACCAGCCCATAGCGCTGAAACAGAAGCCCGACTTCTTCTTTATCCATGGTGACAGGGATTTGATGCGGTGCTGTTTCCATAATTTCGGATAGCCGCACTGGACGATCTGATGATACGAGTTTTCCTAATCGTACCTGCCCTATAACACGGCGAGCAGGATCAATGATAATAATGACATAATATTCATCAGGGAGCTGGTCTTCGGATTGCGCCCGAAGATGATCAATGGATTGACCAACAGTCCAATGCGATGGACAAACCACAACCTCACGCTGCATCAAACGGCCAGCACAATGTTCAGGATAGGATAAAGCCTCCTCGACAATCAGCCTTTCACCAACTGGCAGAGCCGCCAGAATATCCGCAACCTCATCTTCTTCAAGGTCTTCCAGGATATCCACCGCATCATCACTATCAAGTTCAGGCAAGGCTTGGGCTAATTCATTGACGCCATAGCTGGAGACCACATCTTCAAGCACCGCATCTGGCAAATAGGTCAGCACCATAGGGTCAAGATTATCACGCATCATCAGCGTAAAGCGCTTTAATTGAGCCGAGTTTAGACGTTCAATCATATCCGCCTGATCCGCCGGGTGGAGAGGCACAATCAGTGAAATCAGACGTTCTTTATTATGTTCAGCGATAGACGCAATCACCGCCGCTACCACTTTCGGCGTTAAGCCATAGAGATTTGATAACTCAAGCGCTGGCTTTGTTTGAAAACTGATATTTTCATGATCCGGTTTGACAGCCATAATAGAGCGCTTTCTGGCAGCGAGAGAAGCCGCAATAACATTTACCTTGCTTATACCGATTTTAATAAAATAATCAATGACCAGCCCGTTCAGGGCTTCATTCTGAGGCAACGCATCTGCACCACAAACGTCTGATGCAATGGGCGTGTTATCAGAAATCTGTTGGCACACCACCTTCAGCCTTGCGGCGGTTAACATAATCCAGCAATTCATCATGCCTTGCTTGATCAATTGGTGGGGGTGTAAACTCATCCAGAATGGCTTTCATGATACCATTTGCCCGTGCTTCTGTGGTCAATCCACCGGCCTCTTGCCAGCTCTCATAATTGCGCCAATCAGACAGGAATGGGGCATAGAACGCATCTTTGAAGCGTCTTTGTGTATGTTCTGAGCCGAAAAAGTGACTGCCGGGGCCGACTTCCTTGATCGCATCAAAACCCAGCGCATCATCACTTAGATCAAGGTCACGGTTAAGATAGATCATTTGCTGTAACATTTCACAATCCATCACCAATTTCTCAAAACTGGCACATAACCCACCTTCGAGCCAGCCAGCGGCATGATAGACCATATTACAATGTCCTGATGAGACTGCGTTAAGTGACGCCATGCTTTCCCAAACCGCTTGCCCGTCAGGATAGTTTGCCGCTGATGCCACCGAGCCACGCCAAGGCAAGCCATAGCGCCGAGCAAGTTGCCCCGATATTTGCATGGCGCGAATATATTCCGGTGTGCCAAAGGCAGGTGAGCCCGATTTCATATCAACATTACTGGTAAATGCCCCATAGATGACAGGGGTTTGCGGGCGCACTAACTGCATCAGAACCAGACCTGCTAAAAACTCAGCATTTTGTTGAACGATAGCGCCAGCAACAGTTGCCGGTGCCATCGCCCCTGATAACGTAAATGGGCTGATAACAATCGCCTGACCACGTCTGGCACAACGTATCGCGCCATCAAGCATGGGCCAGTCATGTTTAAGAGGCGAGGTTGAGTTAATATTGGTGAACATATGCGGCTTTGCTTCAAACTCAGATGAGGTGAGACCGGCGGCAATGCGGGTCATTTCCATACCATCCTCAATACGGCCACTGCCTAGCGAATAGGCATGAATAACCTTATCTGACAGCGTTAGCATATCATAGAGACAATCCAGATGCCGAATTGAGGCATGAATATCAACAGGCTCGACCGGATATCCAGCAACAAAATGCAAACAATTAAAATACTGATTTAGCCTGATAAGGTTTTGAAAATCAGGACGCGAGCCAACCCGGCGACCATGATCAAGGTCACTCACATTCGGCGCAGAGGCAACCGTTGAATAGAGCATATGCTTGCCGCCAACAGGTAACATGCGCGCTGGATTGCGAGGCGTAATGGTGAATTGAGATGGCGCCAGAGCAACCATTTCCATCACTAAAGCACGATCCATGCGGACATTTTGATTGACAAAATCAACGTCACATCCCGCTTTCGCAAGAATATCAAGCGCTTCTTCATTGAGGAAAAGGATCCCTATTTCCTCTAACACCCGCATTGACGTATCATGTATCCGTTGCAAATCCTCACCAGAAATCGGCTCAACAGGCTTATCTGAATAAGATGGCAGTGACCATTCTATCTGATTGATCGCTGAACGTATGGTATCACCCCTACCCCCACCCCTCTCAGAACTTCGGCCAGAACTTCGGCCTGTTCGTTTGCGTCTGCTATCGCCGCTAATAGCAGTCTTAGTAGTGTTAGAATATTCAGTCATGGCATTACTCTCAATTCAACGCATCCACGAGAAGCACAATATTGATCTTTATCCTCAACGGAAAATAAAATATTTTGCAACTTATATTTCCAAATCTCTATTTCTTTAGAACAAAAAATCATTTATCAATGCAATGAGTTTTTATGAGATGTCACAATGACACAGCAAAGCATTACACAACAAAGCATTACATTGTATCTTGGCGGCGCCCGTTCAGGCAAGAGCTTGGCGGCAGAACATTGCGCGTTGGCGCTGGCCGCCAATACCGGTCAATTACCCTATTATCTGGCCACTGGACAAGCCTTTGATGATGAGATGAAAGCGCGCATTGCCCGTCATAAAGACCTGCGCCAAGGGCAATTCCAAACCATCGAAGAACCCATTGATCTTGCCAGGATAATCAATTCTCTGGCTAACCATAAAGATAGTAAAAATAGCGTTATTCTGATTGACAGTGTTGGTATCTGGCTGACCAATCTGATGATGGCAGAAAAAGATTGGTCTGAGCCGTTGGATGCAACCATTGCCGCCATTAAAGACGGCGGTCATCATGCGGTGTTTGTCTCAGACGATGTTGGTGGCGGTATTATTCCGGAAAATGCCATGGCACGACAGTTCCGTGACCATATGGGGTCGATTAATCAGAGGTTAGCCAGCGCCGCCAAGCATGTTTCATTTGTCATTGCCGGGATTGAAACAAAACTTAAATAGGATTTTTGAATATGAGCATTACTTACGCAAGCATTGATCGCGTCTCAACCTATATCGCGCAGATGCCGCTCACCGATATCAATATGGTAGAGGCAGCGGAGCTTCGGCAGGGGCAACTAACAAAACCCCCCGGCTCACTTGGTCGGCTTGAGCAGATAGCGATCTGGCTGGCTGGCTGGCAAGAACAGGAAAAGCCAGAGATTAATGCGCCGGCATGTTTGATCTTTGCTGGCAATCATGGCATCACCAATAAAGGCGTATCAGCATTTCCATCCGAAGTCACCGAACAAATGGTGCTAAACTTTCAGCATGGCGGTGCCGCCATCAATCAGCTTTGCAAAACCGCAGGCGCGAGTTTGAATGTCTTTTCGCTATCGCTGGATAAACCAACAGCAGATTTTTCTGAACAGCCTGCGATGAGCATTGATGACACGCTGGCGGCAATGCAAATCGGGGCGGATGCTATCCCCGATAATGCTGATCTTATCCTCCCCGGTGAGATGGGAATTGGCAATACCAGCTCAGCCGCCGCGTTATCGCATCTGGTCTTTGGCGATCAGCCAGCAACATGGACAGGTCGCGGTACTGGCCTTGATGATGACAGACTGGCGCATAAAACCGCAATCATCAAGCAAGCCGTTGCGCGCATTGGCGACAGACCGCTTGATGCGGTGACGATGCTGTCTGAACTTGGCGGCAGAGAGCTGGCCGCTATTGCTGGCTGTGTGCTTGCCGCGCGCTTGCGGCGTATCCCTGTTCTGCTTGACGGATTTATCTCAACGGCGGCTTGCTTGCCGCTATGGGCTGCCAATGAGCATGCCTTGGATCATTGCCAGATTAGCCATTATTCAAAAGAACCAGGGCATCGCCATGTTATCAACGCCCTTGGCAAGCCAGCCATTCTTGATCTGGATTTGCGCTTGGGTGAAGCTAGTGGGGCGGCAATTGCCTTGATGATTGTCAAAGCGGCTCTTTGCACTCATAATGGTATGGCAACTTTTGCTGAAGCTGGAGTGTCGGATGGATAACGTCCTTAACACCATAAATATATATTTCAGCCAATATCAGCGTGATCTGCTGATGGCCGCCATGATCTTAACGCGATTGCCGGGGGTTGCAGATGAATATCCAGAGCCCAGACCCATCGCCAATAGCTATATGGCGTTCCCGGTGATAGGCGCGTTGGTTGCTGGCATAGCCGCAATCCCCGCATCGCTCCTTGCCTTAGCCAATATCCCCGATTTAGCGGTTGTCGCTGTCATGCTGGCAGTGGCGGCTATGATCACTGGCGGAATGCACGAAGACGGTCTGGCCGATATTGCCGACAGTATGGGCGGCTCAGACCCGTCAAAGCGGCTTATGATCATGCGCGATAGCCGCATCGGCGCATTTGGCGTCATAGCCTTGGTTCTTGTTATAGCCATTCAACTGGCGTGCCTGACCGCTTTGCTGGCAGATGGCATCACAGTGATGATTGGAGGCTGGCTAGCCAGCGCAGTATTATCGCGCAGCATGATGGCTTTGCAAGCATGGTCATTTGCGCCACCAGATGACAACGGTTATGCCCATTCCGTGGGCAGACCAGATCAAACCGTCATGCTCATTAGCTTAGCAACAGGTTTAGTGCTGGCATTAATGCTCAGCGGCTCATTATTGGTATTTATCGCGGCAGGCTTAGCAGGCGTTATCACCTATGGCTTTGGCTATCTGCTCATGCAATATATCGGCGGCGTTAATGGCGATGGGCTAGGCGCAACCCAGATGCTAAGTGCAAGCATGATTCTAATGGTGATGGCCGCCGCATGACTGACCCTGTTGTGACGCGATTAATCCTGATACGGCATGCCCAAACTCAGTATGACAAATCATGCGTGCCGCCTGAAAATCCGCCTCTTGATCCTGAAGTCGGCCATGATTACGCCGCCATGCGGTCGGCTATCCCTGATGATTATCGATGGCTGATTAGCCCCCTTAAGCGCTGTCAAGATACCGCCAGACTCCTGATCAAGAATGGCGCAAAATTGGCAAGCCAGCAAAATGATGATCGCCTGCGTGAGCAATCATATGGCCAATAGCACGGGCAAAAAATAAGCATGTTGTGGGAAAGTGAGCTGGCTCAGCTTGATAAACATAACTGGCATTTCCTACATCCCAATCACGTTCCGCCTGATGGCGAGAGCTTTGCCCAAGTCATGACAAGGCTTGCCCCTGTTAT
>NZIT01000027.1 GCA_002691725.1 SAR116 cluster bacterium | reverse complement strand
CTGCCATATCGGATGCATGTTGGTGTTGCTATGCTGACAGCATTTCCGATTTTTGCCTATATTATGCTGGTTGGGCTTGGTGACTGGAGCGGTTTGCCGCATGTTGATACGCGCGACTGGGGCGGCGTTATGGTGACGTTAGTGGTTGCTTTCACAGGCATTATTGCCTCGCTTCCGCTAGGGGTGGTGCTGGCCTTGGGGCGGCAATCTAAGATGCCTGTTATTCGCTATATCTGCACCGGGTTTATTGAGTTTTGGCGTGGCATTCCGCTGATTACTGTTCTCTTTATGGCATCGGTCGCGTTGCCGCTTTTCCTGCCTAAAGGGGTAACGATTGATAATTTGTTGCGGGCGCTCATCGGGGTGACGCTGTTTGCCTCCGCCTATATGGCTGAGGTAATCAGGGGCGGGTTGCAAGCAATTGACAAAGGCCAGTATGAAGCCGCTAATGCATTGGGATTAGGCTATTGGAAATCCATGCGCCTGATTATTTTGCCGCAAGCTCTGACCTATGTCATTCCGGGAATTGTAAACACCTTTATCGGGCTGTTCAAAGACACAACTCTCGTTGCCATTATTGGGCTGTTTGATCTGTTAGGGGTGGCGCACGCGGCTATTAATGATGCCGCTTGGTCATCACCTGTTCAGGCGATAACGCTCTATCTGGTGGTGGCGATACTTTACTTTATTTGCTGTTTTATTATGTCGCGCTATTCGATGCGACTGGAACGAAAACTTGACCGATCAAACCGCTAGATTGGTATTCAGTAATGGAGGGATAATATGGCTGAAAACGCTAAGATAAAAACAAAAGGCAGTAGTGAGGTTGTTATCAGCATGCGTGGGGTCAATAAATGGTTTGGTCATTTTCATGTCTTGCGCGATATCAATCTGGATGTTCATAAAGGTGAGCGAATTATTGTGTGCGGGCCGTCAGGGTCGGGGAAATCAACGGTCATCCGTTGCTTGAATGCGCTTGAACATCATCAAGATGGTGATATTGATATTCTGGGCGTCACGCTTGATAACAATGTCCGCCATGTTGAGGTGATCCGCCGTGACGTTGGCATGGTATTTCAGCAATTCAATTTGTTTCCGCATTTATCCATTTTGGAAAATTGTACCCTTGCCCCGATATGGGTCAAGAAAATGCCACGCGCGGAAGCGGTCGATTTGGCCATGTCATTGCTTGAGAGGGTAAAAATCCCTGAACAGGCCAATAAATATCCAGGGCAGTTATCTGGCGGTCAACAGCAAAGAGTTGCTATCGCCAGGGCATTATGTATGCAGCCTGAGATTATGCTGTTTGATGAGCCAACATCAGCGCTTGATCCGGAAATGATTAAAGAAGTGTTGGATGTGATGGTTAGCCTTGCTGAAAGCGGCATGACGATGATTTGTGTGACGCATGAAATGGGATTTGCGCGAAAAGTGGCAGATCGGGTCATTTTTATGGATGAAGGTCAGATTGTCGAACAGAATGAGCCAGAGGCGTTTTTCAATAACCCTTCCTCTGAGCGAACCAAATTATTCTTATCGCAAGTTTTAAGCCATTAATGGCTAACTCATTTAGCGCATCTGATGCATCTGGCGCATCTAACGCATCTGGCGCCTCTAGCTGAAGGATTCCTTTAGCTTCAAAATATCTGCCCATGTTTTTTCTGGAATAGCGATCATATTATTGGCTTGCTTGCGGTGATTGCGTTCTCTCTCGCCTGGTATCTCAACCTGATCAAACCCAAGCGCCGGTGGGCATTGCCGCATATCATCACAGATCGCTTCTGCCATTTGTTTCAATCGGCTAGCCTCTTGAAAGCGCTGCGTATCAATGGCGATAAGCAGCCAGTTTGCCTCAGTCTCAACCTCACCTAACAAGGCCTCAGCAATGAGTTCAGCCATTAATGCCAGCGCATAGCCTTTCTGCTCACCTGCTGGCAGGATAGCGCCATCATCAAAATAATCATCAGGGTTCGTTGTTGGCCGCCCATCTTTGTCAATGACGCAATCAGGCGGCAGGCTGGCACCAGCGCTTTGGGCAGCATAAATCCAGCCGCCAGCAATTTTTGATGTCGCAAAATCAAGCACCACGCTACCTCTATCGCCGCCGGGGAAGCCAATGCAATATGGATTTGTCGGTAATTTAGCCTCAGCCCCGCCATATGGCGCCACTTGCCGCCATGTCGCCCGATTACCGCCACCAATGAGAATAGTCATCACCCCATCATCAGCCGCCAGATCAGCAAAAGCACCATGTCGCCCGGTATGACCAAGATTGCGGATCGCCAGCATAGTGATGCCGTTCTGCCTGGCGGCTTTGGTGGCGTGTTGATAGGCCATTGTCATAGCCGGGATACCAATACCGCCATTGCCATTTATCGTATTATTATTGCCGATATCAGTGGTCAGTATCGGTGTTGCGGCGGCATCCATATAGCCTGATTGAAACTGTTCAGCATATTGCAGACAGCGCATAACGCCATGCGATTCCACCCCACATAAACTAGCATCAGCCAGATGCTGCGCGACCGCTTGCGCCGTGCTATCGGTACAGCCCAATCCTCTAAATAATTGCATCATATGCGCAATAGCGTCATCAGCCGATATTATCAGCCGTGTCCCTTCATCTTTTAATTTTGTTGGCAATTTGCCAGAAAAGTAGGGCAGGGGTGAAGATTGCATTTGTTGAAATCTCAATTTTTGCGATATATTAATACTTACTAAATATAAAAACTCATTATCAAAATTAATACTACCGCTAATTTTGGAAAGCACATGCTCGCCACATATTTTTCGCAACAACTGCCAAAGCGTCAAGCGCTATTAGCGGTATTCATTTCATCATCTGTCTGGGGGTTATTATGGATCCCTTTGAGATGGCTTGATGATCTTGGCTACAAAGATTTGTGGTCAACATTCGCCTTTATGGTTATCCCTATCCTGCCATTGTTAATTTTTGCATGGCGGCGCATGCGAAAAGATATGCAGCACATGCCGATTTATTTGCTGGCAGGTGGGCTCATTGGGGCAGGATTTGGATTATATTGCACAGGGCTTGTCATTGGCTCGGTCACCAAAACCACATTACTGTTTTATCTGACGCCAGTATGGACTTCTGTTTTAGGGATGATCTTCCTTGGTGAGAAAGCAACGATATCACGCTGGCTTGCCAATATTCTTGGATTAACCGGATGTGTTCTTATTCTCGGCATTAATACCGGCAATATTGTGTTACAAGGTGCTGATGCTCTTGGCTTTCTGGCTGGCTTGGCATGGGCATTTGGCGGTGTTGCTATCAGACGTTTCCCTCAAGCCGATTATGTCACCATGGTTTTATGGCAATATATTCTCGGTGCCATCATGACGTTAGCTGTCATAGCTTTAATAGCGACGCCGCCGCCATCGCTCTCACAGACCATTGACGGGATGCCAATTGCGATCTTAACAGCGGCGGTATTTCTGCCGACCATGATCCTGATATTCCGCATTAGTCAGTATACATCACCGGGGCTAGTGGCCTTGCTGATGATGTCAGAGGTCGTGTTTGCGGTATTATCGGCAATGCTATTGCTTGACGAGACCATGACCATATTACAATGGGCAGGGGCAATCTGTATCCTCTCCACAGGCGGCCTTGTCGCCTTATCCGCAGAAGCCAGAGATTAGTCTTGATCTAAAGGTGGGAAGCGCGTTTTCGCCGCCGCCTCTGTCCAGTCCATATGATTGCGAACATATTCTTCGGAGGCATGACGCGGCGGATTATAATCCCAGTCAGCGCGCAAACCATTTTGCATCGCTTGATAGACAGCCTGACGCTGCTTTTGTTTGGCGATGACATCTTGGCGAATACTATCCATATCCCATCTTGCCGCAATCTCATCGGCAAAGCCCTGCGCTAGCTCAGCATGGCTAGCGTCATTGACCAGATTAGTCGTCTCTTGCGGATCATTTGCGATATCAAACAGCATCGGCGCATCACCAGGGCAATAGATATATTTATAATCGCCGCGCCTGATCATAATAACCGGATGCGCTGTCATTTCCGCGCAATATTCGCCAATCGCAACCCCATCATCTTCGGCACCAGATGTTGCCATTGCCCATAATGAGCGGCCATCAATCGGCTGACCATAAGCGGGCAGAGGGGCGTGATCGGTTTTGGCGATATCCAGCATAGTCGGCAGAATATCAACCAGCGAGCAGGGGCTTCGGACAGTGCCATTAATAACCTCAGGCCCAGCCATGATAAGCGGCACCCGCGCCGAATGTTCAAAGAAGTTCATTTTATACCATAACCCGCGCTCACCCAGCATATCGCCATGATCGGCGGTGACGATAACAATGGTATTGTCAAGCTGACCACATTCTTCAAGCGTCTGGACAATATGGCCAACCTTACTGTCAAAATAGCTGGTATTGGCGTAATAGGCATGTCGGGCGTTGCGGATATCATCATCGCTGGCAATGATCGTTGAGGCTTCGATACCATCCATCAGGCGTTTTGAGAATCCATCTTGCTGATCAAATGGTATCGTCAGGGCAGGCATATCAATCTCATCATGATCATAGAGGTCCCACCATTCTGGACGCGCGACATAGGGATCATGCGGATGAATAAAGCTGGCTATCATGCAAAATGGCTCTTGCTTGTTGGCGGCATATTCAAACAGTTTGCGGCGCGCAAAAAACGCAACTTCTTCATCATATTCAATCTGAAAAGTGGTGTTAGCGACCCCGGCCTCACGCACCGAGTCCATATTATGATACCATTTATCAATACGTTCATCGGCTAGTTCCCAATCAGGCGTCCAGGCAAAATCTGATGGATAGATATCTGTTGTGATGCGCTCATCAAAACCATGGAGCTGATCAGGGCCAACAAAATGCATTTTTCCAGACAGGCAAGTTCGATATCCCATCGCCCGCAAATAATGCGCAAATGTCGGAATAGAGGATAAAAACTCACTCGCATTATCATAGGCGGCGATGCGAGTTACCAGCTGACCTGACATAAAGCTGAAGCGTGAGGGCGCACATAATGGTGCATTACAATAGGCCGCATCAAAGCGCATACCGCGTGCCGCTAGACGATCCATATGCGGGGTTTTGACAATGGGATGTCCATAACTGGATGTGAATTGTGGTGCCAGCTGATCAGCCATGATCAGGACTATATTTGGTTGCTGTGATGACATATCAGACCTCATTAAACGCCTTCAATAAACATCAAAAATATTTATAGAAACAAAACCTGCTCTAGTCTTCGGCACCGAGTTTGGTTGCCCAAGCGCGTAATATTCTATCTGCCATAATAGCTATAAAGGCCATAGATAAGCCCGCCGTCAAGCCTAATCCTGTATCGCCTGAGCGCAGCCCGATATTGACCTGTTCAGCTAACCCGCGCGCCCCAACAAGCGCCGCAATAATCAGCATGGCAAGCGAAAATAAAACGGTCTGATTTAAGCCAAGCAAAATACCAGGTCGTGCCACTGGCAATTCAATATAAATCAGTCTTTGCCAGAAGTTACAGCCCTGTGCGACAGATGCTTCTATCAGCTGTGTCGGGATCGACCGAAGCCCGTGTTCAGTATAGCGGATAATCGGAACAATGGCATAAAGCACGATTGCCACCAAGGCAGAAAACTCACTAATTTGAAAGAGCGCAACAGCAGGGATCAAAAAGATGTAAAGCGGGATTGATTGCAACGTATCATTGATTGGCCGCATGATGCGCGATGCCCGGCTAGATTTAGCGGCTAAAATCCCTAATGGACAGCCGATGATCAGACAAATGAACACCGCCGCCGCGCATAGATAAAGTGAATATAATGCATCTGCCCAATGCCCGAATATGGTGATCAGCAACAACATGGCAAAACACATCAGGGCTAATCTTATGCCTGAGACGCTAAGCGCAGCCAGACAAACCCCGCCAGTAACCGCCCACCACGGCAATCCGGTAAAGCCGCGATACAGAATATATCCAACTGCCAGCGTGAAAATAGCCATGCCAATTTGCCGTCGCACCGCCAGCACAGCAAACAGCCCAATGACAACCGCCTGATAGATCAATTTGCCCGTATCGGTAAACTCAACGCCCCATGTCATCGTCATAACAGATTTCTCTAACCCTATCCGCAAAGGCAAGAGAGCATAGATAAAGGCGTTATTTTTAATGCTGTCCAGAATAATCCCGTAACTCGCAATAAACTGACTTAGTTGATCATTAATGCCGCTTTCGGAATATCGGAAAATATTGCTGGTTGTGGCGATAATGCCGTCCATCGGCATAATAAAGCCAAGAATAACACCTATGCCAGCCACAATAAGCCCAAGCCGCAATTGTTTGGTGTTGCGGTGAAGCGTGTCTGACATGCTGGCGGCACGGCTTAACTGGTCAATCAAGACTGCCATCAGCACAATGATCAGCCCGGCGCTCAATGCCTCACCAAATCGGGCAGAGCCTTTGTTTGTCGCCACCAGCACCTCACGGCCAATATCATCAAAACCGCCAATCACAGCCGCAATAATCACCATCGACAGACTGGCCAAAATAGATTGATTGACGCCAACGAGTATCTGCTGACGGGCGCTTGGTAATTCAATCATAATAAATGTCTGCCAACGGCTTGTCCCTGACATGGCGGCAACGTCTTTAAGCTCAGACGGCACCAGATTAAGCCCAAGCATGACATTTCGGGTAATTGGAGGTGCTGCATAAATCATGCTTGCAATCACACCCGGAACAGGGCCAAAGCCAAACAGCACAATCAATGGCACAAGATAGGCAAAGGTTGGAATGGTCTGCATCAAATCCAAACATGGCTCAACCACACGCCCGGCACGTTTTGATTTAGCCGCCAGCACACCCATCAAACAACCAAAGCTAAGCGCAAGGGGAATAGCAACGCCAACCATGGCTAGGGTGTTCATAGACTTAATCCATAACCCGGATGCCGCCATATAGAAAATTGATACTGCCGCCAATATAGCCAGACCAACGCCGGAAAGCCGCCAGCCTAGCCATGTCACCAACACCATGAAGGCAAACCACGGCATGCTGTGTAAGACCAATTGTAATCCGCGAACAGATTGATCTACGCCCGCGCTAACGGCGCGCAGAAAGGGTTTAGCCCATTCCACAAAATAGGTGATAATACTGTTTATGCTATCCTGAAACCAAGTCGTTGCGGGGACAGGCTCGCCCACCAGAAAAGGAAACTGCGCTGGAGCAATCAGAATAGCCAGCATTGCCAAAAATATGATAGCGCCACCAAAGCGGAGAGCCGGTTGCCGCCATTCCTGCCAGTGGTCAGCGAGTGGTTTTAGCCGTATCATCATTGCTTTCATGAGCGTGCTTTCATGTGACGGATGCCTCACTTACAATATCGAGCATATGCGATCGCGTGCAATAGCCCACAGGTCTGCCTTGCTCACCGGTGATGATGAACTTATTTTGGTTTGGATCAAGATCAACCAGACATTGCTCCAGGGTCATCTGGCTATCGAGCTGGATCGCTTCCCCAAAGTCAGAAGGCATGGCGCTGGCAGAGGTCATGATATCATCCAGCCGCAAGACTTGCAGGCGTGATACATCACTAACAAAACTGGCAACATAATCATCAGCTGGATGCAATAACAAATCCGCAGGGCGGCCAAGCTGAACCATTTTCCCATCGCGCATAATCGCAATGCGATCAGCTAGCCTGACGGCTTCTGAAAAATCATGCGTCACGAAAATAATTGATTTTTTGAGCCGCGCCTGAAGCTCAATCAGCTCATCCTGTAATTGCCGCCGGATCATTGGGTCAAGCGCGCTAAATGGCTCATCAAGGAGCCATACTTCCGGGTCAACGGCAAGCGATCGGGCAATGCCGACACGTTGTTGCTGGCCACCAGATAATTCCGACGGATAGGCATCGCCACGGCCATCCAAGCCGACTAAATTAAGCATAGCAAGGGCTTTGCTCTGGGCTTCGGCTCTTGACTCGCCGCGCACTTTTAACGGGAAGGCAATGTTTTGAAGCGCCGTGAAATGCGGCACTAACCCAAAGTTTTGAAAGACCATGCCCATCTTGCGGCGGCGTATTTCGCGCAGAGTGGCTTCAGGCATCGTATCAAGACACTCATCGTCAAGCATAACATGGCCAAAACTAGGCTTTTGAAGCTGGGCGATACAGCGCAGGACAGTTGATTTGCCCGACCCCGATAACCCCATAATAACAAATAATTCACCAGCATGGACAGAAAAGGAAATATCCTCAGCGCCAATAATGTAACCTTGCTCGCGCAGTCTTTCAGATCGCTCATGGCTGGGTAGCGCTAACAGATCAGGGTCAGATTTCAGTCTATCAGCATTATCGCCAAAAACTTTCCATAAAGCATCACAAGTTATCTTTACTGGATGAATCTGATTTATACGATCTTGGGTTTTCATAAAAATCCCTATGCTGATTAAGGCTAATCTGATGTGGCATTATGAGAAACCAACAGGCAGAATCACCGCCTGTTGGTTAAAGATATGTTCAGATTACTTGGCCGTTGCGGCAGCAATCATGCTATCAACCTCAGCAGATTTGCTGTCCATATATGCGGCAACAACATCATCCATGGCTTCGCCGCGCGTATCAATGGCAGCCATCATATTTTGCTGATCAGTAGCATCAAATGTAAATTGTGCCAAAAGCTCACCTGCGCGTGGCCATTTATCATCAAAGCCTGACCACGTTACCTTAAAGATACGGGTTGCTGAGAAGTCACAGTCGCCTGTTGCGTTAGGGTTAACGCCCCATGACGGATCATTGTAACATTCGTCGGTGCCAGGCGGTAATGCGACCCATTCGGTTTCATATTCAGACAGTGCCCAATGCGGCTGCCAGAATGTCAGAAGCAAAGGTGACTTTTTCGCAATTGATGCTTCTAGTTCTGTAATCAGCGCCCCTTCGGAGCCAGCAGGAACAGCTTGGAAATTCATGCCCATAGCTTCAAATCTGTCTTTGCCGGGTGAACCCCAATCCGCAGGATAGTCAAGCAGACGTCCTTGTGGCATGGTTTCTACGGTTGCAAATTTTGCCGCGCAAGCATTTAACGCTTCCCAGTCAGGCAGGCCGGGGCAAAGCTCTTTCATATGGATAGGGTAAAGCACACCTTCGCGCGCATCCAGACCTAAACCGCCAATATCTTTGACCGTTCCGGCATCTTCCATTTCATGAAACTGGCCGGGCAGGTTAGATGTCCAGACTTCCATGACGCCGTGTAATTCGCCATCACCCATGGCAATAAATTGTGGACCATATCCGGCAGTAACATATTCAACGTTATATCCGGCCTTTTCCAAAATGGCACCAGCAACACGAGTGCTGAGCTGTGTGCCTGTCCATTCATTCATCGTCAACTTAATCGGCTCATCCGATGCCCCCATTTCGAGGGCGATAGCAGAACCTGTCATTAGTGGTATTGCCATAGCGGTAGCCGCAAGCATAGATCTAAACTTCATTAATTCCTCCATAGATTTTCATTTTGAGATATTATCTGATTTGTTAGAAGAACATTGTGAAGCAAATTAGATATTTTTAACATGACTAATTTAGACAAATAAATGACTTTTATCGACATTATGTCATCTTATCTAAATTGAAATGGTATTCGGTTTACTCGGCGATCATGCGAAGGGGAGTTGTTGAACATTTTTTTATATATCCGAGAAAAATGTTCTTGTGAGGTAAATCCATTAGCAACAGCAATTTCCAGAATACTAAGCTCAGTCTGGCTAATCATCATACGAGCTTGCTCTAACCTAAGCCGCAGATAGACCTGTTTCGGGGTCGCCTGCAAATAGTTGTGAAAATCACGTTCCAGCTGCCGTTGAGATAGCCGTAATTGCGCCGAAATATGGGCAATGCTTACTGGCTCCTCTCTGTGAGTCCGCATCAGATCAAGCGCTTGTTTTACCTTTTTGGGCAGAGTGTTATCATGAAATTGCTGGCTGTTGCCGAGCTTATCATTATGCCCCTGAACCTGATCATCATGATAGAGATACTGGTTGATATCCTGGATCATTTGCGGCGTCTCAAAGCGGCTGAGCAAAGCAAGCCCCATATCAATAGCCGATACCCCACCGCCACAAGAAAATCGTCTTTCGGTCAGCGAAAACCGGGCTTGTTTGATGGCCGTATCAGGAAATGTTTCGGCAAAGCTGGTATGGTGATCAAAATGCGTGACCGGGTTATACCCGCTTAAAAGGCCAGCATAACCCAAAATAAATGCCCCCGTATCCAGGCCGCCTATAATTGCGCCTTTACGATCTTGTTTGCGCAACCATGCCAATATATTGCGGTCGGCAAAGGCATCAGGCGTCCAGCTGCTGCTGACGGCGACCAGATCAAATTGGGTTTCTGCGGTATTTAGTAGCTGAACATCGGCCAGTGTCATGCCATTGCTGGCGGTGCATTGGTCAGGAAGCAGGGCAAGAAACTGCCATTCATAACGCCGCCAGCCATGCAGATAATTAGCTGCCCGAAAAGGGTCAAGAAAGCCTGTTGTGACCATCATGTTGAAGTTCGGCAATATCAGCAGAGCAAGGGAAAATGATTGGGCATGGCCCGATACTTGATCTAATGCTTGGTTGGGGTATTTGCTAAACATAGGTGAATGAGACGAATAATTAGACGAAAAGTATCATAATTATGACGATTAATATCAGATTTGACCAGACATTTTTGCGGCATAATCTGATGGTAATAGAGCATTGCCATAACAACCTATAATATGACAACCTGTATACGGTGGAGAGCAAGATGAAGGTTTCAGCCAAAGATGTTGAATGGATTGGTGAGGGATGGGATCAAAACCCTGCTAATTCTAAATCCATTCATAAGGATGCCTATATTAAATCGGATTGGCACATTGTTGACCGTGACCATATTTTTCGGAAATCGTGGCAATTTGTTTGTCATGAAAATCAGCTCCCCCATGCTGGTGATTATATAGCGACGCATTTGCATGGTCAGAGCATTTTTATTTGTCGGCAAAATGACGGCAGCCTGAAGGCTTTTTATAATGTTTGTAAGCATCGTGGGCATGAATTGCTGTCAGGGGCAGGCAATACCAAGCGCATCATCTGTCCGTATCATGCGTGGCTTTATGATCTGGATGGGCGGTTTTTAGAAGCCCGACAATCGCAATTTATTGAGAGCTTTGAAGGCGGAGATTTTTGTCTGGATAGCATCAAGCTTGAGGTGTTCTGCCATTTGGTCTTTGTCAATCTGGATGAACACGCATCTCCATTAGCCAGCCAAAGCCAAAATCTAGCCAGTGAGATTATGCAATATGCGCCAGATTTGGCGTCCCTGAAGTTTGCTCACCGATTGACCTATACGATCAAGGCAAACTGGAAATCTGTCGTTGATAATTTTCTGGAATGTTATCATTGCCCGGTAGCGCATAAAGACTTTTGCACCTTGGTGGATATGAGCACTTACAAGGTGAAAACCTATGACATTTATTCCAGTCATATGGCAAAGGCTGGTCAAACGCAGAACAAAGCCTATGCGACCGATGGCGCAACCGTGACGGATCATGCTGTCTGGTACTTATGGCCAAATACAACATTGATGCGTTATCCGGGGCGCGGCAATTTTATGGTCTGGCGATTTATTCCGATCGGGCCCGAAGAAACTTATGAAGAGTTTGACTTCTTTTTTGAAACAACTGATCTGGAAGATTATGAGAAAGAAGCCATTAGTTTTATTGATGATATCTTACAGCCCGAAGATATAGGTCTGGTCGAGAGCGTTCAGCGCGGTATGCAAACCCCCGGCTTTACGCAAGGGCGATATATGGTTGATCCTAATGGTAGCGGGCTTAGCGAGCATGCGGTTCATCATTTTCACGGGCTTTTATTAAAGCATTATCAAGAGGCGACTAAAGATGACAGATAATCAGTCATTAATCGGCAGGGTGGCGGCGATAACAGGCGGCACTGGCGGCATAGGAAAAGCGATTTGTCAGCGCTTTCTGCGTGAAGGTGCTGCTGTTTATGCGCTTGATCGGGCGGCGGCTGAGCTTGATGGTGTCACCTTCATCGAAATGGATGTCACGAGACCTGAGCAGGTGACGGCGGCTTTTGCCAGGATTGAAGATCAATCAGAGAAACTGGATATTCTGGTCAATGCGGTAGGAATTGAGATTGAAAAAACGATTGAGGATACCAGCCTTGATGAATGGAATCAAATCTTTGCGGTCAATGTCACAGGCACGTTTTTAGCCTCAAAGGCAGGCTTGCCTCTCATGCGCAAAGCCGCAGGTGGATCAATTATCAATTTTGGCTCATATGACGGGTTTATTGCGGACCCCGGACTTGCTGCCTATTGCGCGACCAAGGGCGCGGTTCATGCGCTGACACGCGCCATGTCATGTGATTATGGGCCTGAAGGTATTCGCGTCAATGCGATTTGCCCCGGATATATTGACACCCCTATGTTGCAATCATTTTTTCAGGACAATGGTGATATCGAAACGCTGGAACAAGCGGTGCGTGATGTTCACCCGATGCGCCGATATGGAACGTCTGATGATGTCGCAGGATTAGTGAACTGGCTGGCTGGTGATGAGGCGAGATATGCCTCTGGTCAGCTCTGGGTATTAGATGGCGGCTTAACAGCACAGGTTCAACAGATGCGGTTATAATGCTAGTCTGCTCAGACATAGCAGAATAAATGAAAGGACATAAAATGGCGAAAAATGCAATTATCACCTGTGCGGTAACCGGCGGGATTCATACTCCAACCATGTCACCACATTTACCGATCACCCCGCAACAAATAGCTGATGAAGCAGTTGCCGCCGCAGCAGCAGGCGCATCAATTATTCATTTACATGCGCGTGATCCCGAAACCGGAAAGCCGGTGCATGAACCTGATCATTTTATGCGCTTCTTGCCGATCATTAAACAGCGCTGTGATGCGGTGGTAAATATTTCTACTGGTGGCGG
>NZIT01000026.1 GCA_002691725.1 SAR116 cluster bacterium | reverse complement strand
GTTACACATGGCTTTTCCCTAATTTAACCTTTGCGATTGGGGTTGATGCGATGTGGATATATGAAGCCTATCCATTAGCGGTTGATCGTTGTCTGGTTCGGCAAACCGCCTGCTTTCCGCCGGAAACAATTGCCGCAAGTGAATTTGAGAATAAAGTTCAAGCCTATTACCATCGGCTTGATGCCGCCTTGGATGAGGATATTCCGGCGCTCGTTAATCAGCAAGCCGGGCTTGCCCATCCTGACGCCAGGCAAGGCCGATTTCAGCCTGAGCTTGAGCCAAATGTAGCAAGTTTCGCAAGCTGGTACGCAGATCAGATGCTGCGCTCAAACTAGATGCTGTTGCGGTGGGGGTGATGCTTAAACCCGGCTTCCTTGAACTTTTCACTCATATTTTCAATGATCAGTTCCTTCAGGTGAGCCACTGCGTCCAATGACGTTATGAAACCACCATTATTTTTTTAGAAAGTAGCGTTTGAATTTTTTTCTGGTGCCAATATGAAAAATTAACGCCCAAGTAAACCATGAGACAAGAATTAAATATTCGCTGGCACTGACGTTATGCATTCTGAAAAATATTAATCCAGATATTGAGAGCATAAACAACAACACTTTTAGAAAGTGGATGGGATAGACTTCCCTCGAAGCGTTGAAAAGGTACATAAAGCCGTAAAATGCAAATGTAAGAAGCACGGCAACCCTAACACTTTGCCACCTGTGTTCGGGGATAGGCTCCCCTTCAACAATTTGAAAAGGGTAATATATAGATATATTCATCACGGCACCGACACTAAGCGCCAACGCTAGCACCGTTAACAAACCCACGCTAAGTTTAAGTATTACACTAATCATACGCCAAACCCTAAAATATCAAATATCAGAAACTCAAATATTAGAGATTCAAACTTTTGGCTTTCAATATTATATTTATGAATTCTTCATATTAATCTATATGTTACCGAAATCAATATAATTTTTTCTGATAGATAAGTCGCATCAATGCTTGCTTGAGAACGCCCTTTAACGGAAAGGGCTTTTGCAATTTGACCTGGGGTTTGATCGCCGCCTTCACATATGATATTTTGGTCATATATTATCTGAAATAGCTTACTTAAAGACTGATTATGAGAAACCTTGACCCCATAAATTATGTCTCAACTGCCATCCATTCATCGGATGTGAACAGGATTTTTGGCGCAACTTGGCAATTGCTTGGTGCCGCCTCACGACTGACCAGGCGAGGTGATTATATCGCCGCTGAGATAGCAGGAAACAAAGTGTTTGCGGTCATGACTAAAGACGGAATACGAGCGTTTCGCAATGTCTGCCGTCATCGCGGTGCCCGTCTCCTGCCTGAGGGATCAGGCCGCTGCACAACAATCCGCTGTCCTTACCACCAGTGGGTTTGGCGCGAGGATGGCTCGCTCTTAAACGTGCCATGGTGGGGCGACGACCCTGATTTTAATAAAAGCGATTGGTCTCTTGATACCGTCGAATTATGCGAATGGCGCGGATTTTTATTTATCGCATTGGCACCCGAAATGCCCCTTGCGGATCAGCTAGGAGCTCTTGCTTCCGAGATTGAGAGCGAGCCCATTGAGCGTTATCAATGGGTGCAAGAAGAACGATTGGTCTTTGATGCCAATTGGAAAATCTATACTGATAATTTTGTCGAAGGGTATCACATTCCCGGTATCCATCCCGCATTTCACAGTGCGATTGAGTTTGAAAAATTTGAAACAACGGCGCATGAGGGCATGGTAAAAATGACAGCACCGCCGCGCGAAGGGCTATTTTATCGCGGCAAATGGTTATGGATGTGGCCTAACTGGACTCTATCGCTATTTGACGGGGGCATGAATACGTCTCGCATTAACCCGATCAATCATCACCAAACAGAGCTAATTTATAATTTTTACTTTGAAGATGTTTCTGAAGATAATGCGTCAAAGCGGGCTAAGGTCATTGCCGATAATCTTGCGGTGATACGCGAGGATTTTGAAGTTTGCGTCGCTACCCAGAAAAACTATGAGAGTGGCGGATACAGGCCAGGGCCGCTGTCACCACGCCACGAAGCTGGTGTTGCGTATTTTCAGCAAAAGTTACGCGATGCTGGCGGTCAGTAAATATCGTTAAAACCTAGCAAGGCTGTGTTCAACATCCATCGCTAAATGAAGGCGCTTCTTACTTGCGATAATATCTTGCGCTTAAGAATACCTGAATTGGCGCGTCAGCAATTTTTGCTTGCCCTTTTTGTTGGAATGCCTGAAATTTTAATCACAAGTTTTGTGGACGATTTATATGACCAAGATACCTGAGATGCCTGCTGTTGGGCGCGGTTTTATATCCGATCTTACCATGCCAGTTTTTGAAAACCCTGCATGGACACCTGCCGTGCCAGCGAAAGAGCGCCGGGTTTCTATTGTCTCAACGGCGGCGGTATCGCGGCGTGGTGACAAGCCGTTCTCTTGGCTTGCAAAAGATCATCGGGTGTTTTATAAGACCGACCGTGACCTTGTTATGACGCATGTTGCGGTTGAGTTTGATCGCTCTGCCTGGCAGCAAGATTTGAATGTCATCATTCCGCTCGACAGGCTTGATGAGATGGCAGCAGATGGTGAAATTGGTTCCGTAGCGGATGAGCATTATTCATTTATGGGCGCCGCCGACCCTTTGACGATGGAAAAATCCGCCCGTGAGGTTGCTAGCCAGATGAAGCAGGAAGGCGTTAACACCGTCTATCTGATCCCGATATGACCATTTTGTACGCGCGCCGTGTGCGGGCTTGCCCATTATTTTGAATCAGAAGGGTTATCCACCGTTCTCGTTGGTTTTGTTCGTGAGCATATGGAGGCGATCAAACCGCCGCGCGGATTGTTTTTAGATTTTCCCATGGGACGCGGTATGGGGAAGCCTAATGATCCTGATTTTCAAAAGAAAGTCATTCGTGCTTCATTTGATTTGCTTGACGATACAGTTCAGCCGGTGCTTGCGGATTTCCCTGATGTTATTCCTGTTAAAGACGGGCGCATGGGCTATGCTCTGCCGCCAGAGCTTGTCTTGAGCATAAGTGATATTGGCGATGTCGATGCGTTATTGGCGGAAGTTGCGGCCGAGATGAACATGCTACACCCTGATTATGAGGTGGCGGTGGCATCTCGTGGGCGCACAACCGTTGGCGCCAGCGAGCTTGCCATCACAGATTACGCGCCTTTTGTTGGGGAGTTTGTCAGAGGAGACATCCCCAAGAGCCCAAGAAAAGGGCTTCCAGCCATTCCTTTATTGAAACTGGTTGTTGAAGATTTGGAAGCTTACTACACGGAAACCCGCACGCATCGTGATGGCATAGATGATCTCGAATTGATGGGAAAATGGTTCTGGGAAGAAACGAAAGCTGGGCGCTTGCTGCTGTGTCTCGAAGCGGTGTCGATCGCATCTGACGATAGAGTCATGCGCCAAATTGTTGAAATGTCGCTTATGGCGCCAAGATTTTGGTCTGAGGGCCCACTGCCCGGAACATCTGCGGCCGGATGGTGACAGCAAAACACATAGTAGTCTAATGTTGATATTGGATGGGTATATTTTAACGCCGGAAAGGGTAAGTTATGGTTAGGTTTTCGGACTATCATGAATGGGCAAAACTTGATGCAGATACATGTTCTGTTGGTATCTCACCGCATGCTGTGGAACAGCTTGGAGATATCGTCTTTATTGAACTGCCCGACCCCGGCAAAACCGTCAATAAAGGGGAAGCGGTGGCGGTGATAGAATCCTTTAAATCCGCATCGGATATTTATAGCCCTCTTGCTGGTGAGATTATTGAGGTCAATAGCGCATTGGTTGATGATCTATCGTCAATCACGCCAGAAAGCGCGATGGAAAACTGGCTGTTCAAGCTCAAGATCAGTGATCTGTCGGCTTTTGATGAACTGATAGATGAGGATGCCTATAACAATCGGGTTAGCTAGGTGGGATTGGCGGAAGAGAGTAGGAGTCGAACCTACCAGGGACGTTGTACGCCCCTCACTAGATTTGAAGTCTAGGCGCCCCACCGGGGTGCGATCCTCTTCCATATTATCCTATGTTATCCTATGTTATCCCATATTATCCTATATTATCCTTTGCCTTGACCTGACAGAACATGATCGGCGGAACACCGAATACGGCGGTCATTTCCTATCTTTACTGTAAACCCGATACGGTCAAAATAGTCCAGAACAGCAATAACAAAGTTCCTGCCCATATTCACCTCTTGCCGATAGTCTATTGTCGTGAATGTACCGTTGCTTGACTGCTCTGCTAGCAGCTCAGCACTTTGTGCAAGTTTCCTTATCAGAGATTTTGGGACAAAACGATGTTTCTCCAGCATAATGATATCCCCTAACTTGACACCAATTTTCAAAGCTTTTTCGAGCGCGCGGGCGTCAACGCCAACCTCTTTTGTCGCCTCATGAAGACTTGGGGGTGCGCCGGTTGCGGGATTTAGCACAACCGCCGCCCGCGCCAGCAGATGCTTATCCTTGGCTGAAATATGAACAGCGTAAGACGGCAAATGGTATCGCTGGCCATCTGCGGCAACGCGGGCTTCGGCAACTAGCTGACGAAGGCCATGCTCAATGACATTCAGCTCAAGTAAAGGGGTGAGCAAGTTCTGTATGTCTTTTACACTAGCGCCAAAAAGGCTTGGTTGTGATTTGTGAAGCGTCGCTAAGGCTATCTCAATTCGGTCTAAACTCTGACGCCATCCTGGCTCACTGAAAAGCAAATCATGCGGCGCGGCTTCAACAATTCTTAATCCAAGCGTTTCAATGATAACCTTAATTTCCGAGGTTGGCAGATTATGCGATATGGCAAAAGGCTGAAGCGGCACACCGCTTTCGCTTTGCTCGGTTAGGGCTTTTAAGATCGCGGTTGGGGTACCATTTCGCATGGCTTCCAGGCATGCTATTCGGCTCGGCCTGGCGCGGCCGCGTTTAGGAGGGAAGGGGTCAATGACACGCCCCCCAGCGATGGTGCGCTGTGCTGATTGATCGCGGAGTACAAAACGATCACCATGAACGGCGAATATATCGCGTGATAGTACCAATTGCGCCAAGCCGTTTGCCCCTGCCGCAATGCTGCCGCCTGATAACACTGCTACCCTTGCCGGAAGATGGTCCGAGCCAATATGTAAATGTGTTGGCGTCCAGTGTTTCAATGCCGAAGCCTCAGCCCGCAACACCTCAAGATCAACATCAATACGCATCGTTGGGCGAAACAGTTCAGCATGCATTAACCATTGACCGCGCCTTACGGTATCTTGGCTAACGCCGCGGCCAATGATATTTAGCGCACAACGCTGGCCTGACCGCGCATAGTCACTGACTTGGCTGTTACCCCTTATTTCACGGATGCGAACCTGTGATCCATTTGTGGAAAGGGTCAGGCTTTCTGACAAATGTACTGATCCCGAAAACACCATGCCAGTGACAACCAATCCCACCCCCTTGAGTGAGAACACCCGATCAATAGCCATGCGGAAATGCTGATTGTTGGGGCTCTCATGATTAGCTTGTGCGCGTTGGATAAGCTCTTGCTTGAGCAGATCAATCCCCTCGCGCTTGGGCGCAGATACTGGAAACACATCACATCCCTTGCGCCCTGCCTCAAAAAGTATTTGATCCAGCTGGGTCTTAACCTCCATAACGCGAGCCGGCGGCACCCGATCAATCTTGGTCAGTGCTACTAAACATTGTTCAATCCCAAGCAGATTGAGGATGGCAATATGCTCAAGCGTTTGCGGCATCACACCATCATCAGCCGCCACTACCAGCAAGGCCAGATCAATACCAGCAACGCCAGCCAACATATTGCGGATGAACTTTTCATGACCGGGGACATCAACAAAGCCAAGCATCTTTTTGTTTGGTAAAGCCAGATAGGCAAAGCCTAAATCAACGGATAATCCACGAGCCTTTTCTTCGGGTAATCGGTCAGTATCCGTGCCGGTTAAGGCTTTGACCAGCTCCGTCTTGCCGTGGTCAACATGGCCTGCCGTTGCAATGATCATTAGACGTTAAGCCCCTCAAGATTGGCGATAAAACCACTCTCATCTTCAAGACATCTGAGATCAAACCACAACGCATCATCGGTAATGCGGCCAATTACCGGTATCGGCAAATCCCGAAAAGCCTTGGCAAGCCTGATCAATGCTTTGCCGGGGCGGTTCTGTCGTGGCAGTGTTATTTTGACGGCAGCGCTTGCCAATCTGTTTGATGGCAATGCGCCACTACCAATCTGACTTTGCACAGGAGCAGGGGCGACTAAAAACCCCTTGCAGTGATTTTGGACGATGGGGGCGATGCGCGAGGTTAATTGCTTGATGTCTTCCACATCACGCGATAGCCAGCGCAAAGTCGGCAATTCGGTGGCCAGTTGCGACGGGTTGGTATATAGACGCAACACTGCCGCCATGGCGGCAAGCGATAATTTATCTGGCCGCATGGCACGTGTCATGGGGTTACGTTTCATTTTTGTGATCAGATCATGACGCCCGGCAATGATCCCCGCCTGCGGTCCGCCAAGCAGTTTATCGCCACTAAAGGTCACCACATCAGCACCAGCCTTTAAGGCTTCTGCGACCGTCGTTTCATGCGGTAAGTGAAAGCTCTCAAGGTCAATCAGAGCGCCACTTCCAAGATCGGTGACGAGGGGCAGAGCATGACGCCGCGCGATGCTGGCTAGCTCCTGTTCTGACATCGTTTTTGTGAAGCCTGTAATCTCAAAATTGCTGGCGTGAACCTTCATTAACAGCGCCGTTTTTGGACTGATGGCGTCTTCAAAATCTGTGCTATGCGTCCGATTGGTTGTCCCAACTTCCACCAGCTTGCATCCCGCCCGTGCCATAATGTCTGGCATCCGGAAAGCGCCACCTATTTCAATCAGCTCACCGCGAGAAACCGGAACTTCCTTGCGCCTTGCCAAAGTATTAAGGGTCAGCAGCACAGCCGCCGCATTATTGTTGACGACAAGCGCCGCCTCTGCGCCTGTTAAATAGCAGAGCAAATCTTCGGCATGTTTATAGCGGTCTCCGCGCTTGCCTTTCTCCAAATCGAACTCAAGGGTGCTGGCGCCTCGCGCCACGTCGACCATGGCCTTGATCGCCACCTCAGGTAATGCCGCGCGTCCCAGGTTCGTGTGTAGAACAGTGCCTGTCAGATTGATGACAGGGCGCAGTGAAGGCTGCACCATGCCTGCTGTCTCCGATGATAGCGCCTGCAAAAGCGATGCATAATCAATGGCCTTGCCATCAAGCACCTTGCCTCTGGCCTCTGCCAAAACATGCTGCGCGCATCGGGTGACCAGAGAGAGGCCATATTCACCTATCAGAGATGCGTTTTCGGGATCGTTTAGAAAGTGATCAACTGACGGGATGTGCTGGGGTCTATCAATGCTCTTATTAGCATGTGATGATACATGTCGGCGGCTTTTCCCCATGTTTCTCTCTCTCATCATTACCATCTCGCTTGAAATCATTGAAATAGGAAGTAGACCCCCCTTCATCCCTCATTACATTAGCAATACCCATGATTTTGACAAGCTTAATTTCTTTACAGGTAAATTTAGAAATGCTAAATTTAGATCATGAATAATTTTGTTGTCCCAACTTCGATGCATCTTGAAATTGACGTCCTCAAAACCTTCATTGCGGTTGCTGAAACTGGCTCTGTGAAGTTTGCCGCAGAGCGCGTATCGCGATCACCAGCTGCTGTATCAATGCAGATGAAAAAACTGGAACATCTCATCGGCACGCCTGTGTTTCATCGCGCTGAGGGCGCTATGCGTCTCTCCGATACTGGCGACAAATTGATGCCACATGCCTATCGCATTGTTGAGGCCAACCATACCGCGCTGAGTGCTATGCTCTGCCCTGATATTGATGGCATGGTTCGCGTCGGATTATGTCTGGAAAATATTGAGACCCAGATGCCCGAAATTCTAGCTGGATTTTCCCGCGCGCATCCCGGAATTACCGTCACGACTAACGCTGGCGATGCGCAGGATTTGGCGGCTATGCTGACTGCTGGCGCTTTGGATATTGCCATTTTAACCATCGGCGGTAATGTTGCTCATCTTGAACAAGACAGGCTCCTATATGAGCAGCCTCTTGCATGGGCGACCCATAAAAACAGCCAACGCCTTGATGAAAGACCGTTGCAGGTTGCGGTTGCGCCCATTGGGTGTCCGTGGCGTGATGCGGCGCTCGATGCCCTGAAACGCGCGGGTATAGAATATCAGGTTGCCTATCTGTCTAATGTTTCAGAATCTCAGCTTGCCGCCGTTCGTGCCGATTTGGCTGTCGCAGCTTTGCCCGCCAGCAGAATCTCCAACAGCACCCAGCCGATTTGTGCGAATGATGATCTGCCAACACTTCCCTACACAAAAATGGTGCTTCGCTTATCAGATAATCCCGGCGCCAATACCAAAGCCCTTGCCGCGCAAATCCTCAGCTTTTACAAAAGGCCAGTGTGACGGAGGTTAACCCGTAAGTGGTTATTTGAACCATAAATCTTAATCGTTAAGAATACGCGGTTGTAAATGGGCTATACTCATTCCGGCGAGCGCGCCACGCAATCCAGAATGGGGGTCGCTCGACAACCAAACCGGCAAGTCTCTTGTCAAATGCGATGCCACACCAATCGAATGAATGCGGTCTGCAAAATTGCTCTTGGATATAAGTGGCTCTAATTGCGGGACAACCCCACCAGCGATAACAGCCCCTCGCCATGCCCCGATAGTCAGAACATTATCAGCTATGACGGTTGCCAGAATTTCCAACAACATGATGGCGGCATCACGGCAAATCCCATCACTTGAAATGGCCTCAGCACCAATTTCCAGCGCCGTAAGTGACGGCTCACTTCCAGAAGAATTCGCCAAAAACCGATAAATATTTTCCAGCCCAGAACCGCTAACAAAATGTTCAGCTGATACATGATTATGCGTCTGTCGCGTGAATGCTAGTAAAGCATTTTCCATCGCAGATCGTGGCGAGAAGCTAACATGTCCACCTTCGCCCTCTAGCGGAATATATCCAGCGGGAGATGGTATCAAGGCCGATACGCCAAGACCTGTTCCCGGGCCAATGACTAACAAAGGGGTGGTATCATCGGACTGTCCTGATAAAATGACCGTGTTGGGGGTGGGATCAATTTGGGCGAGGGCTTGTGCGGTAAAATCGTTGACCACCAGAAAACGATGCGCCGTTAGTCGTTCTTGTAATGCGATTTTGCTAAACTGCCACCGGTTGTTGGTAACGTTTATCCAGTCGTCATTGACAGGCGCGGCAACCGCAATCGCCACCGCATCAAGGCTTTCGATAGTATCATCCAGCATGTCAAAATAGGTGAAAAACGCGTCTTCTATATTGGTGAAATCCGCGCATTTCATATTAGCAATATCGGTTAGTGGCGCATCCAGCCCTGAGGCTCTGTGAGATTCACTGACAGGCACTAGCAGTGCTTGAGTTACATGTAGTCAACCAGACTGCTTACAGCTATGTGTGGGCAGTTATGTGGGTTGCATGGAAATCTTCGGGTAATGGAATGATGCTAGTGTATAGGTATGTTTGTGCAGTTACAGAGTTCGTTCTGAGTATAGGGAAAGTGGGATGGCATTGTAGGTGATAATGTACTTACTCTGTATATGGTAGTTAACTGCCCTCACTTGCCTATGCCATCTTAGGTCATGTGCTTAAGTAACAAGGGGTATGCAGGGACACTGGGGGTATGT
>NZIT01000025.1 GCA_002691725.1 SAR116 cluster bacterium | reverse complement strand
TATAGTTGAGTATGATGATGACAGATAACAATCAGGCTGACCCAAAAGCCATAAACCCCGATACAGAGCGTGCCCCAGAGCATGCTTCAGAAAATGCTCCGGAACATGCTCCAGAGAAGCCAGAGAAGCCAGAACAGGATCAACCTGAACTAGTTGAACATGGTGGGCCGAAAGGACTTGAGCCAACGCGGTTCGGTGACTGGGAAAAAAACGGTCGGTGTTCCGATTTTTAACCTCATGTCACGTTTAACCACAACAATGCTGGTTGCAGGGGTGATGGCTGAGGCTAATCAAGAGCGTGTCACCATGGTGCTTGAGCATCGCGGCGATAATGATCGGGGTGCTATTCTGGTAAAGCTGGAAAATAGCGATGGCATGATGCGGGTTGAGGCGCGTCACCATGATCCTGATAAAGGCGCGGTTTGGGCGGCTATCCATCAAGATGACTGGATTGAAAGCCATGTTGCAACTGGCCTTGTTGAAAAACAAATGCGTTATGATGCAGATTGCTGGGTCGTTGCGATTGAAACGTCAAGAGGAACGAACCCCTTTGCTCAATATGACCGTGATCATATATAGAATGATTGCCAGGATTTCATTTTGGCGCAATATTTGATTGTCTCAATATTTGATTATCTCAATATTTGACATTGACGATGCAATAAAAGATCATGTGGTTTATTGGGATGTATTCAAGATGACGCAAGATACCATTTCATCACTATCTGCTAAACTGGCATTGTCTTATGCCTCACATCAGTTATCGGTGGCGCCGATGATGGATTGGACAGACAGGCATTGCCGCTATTTTCACCGATTGTTAGCCCCGAAAGCGGCGCTTTATACCGAAATGGTAACCGCCAATGCGATCCGCTTTGGCAATGTTGAGCGGCTCTTGGCTGGGCATCATAATGCTCCAAATCATCAGCCAGATCAGGCGATCATATTACAGTTGGGCGGTGCTGACCCTGACGCCTTGGCGGATGCTATTCGCATTGCTGAACCTTACGGTTATGCTGAATATAACCTGAATGTCGGATGCCCTTCGGATCGCGTGCAATCAGGACAGTTTGGGGCGGCACTTATGGCTGATCCAGTTCTGGTGGGTGAGCTTGTGGCGGCGATGCAATCAGCAACAAAACGTCCAGTGAGCGTCAAATGTCGGCTTGGCATTGATGACATGGATATCCATGATGCGCTTGACCACTTTATTGATACGATTATCGGCGGCGGTGTTGATCACATTATTGTTCATGCAAGGCAGGCCTGGCTTAAAGGGCTTAGCCCCAAAGAAAATAGAGATATTCCGCCGCTAAATTATGACCGTGTTTATGCTTTGAAACAGCGGCTTTTGGCGGCAGCAAATGATCTGCCGATCAGCATAAATGGCGGCTTTACGGATTGGCATGATATCCGTTTGGGGCTTGATCAGGTTGATGGCGTTATGCTTGGCCGTGCTGCGTATCAACAGCCAGCACAATTAGCGATCTGGGCGGCGCAGGTGTTTGGTCATGATGCCGCCGATGCCAATATGGTCATGTCAGCGATGGCGGCATATGCAGACCATGAGGTTGCAAAGGGTGAACGGCTAATTGCGATCACACGTCATATGCTAGGTTTTGCTAGTGGCAGAAAAGGCGCAAGAAGCTGGCGCCGGACATTATCCGAAGAAGCCCGCGGTCAGGCCAGTGATGGAAATCTGATCAGGGAAGCGTGGAAAGCCCTGGAACTTGAACATGAGGAAGCGGCATGAACCCCAATACAGAAACAGAGATTAAACAGCCGGAGCCAAAACCTAATAAGTGGCGATCTGCGTTAGAGTTTGGGCCGTTACTGTTGTTTTTTGGGGTTAATTATTTTTATGGTATCTATGCTGGCACCGCAAGCTTGGTTGGCGCAACCATTTTGGCATTAATCATGTCATGGCATCTGGAAAGACGGATTCCAAAAATGGCGGCTATTGGCTGTGTCATGGTGGTGTTTTTTGGCGGCTTGACTATCCTGATGGAAGATGATTTCTACATTAAAATTAAGCCAACAGTGGCAAGTCTGGCTATCGCTATCGCGATTATGGGCGGCTATATGCTTGGCATGAACCCGATCAGAGCCATGATGGAACAACTGAAAATGCCGGACGAGTCTGGAATCTGGCGCGAGCTAACCTTCAGCTTTGTCGGAATGATGCTAACTATCGCCGCCGCAAATGAGCTGGCATGGCGCAATTTGACCACCGAACAATGGGTTACTTTTAAGGTTTTTGGATTGACTGGAATATCATTATTATTTGGTGTGGTGATTATGTTTATTCTGCATCGTTATCAAAAAGATATGGATATAGATTAAATGAGCTGTAAAAATCGACTTCAGATGGCGGCAAAAATGAAAACATGCCGAAACCAGATAACTAAATGTCGGAATTTTTTTAATCGTTTTTTTATTTTGAAGCAAATCTGAAGTGTAATTTTTAATAGGTGAGGTCTGTCATGTCCGATGAAGATGATATCATTCTTGAAGAATTAGATGATGATGAGCTTGTGCAACAGGTGCATGATGATCTTTATGACGGTCTTCAGGAAGAAGTCGTTGAAGCTGTCCATATTTTTCTCGGTCGTGGCTGGACGCCATATAAAGTTCTAACCGAAGCGTTAGTCGAAGGCATGACTATCGTTGGTATTGATTTCCGTGATGGTATTCTCTTTGTCCCCGAAGTTTTGATGGCAGCTAATGCCATGAAAGCAGGGATGCAAATCTTGCGCCCATTACTTGCCGAAACAGGCGCCCCGCAACAGGGTAAGATGGTGATCGGAACGGTCAAAGGCGACATTCATGATATTGGCAAAAACCTCGTTTCCATGATGATGGAAGGCGCTGGATTTGAAGTGATTGATATCGGTATCAATAATCCGGTGGAAAACTACATTGAGGCACTCGAAGAACACAAGCCTGACATCCTTGGTATGTCGGCGTTGTTGACGACAACGATGCCATATATGAAGGTGGTGATTGACGCGCTGGTCGAAAAAGGCATGCGTGATGATTATATCGTGTTGGTTGGTGGCGCGCCTCTGAATGAGGCTTTTGCGACATCTATCGGTGCCGATGCGTATTGCCGTGATGCTGCTGTTGCGGTGGAAACGGCAAAGGCTATGGTCTCCGAAAAGCCGGCCGCCTAACCTTTCGTGGCAAGTTTAACCATTATATATTGGCGTGATATCCCGGCACAGGTTGTTGCTGAGGAAGGTCGCGGTCGCAAGCGGCAACAAGCTAAAATTGAGCTGCCGCAACGCTTCGCTATTGCTATTGACGCCGCCGCTATGCGCGATGGCGCTGATAGCACCGATGATTATCTGGCAGAATGGCGAAAATCCGACCCCGTGCCATGTGGTGATGATTTAGATGCAGAAGCAAAAACCATGGCAACACAGCTAGAAGAAGACTATCCACAAGAGCGGGTGGCTAAACTGGTTGCTGCTGGCGGCTCAGAAAAATAATTTCCTCGAAAACCATAATGGGTTTTTTCATTACCAGATATCTTTTAAAATTTTTTTAATATTAAATAAATGTGACCTTGTTATGAGGTCTTGTCGTAAATAAGAGACAGATTGCCGTCATCTGGCCAATGAGTCGAATAAATCCACATTAATGCTAGTTATAAAATTAGTCTTTTAGTTTGAGGGGACGAAAAGTATGACCGATACGATAGATATGATTGCCAAGGCTGGTGCCAATTGGTCGATAGAAGTGACGCCACCCGGAGCTGCTAAAATAGAAGATTTTTCCAGCATTCTAGCTGAAGGCACAACGGTTAACGTCACCTTCCTTCCCGGCACTAATCCGGTTGATACGATTGATGTTGCTAAACGCTTGCGCGATTCTGGTTTAGTCCCTGTCCCTCATATCGCCGCGCGGTCATTAAAATCAAAAGACCAATTAGCAGAATTGGTGGCAGATATGACATCACGCGCCAATATTGATGAGGTGCTGGTCATTGGCGGCGGGGTAACCCAACCTGTTGGGGAGTTTGCGTCCTCTATGGAAGTTTTGAAAACAGGTATCCTGCAATCAGCAGGTATTCGGAAAATCGGGGTTTCAGGTCATCCCGAAGGCAGCCCGGATATTAAAGACAATCTGCTGGCTGATGCCTTGGCATGGAAAAATGAATATGCCAGGAAAGAAGGTCTTGATCTTTATATTGAAACCCAATTCTGCTTTGATGCTGATGCGGTTATTGCGTGGGAGAAACGCATCCGTGCTGATGGTAATACCTTGCCTATCCGCATTGGTATTCCGGGGCCGGCAACAATCAAGACATTGTTCCGATTTGCTCAAATTTCTGGCATTGGCCCATCTATGCGCTTTATCGCTAAACAAGCACGCAATGTGACAAAGCTGTTGACGGTGCAATCGCCGCATCTTCTGATCGCAGGCTTGGCCGAAGCGATGGCAAATGACCCAGACACAAAGCTTAACCATTTTCACTATTATCCATTTGGCGGTGTTGCCAAAACAGCCGTATGGGCAAGCCAGGTGGCATCAGGCCAAGTCAAGCTTTTACCTAAAGGTGGCTTTCAGGTGATTGAGCAAGCCGCCAGCAAGGCATCATAAATTAATTACATAACAGCCAGTTATATAGCCCTATCATGATGAGGAGATTACCATGACTATCACTCGCGTATCATCACATAAAAAAGAAATAGAAATTGGTTTTGAAAAGCCATTTTGCATTATTGGTGAGCGGATTAATCCGACTGGCCGTAAGTTACTGGCCGCTGAAATGGCGGAAGGGGATTACTCGCGGGTGCTGTCGGATGCGCTGGCACAGGTTGAGGCCGGGGCAACAATGCTTGATGTCAATGCAGGTATCCCAATGGTTGATGAGCCAAAAATTCTGGCTGAATGTATTGAGCTTGTTCAAGATAATGTTGATGTTCCGCTCGCCATTGATAGCTCAATCGTTGAGGCGCTTGAAAATGGGTTATCCGTCTATAAGGGCAAGGCGCTGGTTAATTCTGTCACTGGCGAAGAAGAACGCCTCGAAGTTGTCTTGCCTTTGGTCAAGAAATATGGCGCCGCGGTTGTGGCGATATCCAATGATGAAACCGGCATTTCCGAAGACCCTAATGTGCGTTATGAGGTTGCCAAAAAGATTGTTGAGCGGGCTGAAGATTTTGGCATCCCAAGAGAAGATGTTGTGGTTGATCCATTGATCATGCCTGTTGGGGCTATCAATCTGGCTGGTCGTTCGGCGCTTGAATTAATTCGCCGTTTGCGTGATGAGCTAAAGGTGAATACGACTTGTGGCGCATCAAATATTTCATTTGGTCTGCCTAACCGTCATGGCATGAATGCGGCGTTTCTGGCGATGGCTGTTGGCGCTGGCATGACCTCGGCGATTATGAACCCACTGCATGCCGAAGAAATGGCAGGTATCATGGGCGCTGATGTGATGATGGGGACTGATCCTGAATGTCGGCGCTGGATCAAAAAATATCGTGAGCCAGCACCAGAAGGTGAAGGTCGGGGTGCGCGTGGTGACCGTGAACGCCGCCGTCGCCGCGCCTAAAGACAAAATTATAAAAGCATTATTTATCTTTTACGAGTTATAATACCTTATGCCAGAACATGATGATAAACAGGTAAAGATCGTATTCACCCCGTCAGGCCGTCAAGGTCAGGTTGCGGCAGGAACAACCGTTCTGCAAGCGGCAAGAAGCCTTGGCGTTGATATTGATTCGGTGTGTGGCGGCAGAGCTATGTGTGGGCGCTGTCAGATCATTGTCGGTGAAGGCGATTTCGCCAAACACGGGATCAAATCATCCTCGGTATCAGTATCCGAACGCTCAAAGGTTGAGGATAGATACGCAGAGAAGCGTGGCCTGGATCAAGGTCGGCGATTATCTTGCCAGTCTATTTTGCTCAATGATGCGGTGATTGACGTTCCTGCCAGCTCACAGGTTCATGCTCAGGTTGTGCGCAAAGAAGCGGATACGCGGGCAATTGAGGTTGATGCCGTAACGCGGCTATGTTTTATCACCGTGCGTGAGCCAGATATGCATGAGCCATCGGGGGATTTACGCCGCGTTGCCGAGGCATTGCAAGAGCAATGGCCAGATCGTGTGTCAGGCGATATATCCGCAGATTTGCATGTTCTGCAATCCTTACAGCCGGTGTTACGCAAAGGTAAATGGGAAGTCACCGTTGCCTTGCGTGATGGTCAGCGTATTGTTGGTATCTGGCCGGGGCTTAAGGACCGTATTGTTGGCGCGGCGATTGATATCGGCTCGACAACTATGTCGGCGCATCTCTGTGATATGAATAGCGGTGAGGTGTTAGCCTCATCAGGGGCGATGAACCCGCAGATACGCTTTGGTGAAGATTTAATGAGCCGTGTGTCTTATGGTTTTATGAACGAAGGTGGTGCCGCGGAAATGACAGCGTCTGTTCGTGAAGGCTTGCAGCAGCTTTTATCAGGCGCAGCAGAGCAGGCGGATATTACCACTGATGATATTATTGAGCTGGTTTTGGTGGGCAATCCGGTCATGCATCATCTGGTGCTGGGCATAGACCCTATTGAGCTTGGTGGTGCGCCATTCGCTTTATCCATGGATGAAGCCTTTGAGACATTGGCAAGTGAGCTTGATCTGGATGTTCATGCTGGGGCTAGAGTTTATGTCTTGCCTTGTATTGCGGGGCATGTTGGTGCGGATGCGGCGGCGGTGGCATTGGCGGAACGTCCTGATCAGGGTGATGGCATGACCTTGGTGGTGGATGTCGGCACGAATGCAGAAATTATTTGCGGCAGTAAGGATCGCTTGCTTGCCGCCTCTTCGCCGACAGGGCCAGCCTTTGAGGGGGCTCAGATCAGCAGTGGCCAACGCGCCGCCCCCGGCGCTATTGAACGCATCAGGATTAATCCAGAAACGCTGGAGCCGCGCTTTCGCGTTATCGGGGTTGAGTTATGGTCTGATGAAGACGGCTTTGAAGACGCCATTGCTCAAACGGGAATAACGGGCATTTGCGGGTCAGGTATTATTGAGATTCTGTCTGAGATGTATCTGGCTGGAATTATTACCGAAGACGGCGTTATTGATGGCACAAAAGCCGCTATATCGCCCCGGATTATTGAGGATGGTCGGACGTTTAGTTATCGTGTGTCAGACACTGTGACCGTTACCCAGAATGATATTCGCGCGATCCAGCTAGCTAAAGCCGCGCTTTATGCAGGCTTCCGTTTGCTCATGGATAAGCTGAATATTGATCATGTCGATGATGTTGTCTTGGCAGGTGCATTTGGCACACATATTGAGCCAAAATACGCCATGGTTCTAGGCATGATCCCTGATTGTGAGCTTGATCATGTTCGCTCAGCAGGCAATTCCGCTGGCACGGGCGCCCGCATTTGCTTATTGAATAAAACCCAGCGCCGACAGGTTGAGGAAATTGTCCGCAATATTGAAAAAATTGAAACCGCCGTTGAGCCAGCTTTTCAGGATCATTTTGTTAAAGCCATGGCTATTCCCCATAAAACTGATCCTTACACGAAATTATCGGCTGCGGTAACATTGCCTGAACGCAGCATGGGGGCAAATGATAATGACGGGTCAGGTGAGCGCACCGGACGGCGGCGGCGGCCGCGCTAATTATTTCGGCCTCGCAAATTATTTAAGGGTAATCACTAATATTATTGCGGGTCTGATGCGGTGTTATCGGTGTTATCTGTCATTGGCGCAATGATCAGATCAGCTTCGGGTTGGCCAGTTCTTGCCGCCAGATCACGAAGCTGATTATTGACTAATTCAAGCATTCTTGTGCCATCGTCCTCCCGGCTTGCTCGCCGTCCTAAATCTTGCCAGATCAGAGTAGCCTTAGCATCCTTGCCATTCTGGCTTAGGTAGAGGCCGTAAAGATAGGCGGCGCGCCAATCATCCAAATTTTCGGTGAGCGATTGCAGCAATAATTCAGCAGCTTGTTCGGTGACAATCCCATCAGCTTGTCTCGTCAACGCCTCTGCCAGCATAGACCGGATGGTCGGATGCCCTGATTGATCAAACGCCCGTTCTAGTGCCGCAATCTCAGTTTCATATTGTCCGGCGGTGGCGGCGGCTTCGGCTAGCATCAGCATGGCGACGATATCATCAGGATTTTCATCAAGCTGTTGTTTGGCGGCGGCCAGGTTACGATTAGCAAGCTCTTGTTCCATAGCCTCAATCGCGGCCTTTTTCTGGAGAGCATCAGCCCGCATATGTAATGGCGCATCTCCCATATCAGGCTTGCCAAGCATGCCGTAAATGCCAGCGCTTACCAATAGGGCGATCAGAATAACCCATGAGCTAGCCCCAGCCCCAGCTCTAGCCCCGCTATTGGTATTAGTATTGGTATTGCCGCCCTCTGATTGACCAGATGCTCGCATCAGAACAGCCATCACGCCGCCCACCATCGCCGCCATAATGATCAGGCTTGTCCAGAAACTGGCGCTTGTTGTGACCATTATAACTGATCCTTATCTTGATTTTTATGGGGAGCTTTATGGAGAGCTTTCTGGCGTGTCATGACGATCACAATAACACCGCCAATCAGCAATATGATAGGGGCTAGCCATAGCATCACGGTCATGTGATTAAGCGGCGGGTTAAACAGAATGTAATCACCATAACGCTGACGCAGATAGGTAAGGATATCTTGATCACTTTGCCCGGTAGAAATCTGATCACGAATAATGCTGCGGATGGTAATTGCAAAATCAGCATCGCTATCATCAACGGTTTGATTCTGGCAAACCAGACAGCGCAATTCAGCGGCCAGCGCACGGGCACGCGCCTCATCAACAGGATTTGCCATCTGTTCTTCAGGCATAATCGCTTGTGCCGGAGGGCTTGGATATGTGATCAATGTCGTCAGCCCAACACTAAATATAGCTATACATATAGCCATAAAGAGCCAAGCATTAGCAGACATGTAAATCCCGGAGTGCCGCCGCGACATTACTCAATCCCCAATTCAGTCAGCGCCGCACGAATGGAGCCTCTCATTTCATTAGCAAAGACAGGCCCTCTATGATGCAAGATAACGCGCCCATCAGGGGCGACAATCAGCGTCTCTGGCAATGCCTGAACGCCTATGGTGATGCTGGCTTTACCATCGCGGTCAATACCAATCTGCTCATAGGGATTGCCAAATTGATTAAGAAATCCGATCGCGTCATCATATTTATCACGTTGATTTATCCCCAACACAGGCAGCGATTGTGATAATTGATGAATGGCAGGCGCTTCGGCACGGCAAGGCGGGCACCATGATGCCCAGACATTAATCGCATAGGCTTTGCCTTTCCACGCCGCAAGATCAAGATATTCGGGTGCTTCTGATGCGGTTTTCAGCTCTGGCAAAGCGATATCCGCGATTTTCTGGCCTTGCATGGAAAAGCCGATATCGCTGACATTGCGCTGGCCTGTGGTAATCGCGTATAGCCCCCAAAAAGCCACCGCAACAAATAGCAGAAAGACAATAACCGGCAGAAAGAAGGGCAGTTTACTCGGCTTCATGCAATGCTATCCTTATGGCTTTCAGCGACAGATGTACTCACTAATACAGCCGGTTTTGATCGCCGCGACCCCATCGCAAGAAAGCCACCGAGCATCATTAATCCGGCGCCGCCCCATATCCACGGTATTAACGGTTTTTGATAAATTCGGATAACAAAGCCATCGGCGCGCGTCCCGCCGCCATATACAACATAAGTATCACCCCAAAATCCAGTCTTTATGGCCGCCTCAGTTGTTTGGCTTCGGGCAACAGGGAAACGCCTGATCTCGCTGGTTAACGCAACCTCTCTGCCGCGATCATCCGTCATCATAACCATGGCGGCCATGGCTGTATAGTTCGGGCCTTCGATGGGTGCAACCTGGCTAAGGGTAAAGATTTTATTGCCGCTTTCAATGCTGTCATTTATCTGCATACGGGTAATGGTTTCGCTGTCAAAGAAGCTCACCCCCGCGACACCGATGGTAAAAATGGCAACACCAATATGCGCCATATTCATGCCAATTCGCGGCAATGGCGCGCCAATTAATCGCTGAAATCCAGACCTGATCGTCATCCGGCGACCACCCATTATCGCCGCGATATCAGCAACAACTCCGCTAATCACCCAGACGCCAAGCCCTAAAGTTGCAATAGCAAAAATGCTGATGCCATTAAGCATGACCATCATCACCACCATAATAGCCGAGGTCACGATAAGCATTGGCCAGAGATATGGCGTGATGGATTTAGCCTGCGCCTTTTTCCAAGCCAGCAATGGCGCTACCGGCATAAATATTAACATCAAGCCAAGTAAAGGCCCCACCGTTGCCTCAAAGAAAGGCGGGCCAACCGATATTCTTGCGCCATTAATCGCCTCAATAATAAGCGGATAAAGTGTTCCCACTAATACCGTCGCCGAGGTGACAACAAGCAGCAGATTATTGGCTTGAAGCGCTGTCTCACGGCTAATCAGGGCAGGGGGGTCTGTATCCTTATCACTATTATTATCACGGGCAAGCGTACCCGCGCGCCAGCCAAATAACAGCAATGGCACCCCAACAGCCACCAAAATAATAACCAATATCACCAGCCCCCGTGTCGGGTCATTGGTGAAGGCATGGACAGAGGTTAGCAAGCCTGACCGGACAATGAAGGTGCCGATTAAGCTCAGGCCAAAGGCCAGGATCGCCATCAGAACCGTCCAGCTGTGAAAGAGGTTGCGTTTTTC
>NZIT01000024.1 GCA_002691725.1 SAR116 cluster bacterium | reverse complement strand
GTCTTGAAAACGTATCACCAGTGGAAACTGTGCAATTGCGTCTGCTATCTGCCGATATGGCGGTGATGGATATCACAATTAACGGGTCGCTTGAGGCAATGGATTATGCGCTCGAACAATTAGGCTTTCGGATTGAGCCGAATCCAGATACATCTGTTGGTGGATTTATTTTAATAAACCGAAACTAATTCCTATATTTCAATCTATTCTACAAGCGATGCCGATAAAATGTCAGGTCAACAAATCACATTAGACTTTCCATCAGCCGATAATTATGGGCGGCATCAGTTCATGATTGGGGCTTGTAATGCGATTGCCGCTGATTGGATAGACCGCTGGCCAGATTGGCCGGGGGTGATCAGGGCGGTGATCATTCATGGCGATCAATATTGCGGAAAATCACATTTAGCGGCAATCTGGAAAGATGCCTCAAAAGCAACAGATATTGCCTCGATTGCGGCAGGCATTGATCACCTTGATCCCGCCCGGGCATATGTTCTTGATGGGTTAGCTTGCGGGGCTGACTGGCCTGATGAGACGCTTTTTCATCTCTTAAACCGGTTCACCGGTAGCGCAGGGTCTTTGATGATCCTTGCCACTGAGGCGCCAGCATTGATGCCTTGGCGACTGCCTGATGTCACCTCAAGGCTGGCCGCGATTAATACCGCCCAGATCACGACCCCCGATGATGATTTGCTTGTACATCTTTTGCGTAAATTATCAGATGATAGGGGCATGGCGCTTGACGATGAGATGATTACCTATATCGTTAAGCGCATGGAACGTAGTTTTGGCTCAGCCAATAGCATCATAGACGCCTTGAATGCGATCAGCATTACCGAAAAGAAAAAGGTTAATATGGCCATGACGCGCAAGGTTCTGGCTGATATACAGCCAACTTTATTTTGATTTAATGAAATGACAGAAAGGAATATCAATGGATTTGGGAATTAAAGGCAAATTAGCTATTGTTTGTGCATCTAGCCGTGGTCTTGGTCTTGGCTGTGCTAATGAGCTTGCCGCGAATGGCGTTGATCTGATTATGAACGGGATTAATCCAGATACGCTCAATGCCTCTGCTGATATGATTAGAGATAGCCATGGGGTCAAGGTTGTTGCGGTGGCAGCAGACATTACCACCCCCGAAGGCCGGGCTGAAGTTTTAGGTGCGGCTGATCGTGTGGTTGATATTCTGGTCAATAATGCTGGTGGCCCGCCGCCAGGTGATTTTCGGGATTGGCAACGCGAAGACTGGGTCAATGCCGTTAACTCGAACATGATTACCCCGATTGAGATGATTAAGGCGGTTATTGATCCCATGATCGCACAGCGCTTTGGCCGTATTGTTAATATTACCTCAGGCTCAGTTAAAAATCCGATCCCGCATTTAGGCTTATCTAACGGCGCCCGTGCTGGTCTGACAGGCTTTGTTGCTGGCCTTTCGCGGCAAGTGGCACAGCATAATGTGACCATCAATGGGTTGCTGCCGGGGCAGTTTAACACGGACAGGATTAATAGTTTATTTGAAGCCGCCGCCAAACGTGAGAGCAAAGATGTTGCTGATATCCGATCAGCTGCCGAAGCCGCTAACCCAAGCCGCCGATTAGGTGAGACGAATGAGTTTGGCCATGCTTGTGCGTTTTTATGCTCGGCGCATTCAGGCTATCTTGTCGGCCAGAATCTGCTGGTTGATGGCGGCGCTCATAACGCTAATCCGTGATTATCTAGCGCATTTTCTTACGCTGATCGCGCAAAATCTCACGGGCGGCATTATGGCCGGGAATACCTGATACGCCGCCGCCCGGATGCATGGATGAGCCGCAAACATATAGCCCTTTAATAGGGGTGCGGTAATCGGCATAGCCTGATATAGGACGCTGGAAAAACAGCTGGTCAGGGCTTAGCTCACCTTGAAAAATATGCCCCATTGGCAGGCCGACATTGGCCTCAATATCCGGCGCAACAAGCAATTGGGCTTCGATAACATCTTCTGAAAATCCGGGTGCATAGGCCTCTATCTGCTTGAAGATATTTTTCTTGAATTGCTCTTTCTCATCTTTCCATTCGCCATTTTTTAATGTGTAAGGCGCGTGGCCGCCAAAGAAATTGACGACATGCTTGCCGGGCGGGGCGAGGGTATCATCGACAATGGTTGGGCAAACAGGCGTCATAAATGGCTCATTCGAATACCAGCCATATTTAGCATCATCATAAGCCCGTTCCAGATAATCAATATCCGGGGCGATATGCATATAGGTTGGATAATCAAAATTACCTAAAACGCCATCTTTGCGTAATTTGGGCAACATGCTGTATTGCGGTGGTCGCTCGCAAGCAACATTCATCTTAAAAGCGGTGGACATGGTGCGGTAGCCCCGGATTTCCCGCAGCACTTCATCAGGAAGATGCTTATCATCTATCAGATTGAGATACATGGCCTTCGCTGACAGGTTTGATGCGACCACGGGTGCGGTAAAATCTCGCCCGTCTGATGTGATGACTGAACCGACTTTATTTCCGGACACCCTAATCTCAGCAATTTCTGCATTGGTGATGATATCGACGCCATTTTCACGGCCATAATTGGCTAGCGCTTCGGTGATCTTGCCCATGCCGCCTTTAATAAATCCCCAGCCGCCAGCGCCTTCATGCTCACCCATAACATGATGCATGATGACATAAGCCGAGCCCGGGGATTTGGGGCCGGCAAAGGTGCCAATAGACGCATAATAGGCGATTACCGCCATGATACGCTCATCTTCAAACCACTCACTCAGGAAGTCATAGGCGCTCATTGTCATCATATCGACAATGCGATACATCTTTTTCCCGATCTTGCGGTGCCGCCATAAAAGAGAGGCGCCATCACGAAAGGTTTTCCAGCTCCGCTGCGATGGATCAACAGGGGTCTCCCATAATAATTTGCGGACGATATCTGCGGCTTCGTTAAGATAGGCATCAAATTCTGGATAAATCTCAGCATCTTTTTTGGAAAACCGTGAGAACGATTCTTGGGTTTTAGCTATATTGTCGGAAAACAAAATATAGTCCTCACCACCAAGCGGCGATACCATGTCTGAGCAGGGCAATACCTCAAGCCCATGCTTGCGTAAATTGAAATCATTAATGATGCGCGGATGCAACAAGCTCATCAAATAGGAATAAATTGAGGCGCGAAAACCATCAGCAATCTCCTCAGTGACTGCCGCCCCACCAACAATATGGCGGCGTTCCAGTACCGCGACTTTTTTGCCTGCACGGGCTAAATAATTGGCGCAAACAAGCCCATTATGGCCACCCCCAATGATAATGGCATCATATGCCGATGATGGATTTGGGGTATCAAGCATGATCTGCCTCATGTTGTTTCTGTTGCACAAAGAAAGACGCGCCTTTGGGTAATTCCGGCTTTTCCAGATCAAAGGGAATAGACCTGATATGTCCGTTATCTTCGCCGCGAACGACCAGTCCCATATGTTGGGATGGCACTGGCGAAGGCGTCAAAGGCGCCGCATCTGCCGCGCTATAAACAACAATATATAGCGTTCGTGGCGCCTCAGATTGATTTTGTGATGAGCCATGGAGAAGCCGCGTATGCATCAAACAGACGCTGCCAGCCGTGCCAGTACAATATTGCCGATGATCCAAAGCCTTGGCTGTGATATCCGCGCTCACCGCGCCGGTGAAAGCTCCATCATGCCAAAGACTATGGATATCGCCCTTATGCGTGCCGGGCCAGACCTCAAGCGGGCCGTTTTCCATGGTGACATCATCAAGCATCAGCAAGGCGGTAATCAGATCATCATTGCTATGTGGGGTAAAAGGAAAATCTTGATGCCATTTCACGACAGTGGCCGATTTGGGCAATTTGGAATTAATTTTTGAATGATGCAATTTGACATTTGGGCCAATCAGATCAGCCACGGCATCGGTGACGCCACTATTAGCCATGACCTGAAAATAGCTTGGAGCAATTTCTTCGGGGGAGCTTACTCGGCGCAGTGCCGGCTGATCAGCATGGTGGCCGTCTTCAATATCAAAGCGCGGGCGTCCATCTGATAACACACCAAAAGCGCTGTCATGCTGGCGGCTATCCTCTACCCATTCGCTAAAGGTCGATTTAAGTTGATGCAACTCATCGGCGTTAACAGCGTCCTCAACCACGCAATAGCCATGTTCCCAGAAAAAATCTTTTTGACCCTGGCTTAGCATCTTGCTGTAACCCTCATACATCCTGCCCATAAACATCAAAATAAATTATGAAACGATTATGAACAAAGATATGGGATATGTGCAATGCATTTTTGAAAATAGTATGGCGGCAAGATACCGAATGCTGGCTGAATTGCGTTAACCGCGCAAAGCCGCGATATGATCCGCCCAAAGATCAGGCGTGCCAGAAAACACCGATGATCCAGCAACGAGCGTATCAGCACCAGCGGCTATCGCCTGTTTAGCCGTCTCAGCATTAATGCCGCCATCTACCTCAATGCGGATATCACGCGCACCAATCACCCCACGCATATCAGATATTTTGGGCAGAACAGAAGCCACAAAGGATTGCCCGCCAAAGCCCGGATTAACTGTCATCAGCAAGACCAGATCAATGCGATCAAGGACATGGCTAACCGCCTCAATAGGAGTCGCAGGGTTAAGCGCAACACCAGCCTTACAGCCCAAATCATTGATCATCTGAAGGGCGCGATCAAGATGCCTGGTCGCCTCAGCATGAATAATGATACGATCAGCGCCAGCCTTGGCAAAATCGGCAAGGAAAGGCTCTGCTGGCTCAATCATCAAATGGCAATCAAAAGGTAAATCTGTGACTGGCCGCAACGCCGCAATGATAGGCGCGCCAAAAGATATGTTAGGCACGAAATGACCATCCATCACGTCAAGATGTATCCAGTCGGCGCCCGCCGCCGCAACCGCCCGAACGTTATCTGCCAAATTGCCAAAATCAGCAGCTAGAATAGACGGCGCAATGATCAGGTTGGCAGGCGGAGAATGGTCGTTATTATTCATAAAAATGTAATATCATGATTCTATATTAATTTCTATTATCAAATATGGGTTTCCAGGGTTTGCTCATAAGCAGATAAAATAATCCCGGATATTCACTCTTATGAGGGAATAAGGGGCTTGCTTAAAATAGATACAATTATCATCGTTAAACTTGCTGTTTCCTTGATTACATATTAAAAGAATAAGATGACAGATTTAAAGAATGGTAAAAAAAATCAGAAGATTATAGACCCTCAGAACATGAGTGTGAGCGCTGATACTATTTCAGAAACGCTGCCGATCCCGCCGCTTGAAATCGAAGAAAAATATCATTTGATTAATCGGGAGCTATCTTGGCTAGCGTTCAATGAAAGGGTGCTGGCTGAGGCAGAAAACGGCCATCATCCGTTGCTGGAAAGGCTCCGTTTTATTGCTATTTCGGCGAGCAATTTAGATGAGTTCTTTACGGTTCGGGTGGCTGGGCTGAAGCATTTGGTGAAGCGTGGATTAAAGCTGGATTATCATAACAGCTTTGTGACGCCTCAGCGCCAGCTCAAAGAGATTGATGCCCGTATTCGGCATCTTCTGGCGCAGCAGCAGGTGATTTTGCCGCAACTCTTTAGCGCGCTATCAACGCATGATGAAAATGGCGTTAGCATTGTCTCACCTGACCAGCTTGATGATGCCGATAAAGAGTATGTTAAGGCATTCATTATAAACGAAGTTATTCAGATCATTACCCCGCAAACGCTTGATCCTGCTCACCCGTTTCCCTTTATTGCAAACGAAGGGCTGGGGATGTTTCTTGATCTTGAAGAAAGTAAGAATAAGCATAAGACGGCACTGATTATGCTCTCGCCTGTCATTAAGCGGTTTTGCCGTCTGCCCGGTGACAGCGTTCGCTTTATTTCCCTTGAAGATGCTATTTTGCTCAACTTGGAAGAGATTTTTCCTCAGCATGAATTGAAGGACCATGTTCTGTTTCGGGTATTGCGCGATTCAGAAATTGAGTATGATGAAGAAGCCGAAGACCTCGTTACGACCTTTGAAAATGCGTTGCGGGCGCGTCGCCGAGGTAATGTCATTGCGCTGCAATTATCGGCTGATCGGCCTAGCCAGTTGATTGATGTGCTTGCTGATGAGCTTAAAGTTTCAGAAGAAGAACGATTTTATGTCGGCGGCATGATTGATTTATCGGATCTCAGCCAGATTTGTAGCGCTGGTGATGATACGTTACGCTTTCCGCCATATTCGGCACGGTTTCCTGAACGCATCAGGGATTTTGGCGGCGATTGTTTTGCCGCGATCCGTGCCAAGGATATTTTGGTTCATCACCCTTATGAGAGCTTTGATGTGGTGTTGCAATTTTTGCGGCAAGCGGCTGAAGACCCAAAAGTCGTCTCTATTCGCCAAACGCTATATCGGACACAGCCAGACTCGCCCATCGTGAGGGCATTGATATCCGCTGCCGAGCAAGGCAAGTCGGTTACTGCCATGGTTGAGATTAAGGCAAGGTTTGATGAGGAAGTGAATATCCGTCTGGCGCGTGATCTGGAAAGAGCAGGGGTTCAGGTGGTTTATGGATTTGTTGATCTGAAAACCCATGCCAAATTATCGCTTATTGTTCGGCAAGAAGAAAACGGGCTGAGAAGTTATGCGCATTGCGGAACTGGCAATTATCACCCCCAGAAGGCGAAGATTTATACTGATCTATCCTTTTTTACCTGTGACCCCGATATCTGTTATGACATTGTGCGAATTTTTAATTTCATGACGTCTTATGTTAAGCCGGTCAAGCTGAACAAAGTGATTTTTGCGCCTGTGACAGCACGAAAAAACTTCGTCGATGCGGTTGAGGCGGAGATTAAATCTGCTAGCGAAGGCAAGCCATCTGGCATTTGGATCAAGCTGAACTCGCTGGTTGATCATCATGTCATATCAGTGCTGTATAAAGCCTCACAGGCAGGCGTGCCGGTTGAGTTGGTTGTGCGTGGCATATGTTGTTTGCGTCCGGGCGTGCCGGGGCTATCCGAAAATATTAAGGTGCGCTCCCTGATTGGTCAGTTTTTAGAACATTCGCGGATTTATGTTTTTGCAAATGGGGTGACCTTACCGTCACCGCAGGCAAAGGTCTATATTGCCTCGGCTGATCTGATGCCGCGCAATTTAGACCGCCGTGTTGAGGTATTTATGCCGATTGAAAACCCAACGGTGCATCGGCAAATCCTCGACCAGGTGATGACGGCAAATATTAATGACACGTTAAACAGCTGGTTGCTGCAACCTGATGGCCGTTATATTCGTCATCCTGATGCGGAAAGCAAACCGTTTTCAGCGCATCATTTCTTCATGACAAACCCTAGCCTTTCGGGTCGTGGCTCGGCACTGGATAATCCGACCCGCTTGTCCTGGACAGAGGCCAGCCGCCAAACCTCAAAAAAAAATAAATAGCGTTGAGAAAAATAAATAGTTCTTGGAAAGATCAATAAGATGAGTTCAGATATTGGCCAGGTTTCTAATATATTTAATGAGCCGCGATAAGATATGAAACATGATATGTCGCCCGAACACTCATCTACTATTGGCTTGATTGATATCGGCTCAAACTCAATCCGCTTGGTGATTTATCGCTCAGAAGGCCGCTTGCCGCATCCGCAATTTAATGAAAGAGATGTTTGCCGTCTGGGCGAAGAAGTCGGGCGAACAGGATATCTAGGCGCGGCGCAGATGCAGTTAGCCTTCAAATCGCTTCACCGGTTTGCTGAAATTGCGCGCTCAAGTCAGGTTGACGCGCTTGAGGTATTTGCAACCGAAGCGGTTCGCAGAGCCCATAATAGCAGCGATTTTATTGATAAGGCAGAAGCCATATTAGAAACTCATATCCGCGTCATTTCAGGCCACGAAGAAGCCATGATGTCAGCGCTTGGGATATGTTCCGGTTTCCATGATCCTGTTGGATTAGTTGCTGATCTTGGTGGCGGTAGCCTTGAATTGGTTCCTGTTGAAACCGGTAAAATGATCCGAAAAGACATGGCGTCTAGTCTGCCTTGTGGCTATCTGAATAAATATTCCTCAAATGAAATCAGTGGCTATCTGGATACGTTATCATGGCTAGAGACAATAAATCCTCAGCGCTTATATGTTGTTGGCGGTGTCTGGCGAGCTATTGCGACGGCCTATATCTATAAGCGCAAACCACGCATAGATATTGTTCATGGGTTTTCCATGTCTCTGGATCAGTTGCATCAGATAATGGATAAGATTGATGCGCTTGGTGGTGACATCCATGGCATCCCTAATGCCAGACGCCCCAGTATGAGCCAGGCTATCCGTGTCATTCGTGTGCTGATGGATAAGCTGTCGCCATCTGAAATTGTGTTCTCAGCCTTTGGTGTCAGAGAGGGGATTTTGTTTGATCGGCTTGATTTGAACCTGCGCTATGGTGACCCGTTGATGGAAGGCGCCAAAGAATATGCGGTGATGACAACGCGGTTTCCTCATCAGGGCAAAGTGTTGGCACGCAAGATCGCGCCTCTTATCGCGCATTTGAAGCCATCATATCAGCGTCTGACCGTGGCGTGTTGTTATCTATGTGATTTGGTATGGCTTGAACATCCTGATCATCGGTCGCGGCTCGCGCTGGAAAAAATGC
>NZIT01000023.1 GCA_002691725.1 SAR116 cluster bacterium | reverse complement strand
CTTGGTCTATCCGTGGTCGGGATTAGTCTTGCTGAACGGGTCTGGATGGCGGCGGTGCTTTATACTAGATATGAAGGATATATGCCAAAGAGAAAAGATTTTCTGGCATTAATCCCAAAAGCAGATCGCAAACATGCCAAATCCATTGGTGTATTGTTGCGGCTTTTCATGACCTTTAGTGGCGGTATCCCCAAGGTGCTGGAGCATGTTGAGATTGAAGAAACGAAAAAAGGCTTCACCCTGCATATAGATGATGATCTGATCGGCAGTGGTGATTTGGTCAAGCGCCGTGTGGCTAATGCTAACCGCAGTCTGCCCTATAAATTGACCTTATCTTAATGCGTTAAGCCTGATTACCGAAGCCTGATTACTGAAGCCTGATTATCGGGGAATAATAACCGTCTTGGCGCCATCTGCGGATAGCGCTATTCGACCAGTTAGCAGCTTTTCAGCCCATTGCCCAAAGACATCATAGCGCCAGCCTTTCAAGACTTTAATATCTTTTGTTTTTCCCCGCGCCAAGTCTTCTATATCTTGATTATTTGCTATCAGACGGCTAGCGACATCAATCTCCTCCGCGCAATGCTTTAATAGAACTTTCAGCAAATCTGCGGTGGCTTGTGGGGCGGGTTTGGCTGGCCGTTGCGGCGGTGTTGGCCATAACTGCTTATCTTCGGTATTAGCGGTATTTATGGCGGCTATAATATCACGCCCATATTGCTTAACAATATGCCCATTTACGCCGCGAACCCGGCTGAGGTCCTCGATTGAGCCAGGGTTTTGCTGTGCAACACTGACTAGCATGTCATCTTTGGCAATCCGTTGTCTTGGCTGATTTCGGCGCTGTGCTGTCTGTTCACGCCAATGCCCTAAATGCTTTAGCCGGTTCAACCCTTGCGGTTTATTGATGCGATGCTTTATGCGCGTCCAAATCTGATAAAGATCAACCTGATATTGGTCTGGCTTTGCAATTTGTTGCATTTCTTCGGTCAGCCACATTTCGCGCCCGGCATTGGCAATGTTTTCGGTGATAAGCGAATAAGCTCGCTCTAAATGGATGACATCATCTAGCGCATAATGATATTGCTTAGGCGATAATGGCCGTTGCGACCAATCGGTAAATTGGGACGATTTATCAATCTGTATATTGAGAAAAGACTGGATCAGCCGATCATAGCCAACCTGATCACCTAGCCCGCATACCATGGCGGCAATTTGCGTGTCATAAATGGGCGTTGGCAAAGTGTTCATAAGCTGAAAAAAGATTTCAAAATCTTGCTTTCCAGCATGAAAGACTTTCACCACATTGGGGTTAGTAAAAAGCGTAAATAGCGGCGCTAAATCAAGATGCTCAGCCAGTGGGTCTATGGCAACAGCCTCATCTGCTGATGCCATCTGGATCAGGCATAATTTTGGATAATAGGTGGTCTCACGCAGAAACTCAGTATCGATAGCGATATGCGAATAATCGGCAAATCGGCGACAAATATCCGCAAGGGTCTTGTTATCTGAAATAAGTGATGGTTTATTACTCATGTCCTGCTTTATAAATGAGCTTTCTGATTAAAGATAGTCAGATCACAAGATTGGTTTATGTTAATTTTAAATCCTCCGGGGTTAATTTTTAAATCCTCCGGGGTTAATATTTAAACCGTCCCGGAGATGGTATATAAAGGATTAAAATGTTGAATTGGCGAATTATTTTATACTGTGTGTGCTTTTTATCAGCGCCTTTATCGGCTTCTTTTTCTGTTTCTTTATCGGCAGATGAATACGAAGACATTGTGTCACATGAAGCAATCTATAATATAGACCTATGGGCAAATACCGCCAGTTCTGCGGTTGAGAGCGTTAACGGCAAAACGTTTTATTCATTATTGCGCGACTGTGATGGATGGCATTCGACCGAAAAATACGCCATTACATTTCTTTTATCCGAAGGTCAAACGTCAGAGTTTGTTTCTATTTATGACATTTGGGAATCGCATCAAGGCGATAGCTTTTCTTTCAATATCAAGGAAGAATCAAGCTTTGATGGCAAAAAATCCTATGAAGGTTTTGCCAATTTATTTGCTGGATATGGGGAAGCCAAGTTTTTTGGTGATGCTGATGGAACGCTAGAGTTGCCATCGGATACCGTGTTTCCGCTGAAACATCTGGTGATGTTAATCCAGCAGGCAGAGGCTGGAAATCGTGTCCATCAGAGTCATCTGTTCATTGGCGGTGAGACGGATGACGCGCAATATTTCACTAGCACGCTGATCGGCAATGCGCGAACCATTGCCCCAACGATTGATATGGGCGCGCTCGCTGAGGAAAGCTTATGGCCATTGCGCGTTGCTTATTTTGAACCTGATGCCAATGATGCTGAACCTGAATATGAAATTGAGTTTTTGATACAGTCGAATGGAATTATTCGCTCATATATCGTTGATTATGGGGATTTTAGTATGCGGGCAATGATGGAAAGCTTTAAGCCGCTTGATGCGGAAACCTGCTAATTATTGGTTATCTTTGGGCTTGCGAGCGAATTGCCGCCCTGTCACGATAGCCGCCTTGCCATGTTTATCACGCAGTCCATCCACCGTATCCTGGAGGGCAATGATACGGCCTAAATCAGGGTCAGCCAAGTTCATCGGATCAGCATGTTCGGCATGATCCAACTGCTCAACACCTATGCCGATAAGCCGCCAGTTGCGATCTGCCGCGATCTCATCTTTTAGCATCAAAAGCCCTGTTTCAAATATCCGCTTTGATAATCTGGTGGGGTCACTTAATGTGCGACTTCGCGTCAGCAATTGGTGTTTATCTGACTTCAGTTTGAGCATAACCGTCCGCCCGGATAGTTCAGCCGTCTTTAACCGTTTTGCGACTTTATCACATAATTCTTCGAGAATAGCGGCGAGGATTTCAAGATCAGAGATATCAGTTTCAAATGTTGTTTCAGATGATATGGACTTGGCAGGTCGATCAGGCGTCACTGGCCGAGGGTCAATGCCAGCGGCGAGTTGTTGCAGTGTTCGGGCGTTACTGCCGGCAAGTTTTATGATCAGTTCAGGATTTGCCCGCGCGAGGTCGCCACATGTTTTTATGCCTGCCGTATTTAGTTTTTTGGTCAATACTTTGCCTGTCCCATAGAGGGTGCTAACAGGCAAGGGGGCTAGCATCTCAGCGGCGTCAGCCATGCCAATAATGTGAAAGCCTTTAGGCTTATCCATATCAGATGCCATCTTTGCCAGTGATTTTGTCCCAGACAGCCCGATAGATACGGTGATGCCAACCTCACTCTTAATCCGCTTGGCCAATTCTACCATGCTGGCGGCAGGGTATTTTTGATGCAAGGCCTCGGTGCCGCTTAAATCCATAAAGGCTTCGTCAATTGATAACGGCTCAACCTGAGGCGTTAGGGTCAGCATCAGCTCTCTGATAGCATATCCAGCCACTTTATAAGCATCCATGCGCGGCGGAATAACAACGGCATCAGGGCAAAGCTGAAGCGCTTTGAACATCGGCATGGCTGAACGCACCCCATGAATCCGCGCAACATAGCAAGCCGTTGCAACAACCCCGCGTTTGCCGCCGCCAATAATAACCGGCTTATCGGCAAGCTTGGGCTGATCTCTTTTTTCTATTGCCGCATAAAACGCATCACAATCTACATGGGCGATAGCCAGCTCTCGCAGCTCAGCATGTTTAAGTAATTGCCAAGACCCACATTCAGGGCATTGGTTAATCATAGCGCTGATCCCATCAGCAAGACAGTCACGACAAAGCCATGGCGTCGCCAGATCAGTCATAAGGCCACAGCCATGCTGCCCCACGAACGCCGCTCGAATCTCCGTGCTTTGGCCGAATCAGACGGGTTTCTATATGTTTGCTATAAACAAGCCGTGGCCATTTAGGGTGAACATTTTGATATAGGCGCTCCAAGTTTGATAAGCCGCCACCAAGCACAATTGCATCAGGATCAATCATATTGATGACGACCGCTAAACTGCGTGCAAGTCGGTCTTCTAACACTTGAAAGACGCTTTCGGCGACTAAATCCATGCCTGCCCGTGCGGCTATTTCTTCGACTGGCATATTGACGCCAGTGCGATCAAAATAGTCTTTGCTGACAGCCGTTCCAGAGATAAATGTCTCAATACATCCCTCATTACCGCACCAACATTCATGCCCCAAATATTCATCAGTGATTGGCCAGGGCAGGGGGTTATGTCCGATCTCACCAGCAATGCCGTTAAGGCCTGTTAAGGGGCGTCCATCAATCACCAACCCACTGCCGCAGCCTGTCCCAAGGATAAGCCCAAAGACAACATCACATCCCGCCGCCGCGCCGTCGGTTGCTTCGGATAAGGCGAAACAATTTGCATCATTTTCGAGCCTGATATCGGTGGCTAATGTATTGGTAAGATCAGATTTTAGATCACGGTTATTCAAATAGGTCAGGCTGGCGCCTTGAATGATCTGGCTGGAGCGCATCATTGAGCCTGGAATACCTACGCCAACAGGCCCATCAAAATCAGTTTTCTGGCGCGCCTCTGCGACAAGTTCAGCTACGCTTGAAAGCATTTCATCATAGCTGGTTTTGCTGGTTTTCTGACGTTTGCGCCAAACAAAATCACCATTTCTGTCAATAATAGCGGCTTCAATCTTGGTGCCACCCAGGTCAACCCCAAGGCGCATCAGACGACTCCTTTAATAAAGAAAAAGACAGAAATAGTTTACTTGATTTTCGCTTCGCGGAACAAGATATGTTTTCTAAGCTTTGGATCATATTTCATCAGCTCAAGCTTTTCTGGCTTGGTGCGTGGGTTTTTCTTGGTGACATAGTAATAGCCGGTGTCACCGGTGCTGACGAGTTTAATTTGCAGTGTTGCTGGTTTGGCCATGACCATCTCCTGTATCGAAGCGTGATTTATACAAGTTTAGATGCATGTGTCAAGGCTTCTGTCGCTGTTTGCCTAGCTTTTTCGCGCCACTTTTCTTTTTGCGTGGTGGTTTTTTCATCCGGCGGCGAGAAAGCTGGCCTTTTGCGGGTTTTGATCGGTTCTGTCCGTTCGAGGTTTGACCATCTAAACCGCCGCCATCAGCCCAGCTCAATAAGACCGACCCTTTCACCGGAGTGACTGACATGATCATGACATCAATTTGATCACCGGTTTTGACCTCAATCCCATTACGATCACCGCGCATTACACCGAGCGTTGTATCAATATGATAATAATCTGGCGGCATTTGGGCTAAAGGCAGTAACCCTTCGGTGCTGTGATCAGACAGCTCAATAAATGCTCCAAAGCCTGTAATGCTAATGACTTTTCCTGTCATGATATGCCCTGTTTCATGGGCAATGAGGCTGGCAGCATAGCGATCAACACTGCGTCTTTCGGCATTGGCGGCACGGCGCTCTGTTTCAGAAATATGCTGGCACGTCTCAGCCGCTTTCTCCGCATCAATACGGCTTTCTTTGAGCAGGCTTCGATGCACCATCAGATCAGAATAGCGGCGGATAGGTGATGTGAAATGCGCGTATCGGATTAACCCCAGACCATAATGCCCGGGATTAGTGATGCGGTAATTGGCTTGCGACTGGCACCTTAAGACAGTTTCATTCAAGAGCTGGTTATCCCCATCACCCAATGCGGTTTTGCCGCGATATAACAGCTTATTAAAATCAGCCGGCCTGATAACCTGACCCTTGGCGAAACTTAATCCCATCGCACGGCAGAGATCATAGAGGCTGTCTATACGCGCTGGATCAGGCGGCTCATGCGCGCGATAAACACATAATGCGCTTGCGCCTTCCAGTGTTTCTGCCGCCGCAACATTCGCCAAAATCATCATCTCTTCAATTAATTTCTGGCTCGTGTTTTGATAGCGTTTGGTGATACCAATAGCCTTACCCTGATCATCAAAAGCAATGCGTTTTTCAGCCAGATTAAGCTCAAGCGCGCCGCGCTCAGCGCGTTCCTTGCTCAAGCTTAGATAGGCGCCATACAGATGCTGGATCAGCGCCTTATCAATGCCTTGCGGTGCTGGTGCATTTGCATCATTAAGGGCAAGCTCAACCTCATCATAGGTCAGCCTGGCATGTGACCGCATCAAGCCGCGATAGATACGGTGGCCAGTTTTATGGCCGTTTTCATCAATCGTCATATCCGCCACAACACAAGCTCTGTCTTCATGCGGGCGCAGCGAACATAAGCCGTTCGATAAATCCTCAGGCAACATAGGCACGACCATATCAGGCAGATAAACAGAATTGCCGCGCAACTGCGCCTCCCGATCAAGGGCAGAGCCTTCGGCAACATAATGCGCAACATCAGCAATAGCCACCATAACGCGCCAACCATCAGCCAGAGGTTCGGCATAAACGGCATCATCAAAATCACGAGCATCAGCGCCATCAATGGTGATCAGGGGGATATCCCTTATATCCGTCCGGCCTTTGGGTGTTGGGATTTTGGCTTTTTTGGCTTCGGCCAGAACATCCTCATCAAAATGGTGGGGAAGTTCAAATTCAGCAATAGCAAGAGCCGAGAAGTTCGGATTATCACGACTGCCGATACGGCGAATAACCTGTGCGGTTCGGTTAAGATAGCCTCGCCCTTGCTGTAATTCCGCCTCCACAAAATCGCCAGCAGCGATATCCATATCAGCATTGATAATCAGATCAATGCCATGCCGTGCGTTACGATCAGCATTTTCGAGCATATAGCCCTTGCTGGTCTGAATAACCTCACCAAACACCTGGCGTTTAGTGCGTGGCAGAACGCGAATAACGCGCGCCTCATAACGCTGTTTGTCTTTGGATGATGACCGCGATGGTGCCAATCGCGCCAGCACCTCATCGCCTGTTGTCAGGGCAACAGGTTTGCGCCGGTCTGGTTTGATCATGATCATTGCATTGCTGTTGAGATTATTATCGACAGGTGTTGCTAGATATTCCCCATCTGCGGTGACACGGGTAATTTTCAATGGCAGCACGGCAGGCAGCTCTTGTGCTGGTAGCATATTTCGGTTCTGCGCTGTGCGATACTGGCCTTTGTTGATAATTGATTTAAGCTGTTTTCGTAAAGGCGCCCGCTGATGCGGTTTAAGACCAAAGGCACGAGCGAGTTCCTTGACCGTCGGCGCATGGTCATGCTCATTGATAAAATTAATCAGCTCATCATCATTGGGCAGAGGTCTGGCTTCGGGGCTTGATAAGGGTTGCCCATCGTCATCAGGGTCAGTCATTGACTATTTCCGCTTCGTCGTGCGGCTACTGGTTTTAGCTTTAGTAGTTTTGGCTTTTGTTGCAGGTTTTGCTGCCTTGCCAGAACTTTTGCCAAAACTTTTACCAAAGCTTTTACTGGGCCCTTTCGCCTTTTTCTTGGCAATAAGCTCAATGGCCTCATCCAGCGTCAAGCTATCAGGATCAAAAGCTTTCGGAATGGTGGCGCGTATCTTATCATGTTCTACATAAGGCCCAAACCGCCCAGATTTAAGCATGATAACCCCGCCATCAGGGTGATCACCCATGTTGCGGCCTGCGGTTTTGCCTGATTTAGCGATCGCATCAATAGCAAAGTTAAGCCCGATCGTCAGAACGCTATCATCATCGGGGATGCTGATATAGGTACTGCCAAATCGGATAAACGGGCCATAACGGCCAATCCCTGAGCTAATCATCTCACCGCTATCGGGATGGATACCGATCTCTCGCGGCAGATGCAGCAATCCAAGCCCTTGTTCTAATGTCAGGCTTGGGATTTCCATTTTTTTAGGGATAGCTCCGCGTTTTGGCTTTTTGGTGTCGGCATCACCAAGTTGGATATAAGCCCCGTAAGGGCCTTTCCTGACTAATACGGGCAGACCTGTTTCCGGGTCATCACCAAGGTGCCTGTCACCACTGGCCAAGGCTTCCTGCTGTTCATCGGATTCCTGACCAACAGGGCGTGTGTATCGACATTCGGGATAGTTTGAGCAGCCAATAAAGGCGCCAAACCGCCCCACTTTTAACCCCAGCTTGCCATTTTCACAATTACTACAAACACGGATCACATCACCTTGATCATCTCTGGGGAAAAATACGCTCTCAAGGATGGGATCAATGCTCTCAAGGATCGTTTGCCGAGGCAATTCTTGCGTTGTATCAATGGCTAACTTAAAGTCCGTCCAAAATTGCCTTAACAGCGTTTTCCATTCGAGCTTGCCATCGGATATTCTGTCCAGATCATCTTCTAGTCGGGCGGTGAAGCCATATTCTACATAACGTGAGAAAAAGCTTTCCAGAAAGGCGGATACAATGCGCCCACGTTCTTCGGGGATAAAGCGGCGCTGATCTTTGCTGATATAGTTTCGGGTCAATAGCTTTTGCAAAATACTGGCATAAGTTGATGGCCTGCCAATGCCTAATTCTTCCATGCGCTTGATCAAACTAGCATCGGTATAGCGTGGCGGCGGTTGGGTGAAATGCTGATTGGGGGTGATGTTCTTTGCGCTCATCTGCTCACCACTCGCCACTGGCGGCAGAATAGCATTGGCATCATCATCATTACCATTACCACTGGCATTACCATTATCCTGGTCATCTTTATCTTCGCGATAGACAGATAAAAACCCATCAAAGACGATAATAGAGCCATTTGCTCGCAGCGTCGCCTTGCCGCCACGGTCGGCGATATCAACGGCGGTTTTATCCAATTCGGCTGATGCCATCTGGCTTGCTAATGTCCGTTTCCAGATCAAATCATAAAGCTTAAATTGATCCGCATCTAAATATTGGCGCATGGCAGAAGGCTGTTTGCTGATAGATGTTGGGCGAATAGCTTCATGCGCTTCCTGGGCATTCGCGGCTTTAGATTTATAGATGCGCGGCGTGCTTGGGATATATCGACTGCCCTTGGTGTTGCTAATCTCACTGCGGATAGCTTGAATAGCATCATTGGATAGCTGAACCCCATCTGTTCGCATATAGGTAATCAGACCGGTTGTCTCGCTACCAATATTGATCCCTTCATAGAGTTTCTGGGCGACTTGCATCGTACGGCTAGCCGAAAATCCAAACTTGCGGCTGGCTTCTTGTTGTAGAGTAGATGTCGTGAAAGGCGGATAAGGGTTTCTTTTTGTACGTTTGGTTTCGACATCCAGAACAGCAAAATCAGACGCCTTAATGGCCGCTACCGCGTCATCTGCCAACGCTTGACTATTGATGGTCATCTTGCCAAGTTTTTTGCCATTAAGATGGGTTAGCCGCGCCGTCATGGTCTCACCGCTGACTTTTTGCATCTTGGCTTCGATCGACCAATATTCTTCGGTGATGAATTGTTCGATCTCAATTTCACGTTCACAAATCAGCTTGAGGGCAACCGACTGCACCCGGCCAGCTGATTTAGCCCCGGGCAGCTTATGCCATAACACCGGCGATAGATTAAAGCCAACCAGATAATCCAGCGCCCGCCTCGCCATATAAGCGTCAACAAGTTCATTATTGATATGCCGAGGATGCGCCATCGCATCAAGCACGGCTGATTTTGTAATCTCATTAAATACCACACGTTCAACAGGTTTATCGCCAATGGTATCTTTCATGACATGATGAATATGCCAGCTAATCGCTTCGCCTTCACGGTCAGGGTCAGTCGCCAGGATAAGCTTATCAGCCTTTTTCAGCTCAGATCGGATCGTATGGATAGGGTCTTTGCTGCGAGTTGGAATATCCCAATGCATAGCAAAGTCTTCTTCGGGAATAACCGACCCTTGCTTATCAGGTAAATCACGGACATGACCAATTGATGCAACAACATGGTAATCATCACCAAGATATTTATTAATGGTCTTTGCCTTGGCCGGTGATTCAACAACTACGAGTTTCATGATTTACTTTTCTAACAGATTTCAATTGTTTTAATATGACACTATATGAGGATAAGTCGATGCCTATTCATCACTTAATGTATCCGCATCTGGTTTTCAGACAAGCGAAATACGGTTTCCATAGTGCCGAACAACATCACCAGAAAGCTCCATTTCAAACAGCGCTGTGCTGGTGACAGGAATTGAGAAATGACATTGCTTGACCAATTCGTCAACTGATGATGCTTCAAAACTTAATAATTCCAGTAATTGCTTTTTCGCTTCTGACAATTCATTGGCAGTTACTTTGGTATTGTGTCCCATGGTTTTATTTGCATCCTTTTCGGTTTGCGGAAATAGCGGCATGTCAGGTTGGCGCGTGTTCAAAAATCGGGTTTTGATGACATCTATAATATCTGATGCCTCCTCAACCAAAGTCGCCCCGTCACGGAGCAATTTGTTACAGCCCTTTGATCGTGGGTCTAGGGGTGAGCCGGGGATAGCCATGACATCGCGGCCTCGATCGGCGGCTTCTCGTGCTGTGATAAGGGAGCCAGATTTCAAGTTTGCTTCGATCACGACTAATCCCAATCCTAGTGAGGCAATGATGCGGTTTCTGATGGGAAAATGCTGGGCGAAAGGTTGAAGCCCGAATGGCATTTCAGAAATGATCAGACCTTCGGATTTAAGCCGTTCATATAATTTTGTGTTCTCGCGGGGATAAATCTGATCAACACCGCCTGCCATGACCGCAATCGACCCTGTCTCTAATGACCCTTCATGGGCGGCGGCATCAATTCCACGCGCCATACCAGAAACAACACTATATCCGGCCTTGCCAATATCATTAGCCAAAAGCCGTGTCAGATTGAGAGCATTAAGTGAGGCATTGCGCGACCCAACCATAGACAGGATGGAGTTCTGCAATAAATGCGGATACCCAAGGCAAGTCAAGCAACCCGGCGCATCATCAAAATATTTGAGGATGTCAGGATAATCCGCCTCACCCCTGACAATGATTTTACCGCCAAAGCTTTCAACTTTACTTACCTCATCTTCGGCCTTGGCCTTGGAAAACAGGTTAATTTTGATTTTGGAGCGCTCACTTAATTCGGGCAAATGCTCGATTACTGACAATCCGCTTTTGTAGCGGCGCAATAGGGTGGTCAATGTGACAGGCCCTATATTCTGCGTGCGAATAAGCCGGAGAATAGCAATTTTTTCAGGTGATTTCATATCAGGTCAGACCCTAATCAAGTGGATGACTGATCATAAAGCAGAAGCATTAAGAAACCGTTAAGTTACAATTAAAAATTAAGAACGGCCGATTTTAGGCTCTTTGCCAGCAATTAATCGCGTGATATTTGACCGATGCCGCCATGTTGCCAACGCCGCCATGATGCCAACGCCGTAAATCAACGCAAGCGGCATTTCCTCGCCGCGCCAAAAGGCGCTTAATGCTATCAATAGAGGGGCGCTGAGATAGCTGACTATTGCCGATAAAGACGACCATCTGAATATAAGCGCAACAATCAGCCAAGTCAGACAGATCAATACACCTGCCATAAAATCCAGCCCAAGGAAAACGCCTAATCCGGTGGCAACGCCCTTGCCGCCCTGAAATCGCAACCATAGCGGATAGCAATGGCCTGTAATGCTGGCAACGGCGGCAGCGGCCAGCATGATCTCACTTGCCATCATATATGTTAAGGCGATGATAATGATTAGCCCTTTGCCGCTATCACATATGAGTGTCAGCAATGCTGCTAATTTATTGCCTGTGCGTAAGACATTAGTTGCGCCAATATTACCGCTACCGATCTGGCGCAGATTACCAAGCCCGAATAGACGCGCTATGACTAATCCAAACGGAATAGAGCCGATTAAATAAGCCCCAGCAGTTATTATCGCAATTGTGATTGGCAGGGACAAGCCAGCAATATTCCCAGACATTATCCAGCCTCATAAATTCGGATGCCGTCAACCCATGTGCCTAATACGGTGCCTTGAACCGGAGCGCCTTCAAAGGGTGTTGTGCCTGACAGGGAAGCGAATTTCTCACCTCTGATCTGCCAGCTCTTGTTTAGATCAAGTAAAGTCAAATCCGCTGGCGCATCAAGGCGTATCTGGCCAGCATTAAGACCAAGTATCTGGGCTGGATGATGACTAATCAGCGCCACAACCTGCATCAATGATAACGTGCCGCCATGATAGAGCGACAGCATCAGGGCAAGCAGAGTTTCAAGCCCTGAATATCCGACTTCTGCCAGCCCAAAGGGCAGCGACTTGGCGTCTCTATCTTGGGGTGTGTGATCACTAGCTACGGCATCAATAGTGCCATCAGCCAAACCATCAAGGACAGCCAGCCGATCATCTTCATGACGCAAGGGCGGCGACAACCGATAGCGGCTGTCATAGTCGCGGACAGCAATATCATTAAGCAAAGCATAGGGCGGGGCAGTATCACAGGTGACCTTCAACCCTTCCGCTTTGGCGGCACGGATTAAGGCAATGCCTTTGGCCGTGGAAATATGGGCGACATGATAATGACCACCTGTCATCCGCAACAGTGACAGATCACGGGCAATGACAATCTCCTCTACCGCATCAGGAATACCCCGAAGCCCAAGGCGCATTGAATGTTCCCCCTCATGCATCTCACCATTGGCGGCGAGAATAGGGTCCTCGGCATGTTGAATAACAGGTTGGCTTAGCATGGCGGCATAGCTCAACACGCGCCGCATCGTCAGGCTATTGCTGATAGAATGGTCAGCATTGGTGAAGCCAACCGCACCCCCATCAGCCAATAGCCCTAGTTCAGCCATGCTCTCCCCATCAAGCCCTGATGTGGCGGCGCCATAAGCATAAACTTTCAATGCTTTCAAAGGTTCAGATAATCCGGCGAGCATCTGGCATTGCGATTTCAGCATTTCAGGATCATCTAATACAGGATTAGTGTTCGGCAGACAGACAATGCTGGTAATGCCGCCACGGGCGGCGGCGCGCGCCAGGGTTAGCGGCGTTTCTTTATGAATTGCCCCCGGATGGCAAGACTGAACACGCATGTCAACCAATCCGGGGATTAGCGCTTTGCCATTGCCGTTAATGATAGTGGCGTCTTTTGGCGCTTTTATGCTGCCAGATTGATCAGATAACTGGCTGATCCGCCCTTGTTCAACCAAACATTCTCCAACCATATTGGTATTGGATGCTGGGTCAATGATCTGGACATGTTGAAATAAGGAGGCTGTCATTTCATATTTCTCTGATCAGGTTTTGTTAAACCAAAGGCCAGCGCCTCCAGACACGCCATACGGATAGCCACGCCCATTTCGACTTGCGCGGTGATCAGGCTTCGCTCCACGTCATCGGCTAATTCTGATGATATCTCAACGCCTCTGTTCATTGGCCCTGGATGCATGATTAAGGCTTTGGGATTGGCCAGGCTCAATTTTTCGCGGGTCAGACCATAGCGGCGGAAATATTCCCGCTGTGATGGTGTTTCCGCGCCTTGCATACGTTCTTGCTGAAGCCTGAGCAGCATAACAATATCCGTGCCTTGCAAGCCTTCTTCCATATCATGATAAAGCTCAACGCCCATTTCTGTGATATGTGTTGGAACAAGCGTTGTTGGTGATATGACGCGAATATTTGCCCCTAATATGGACAAAAGGTGGATATTTGATCGCGCCACGCGGCTATTGGCAATATCGCCGCAAATCGCAATATTCAAACCCTCGATATAGCCAACGCGCCGTCGAATGGTTAAGGCGTCTAGCAAGGCCTGGGTCGGGTGTTCATGCCTGCCATCGCCTGCATTAATGACCGCAGCATTAACATATTTCGACAACAGCAATGAGGCGCCGGAATTATGGTGCCGCATGACCAGAATATCGGGGTGCATGGCGTTAAGGGTGACGGCGGTATCAATCAGGCTTTCGCCTTTTTTGATTGATGATGTGGCCACTGGAACATTGACGACTGAGGCACCCATCTTTCGGGCGGCCAGATCAAACGATACGCGGGTCCGGGTCGAGTTCTCAAAAAATATGGTAAAGACGGTTATGCCTTTCAGATGCGACAGCTGCTCACGAGCTGGCAAATCAGCAAATTGATTGGCGCGATCCAAAAGCGATGTGATTGTTGGTCGGTTAAGCCCCTCAATCCCCAAGAGGTGCTTATTGGGTAATGCCGATGCCCCCATTGGGTCACTGGCAAGATATGGCGGTTGTGATGTATTCATACCCATTACACTAGTTATATCAACACTCATTATATATCGACACTTGTTATATACCCAGCCCTGCCATAACGTCCAGTGCTGATTGTAATATCCATGTTGCGGCCAGCGCATCACGGCGTTCAGATCGCTTTTGCCGCGTCATATCGGCTTCTAGCATAGCCCTTTCTACACTTACGGTGGAAAGTCTTTCATCATGAAATAAAATAGGCCAATCTTTAACGCGCAGCATGGCATGAACAAAATCGCGGATAGAATCGCAACGTCTGCCGATGCTACCATCCATATTTAGCGGCCAGCCAATAACCATGCCGCCAATATCATGCTCTGCCGCTATTTGCATCAATTTGTCCATGTCAGGAGTAAATTTGCGCCTATATAGGATAGAAACAGGCGAGGCGACTTTCCAATCAGGGTCAGAGACAGCTATGCCAATCGTTTTTTTGCCAACATCAAGCGCAAAAAGCTTACCAATAGTGTTGCGTTGGGATATAAAATCCTCAATCTTGCATATCGTCATAGGCAATGCTATTACCGCTTCAACAGCTTTTTGTCACCTGTCTTTGAAAAAGAATGCCATATGTCCGATAAAACCCCCGATTATAATCCTGATCATAACTCTGATCATAATGTGATTGATAAGACGACAATCCATAAAATCGCCAAGCTTGCCCGCATAGAGATTGCGCCTGAGCGTGAAGATGCGCTTTGCGGTGAACTCAGCACTATTATCTCATGGGTGGAACAGCTAGGTGAATGTGATACCGCACATGTTGAGCCATTAGCCAGTGTCACCGGTCATAGCTTGCCGATGCGTGATGATGTTGTCACCAGCGGTGATGATCCTGATGCTGTCTTGTCTAATGCCCCCGAAGGAGCATCACATTTCTTTGTTGTCCCAAAGGTGGTGGAATGAGCGATATCCTTGCCATGACAGCGGTTGCCGCAAGGCAGGCGCTTGATAATAAATCCATTAGCGCGGTTGAGCTAACCGAAGCCTATATCAAGGCTGGGCAAGACACATCCGAAAACAATGCCTATGTCTTAACAACCCCTGACAAAGCCATGGATATGGCCAAGGCGAGTGATGCGCGTCTTGCCAGGGGTGACGCCGGATTGCTTGAGGGCATACCTATTGGCGTCAAAGATATGTTCTGCACCAAGGGCGTTGAAACAACCGCCTCATCCCGTATTCTGAAAGGCTTTGTGCCGACTTATGAATCCACCGTAACGCAGAATCTTTGGCAAGATGGCGCGGTCATGCTTGGCAAGATTAACTGTGATGAGTTTGCTATGGGATCAGCCAATGAAACCAGTGCTTTTGGCGCGGTGATTAACCCATGGACAGCAAGTGACGGCCCGCTTAAAGGCAAGGCGCTAACCCCCGGCGGCTCATCTGGCGGTTCAGCTGCGGTGATGGCAGCACGGTCAGCTTTGCTCGCCCCCGGCACGGATACTGGCGGCTCAATTCGCCAGCCAGCGGCATTTTGTGGACTAGTCGGACTAAAGCCAACCTATGGCCGCTGTTCAAGGCTTGGCATTGTCGCCTTTGCTTCATCGCTCGATCAAGCGGGGCCAATTACCCGCGATGTCGCCGATTGTGCGCTTATGATGACGTCAATGGCTAGCTATGATAAGGGCGATTCCACCTCTATTGATGCGCCAATGCCTGATCTGATGGCGGCATTATCAAAAGCCAGGAATGAGGGTGTGAAAAATATGCGGATTGGTATTCCGGATGAATATACGATTGACGGTATGCCAGAGCAGATTGTCACATTGTGGGAGCAAGGGCGGCAATGGCTCGAAGACGCTGGCGCGATCTGCGTTCCGGTTAGCTTGCCACATACCAAATATGCCTTGCCAGCCTATTATATCATTGCCCCAGCCGAGGCATCATCCAACTTAGCGCGGTATGATGGCGTCCGTTATGGGCAACGGGTTGAGGGCGCAACGCTAGATGAGATGTATGCAAAAACTCGTGGCGCAGGCTTTGGCGATGAGGTGAAACGCCGGATACTCATAGGAACCTATGTGCTGTCGGCAGGATATTATGATGCCTATTACATTAAGGCACAAAAGATCAGACGACTTATCCAAAATGACTTTCATCAAGTGTTTTCTGATGTCGATGCGTTATTGACGCCATCAACACCGTCGGTGGCATTTGCCCTGGGTGATGAAGATAAAGACCCTGTCAGCATGTTTTTGAATGATGTCTTTACTGTTCCTGCCAATCTGGCTGGTATTCCGGCGATATCTGTTCCAGCAGGGTTATCATCTGATGGTCTGCCGCTTGGGCTTCAGCTAATTGCTCCGGCGTTGCGTGAAGATACATTAATTGAAGGGGCGGCTATGCTCGAAAAAGCCGCTGGGTTTGATCATGTAGCATCAGGAGCCGCGTCATGACGGATGTTAGCTCACTTATCGAAGGCCGGACAGGCAAATGGGAAGTTGTCATTGGCTTGGAAGTCCATGCTCAGGTTAGCAGTCAGGCGAAGCTGTTTTCAGGTGCTTCAGCGGCATTTGGAGCAGGGCCGAATGAACATGTCTCGCTGGTTGATGCGGCTATGCCCGGCATGTTGCCTGTCATAAATCAGTTTTGTGTTGAGCAGGCGGTTAAAACTGGCCTTGGGCTAAATGCGGAGATTAATTTATTCAGCATTTTTGACCGCAAAAACTATTTCTATGCGGATTTGCCGCAAGGCTATCAGATTAGCCAGTTTAAACAACCGATCGTGGGTGAGGGAAGCATTACGATCACACTTGCGGATGGGTCGACTCGTGATATTGGCATTGAACGGCTGCATCTGGAACAGGATGCTGGCAAATCTATGCATGATCAGCATCCTGGCAAGTCTTATATTGATCTTAACCGTTCAGGCGTTGCGCTGATGGAAATTGTCTCGCGGCCAGATATGCGGTCAGCCGAAGAAGCCGCGGCTTATGTTAGCAAATTGCGGGCTATCTTGCGGTTTTTGGGAACTTGTGACGGCAATATGGAACAAGGCTCATTACGCGCTGATTGTAATGTGTCGGTGCGCCGTCCCGGCGATGAGCTTGGCACACGGACAGAAACCAAGAATCTCAATTCTATTCGCTTTATAGCGCAAGCGATCAATAGCGAAGTCGCGCGGCAGATTGAGATTATCGAAGATGGCGGCACCATTGATCAAGAAACCCGTCTCTTTGATACTTCAACAGGTCAGACGCGGACAATGCGGTCGAAAGAAGATGCTCATGATTACCGCTATTTTCCTGATCCAGATTTACTGCCGCTTGAGCTAGATGCTGCATGGGTCGAAACCCTGCGCCAGAGCTTGCCTGAACTGCCGGATGCTTTGCGCACCCGGTTGATGGATGAGTTCGGGCTTAGCGCCTATGATGCTGGATTGATCAGCGAAGATCGTGATACAGCCGCTTGGTATGAAGCGGCGGCGGCAGGGCGGGATGCCAAACTGGTGGCAAACTGGATGACGGTTGAGCTGTTTGGTGCGCTTAATCGTATGGGGCTTGATCTTGCCGACTCGCCGGTTAGCCCGGATCAGCTAGGGAAGCTGGTTGAGCGGATTGGTGACGGCACCATATCGGGGCGGATCGCCAAAGATGTGTTTGCGATCATGCTTGAGGATGGCGCCGATCCTGATCAAGTGATTGAGGAAAAAGGGTTTAAGCAAGTCTCTGATACGGGCGCTATCGAAGCCATGATTGATACGGTGCTGGCGGAAAATACCGACAAGGTTGATGAATATCGCGGCGGTAAAGATAAGCTCTTTGGGTTCTTTGTGGGGCAGGTGATGAAAGCCTCAAAAGGCCAGGCTAACCCTAATGTGGTTAATGACCTCCTGCGCTCAAAACTCAATAGCTAGGGGTTAATCCCCCCGCTTTGTGATGCCGCGATTGCTGGCGCACCGCTATCTGCCCAGCCCCCAAAAGGTGTTCCGTCACATGGCGAAATTCCAGTATTGTTTTGGGGACAGATTGCCATCGACAAGCAACAGCAAAATAACGGGATTGGCAGTATCCTCAGGCACCGTGTTTTTGAAACAGCTAGTCTGGTTGCTGATCAGATTGGATGCCATGCCATCCTGCTTGATGTGATCTCAGATAGCGGCGAGAAAATAAGGCAGAAGCGCAAAATATAGTATGACAAATTCGGTTTTGCGGTTTTCATCAGTGAACCGCAACGCATGTTCATAACGATCAAACAGGTTCGTTCAAGCCTGACTTGATAGGAGCAACTTTGCCTTAATGGTCGCCTTAAAAGTCCTCTACGGAAACAGGCAGCTTCGACAGCCGAATAATTGACGCGAGAGACCAGTCTTTATCATCCTTCTTATCATCCCCTAATAATGCTCCTGAAGCGGTTTCATCATCAGGTTCCCATGATGGATTCAAATTGAAATAGGAATTAGAAGTGTTTTTCAGCAATCCAGCAAAGGTAAATGCAACGATGCTTGACCCCACAATTCCTAGCTTCCCGGCATTCTCTTTATTAGCCTGTTCCTCAGCTTCAAGCAAAATATAATACCAAAGCGCTTCTATCATATTCTTATTTTTATCATTACCATTGATGAATTCCGCCTGAGGAGCTTTTGAGTCAAGAGCGTGCAGGAATGTATTCAACTCATTAACAACACTGCTTGCCTTCGGCATCCCAACTCTAATTCCACGAAGGATATTTCGTGCCGCCAAAAAATTGTTAATATGCTTCAAGTCACCATCCCGCTCAAGCTCGCTGAGTGCTCTTGATAACGTCGTGTTAATGGGCATTGCCTTTTGTGGAAAAAAACTCTCTGCACTAGATGTCATCTTAAGAAACCAATCCCATTGCACAACTTTTCGCAGTGTCATGCGCCGATTGCCCTTAAGGTCGTCAGCTGAAACCGCATCAAAAATTGGAATGAAATTTCCAAATCCAGCTGCGTCGGAGTTATTTGTCTGGTAACTATCACGAACCATTGAGTGCCCGAAACGGTAGGCTGCAAACGCAAATTCAGCAGGAATTTGAAAGCCTTCAAAACCAAAATCTACAGTCGCTGTTTTCTTGTTGATATTAGTAAGATCATTATCAAAGGCAAGTTTTAGGATGTCTTCACGAATTATTTTAGGCAGAAAGTCGTGACGAATAACCCAATGATACAGCCATGTCAAAACCCTCCGCGCTTTTGTGAACTTGGCCGCCT
>NZIT01000022.1 GCA_002691725.1 SAR116 cluster bacterium | reverse complement strand
TTACAAATGACAAAGGAAGACCGGCTGTTTAGCCGCGGCGGCGGCGGCGTTTCTTTGGCGGCTCATCTTCCACGGGCGGGCCGACAAGATCAGGCACAAAGATGCTCTTCGGGTCAAACTTGCGGCAGAGCCTTTGAGTGTCCTGCTCGGATTTTTCAGCCACCACAAGCCAGATATGGCGTCCACGCATCATCGCGAAGCTGCGCCGCAGCACCAGATGGGCTTTACGGAAATACACGCCGAGAACGATATAGGTGATGATAAACAGCAACCAGTGGACCGCCAGCGTGGTGCCATAGATCAGGAAGGTTGCCAGCATCACTTCCCACAGCCTGTTCTGCAGCAGCCACAAGGGCGGGAAGACCATCGCCATCGGCGACAATCTTGTGTCCAGCACAATGCAGTTGCGGAAGATATCGCGAAGCACCTCGAAAGTGACGTAATTTTCCATCGGCTCGACGGTGAAGCCGGCGAAATCGGCTGTCGCCTTTTCGGAAATGTCAGGCTTGGTATGTTCAAGGGTACATCCGAGCGGCCCCCGCGCAATCACATTGAACAACACACCATTGCGCCAGAGGGTCAGCAACCGGCCATTATCCGGATCGCATTCGAACATGATATCAAGAAAGGTCTCGATATCCTTGTGAAACGGTTCGCCATCGATGGCGACAATCACATCCTCTGCCTGCAGACGAAGCGAGCGCGCCCGTGAGATCGACCGAAGTTCCTTGATGACGATACAGCTGTTGGCCAGCTGGGCATTGGGTGCCGCCGCATTTGCGCCAGAAGAAGAGGAAGAAGAAGACGCTGGGGCAGCCTCGCCTCCATAGGGGAGCGAACCACCAGCTGCGTCCTGCCGTTCCTGGATCATGCTGTCGATATCAGCAGCAACGGCGGCCGCGGCTTCAGCCGCGGCCAGATCATCAACAGGATTTGCGTAGCTCTGTTCTGCCATCAATCGACCTGCGTTCCACCAGGTGTCAGCCCCTTATGGATAGCTGACGCGGTTGTCCTTTTCGTTGAGAAGACGGACAAGCTCATTGTTCTGCGCGGCAAGTTCATTCAGCGAGCGAACAATGCTCTTCTGGTTCGCCGCCAGCCTGTCCATATTCTTTGAATTGGACACGGTCTTCGACATGCCTTCCATGGCCTTTGCGTTGGCGGAAGACAGCGCGTTCAGCTCCTTGACCACCCGGTTCGTCTGCGCGCCAAGCTCATTGGCGATGCCGGTGGTGATCGAGGATGCCATATTGGCGTTATTGTCCGAAATCGCGCCGGTGGTTGATTCCAGGCCAGTCATCATCGTCTCGTTTGAACGCGAGATGATGTCCCGAAGTCCGACAAGCTCGTTGATCAGCTGTTCATTCTGACCCACCAGGGTCTGCTGTGTATCCAGCGCGTTCTTCATCTTGTCGAGGGCGTCATTCACCCCGTCGACATTCTCGGCGAAGACCACAAGCGCTTCACGGCTGGTGGTAGTCATGGTGTTGAGTTCCGACATGGTGCGGAAATAGATCATCCCAGCAAACAGAAGCGCCGCGACAGCCGCCACCATGGAGCTGCCAAAAATGATGATGGAGAAACGATGAACGCTCTTCACGGATGCCTCCAGCTTTTTATGATCCCGCTTGGTCTTGTTGTATTCAGACGTCACGTCAGTGGCTGCATCAGCCGCATCAAGCGCGATCTTGATGCTTTCCTGCACCGCATTGTACTCGGTACTCATGCCAGTCTCCCGTTAGATCCGGTTGGCCGTCGCCCCTTCACGGGCTTTTGACTCGGTTCGTAATAAGCACATTTCATGCCAGTTTCGAGAAAGACCGTGCGCGAGGGCAGATGTGGCCCCTTAAATCCGAACCGGCGACAGCCATAGGGATGCGATGGCTGATGCGTGATGAAGTGATGCTGGCAGTCAAAGCAGTTCGTTGGCCCTTTTGTTGGCCTATTTTTTGATCGTGATCCTGTCATCGCCTTATCGCCTTTATCTGAGCCACCAGATCGGCAATCAGGAACCGCGCCCCGCCAAGAAGGCAGGCCAGCCCGGCCAGCCACATACCAATATATCTGAAAGGCTCCCCACCGGCATCGCGCAGGGACGCACCTTCAAAGACGAAATAGGCACCGACCACATAAAAGCAAACCGTGCTGATCATCTCGCCAAGACTTCGTTCCTTGCGCCGCCTTGCCATCAGCCAACTCCCTGCTCAAGATTGCCGTTCTCATCGAAGCGCAGCTCCGGCGGCAATGTCAGTTCAGGCATATCCATGCTCTCACCACTGTCAATCCTGAAGACATAGGCCAAGATCACCGCCACCGCATTATACAGCCCTTCAGCAATTTCGCCGCCGATTTCACTGGTGAAATACAGCGCACGCGCCAGCATCGGAATCTGCAATGTGCGCACCCGCGCTTCCTTGCCGCGCTCGATGATCTGCATGGCCATCTGCCCACGACCCATGGCCAACACCTGTGGTGCGCCGGCCTGGCCGGCCGTATATTTCAGGGCAACGGCAAAATGCGTCGGGTTGGTGATGATCGCGGTGGCATCGGACACATTCCCAAGCGCGTCACGCTGGCGCGCCGATTCCTGGGATTTCTCCATCTGCATGCGGCGCACCTTGGCCCGCACTTCGGGCGAACCCTGGGTCTGCTTGGCTTCGTCCTTCACCTCTTTCAGCGTCATCCGCATCTTCTGGATATGGGTGTGACGCTGCCAGCTATAATCAATCGCCGCGATGATCAGCAGGGCAACCAGCAAGCCGCCAACAAGATAGGGGAAGGTCGCCGCGGCGCGGCTCACCCCATGCGACAGAGATGCCGCCGACAACGCCAGAAGCTGTGGCAGTTGCTGATAGATGATCAGCGCACCAACACCGAACAGCAGCACCACCTTGAGAATGGATTTGCCAAGCTCAACCAGACCCTTCATCGAAAATATACGTTTCAGGCCGGAAATCGGATCAATGCGGTTTGGCTTGAAATTCATCGCCTTTGACGAAAAGTTCAACCCGCCAACGGCAGCCTGCGTCATCAGAATGATCACAATCATCGGCGCACCGATCACGATGGTGGCCACAATTACCATCCAGAAGGCGGTGCGCACCTTGGCCAGGCCAAGCGTATCGAGATTGGTTGCCGAATCGATCACCAGAAGCGATCCCCAGGCATTCAGACCATTGGAAAAGAACGGTACCAGCCCATAGAACACAGCAAGACCAGCGGCCAGCGTGGTGAACACCATCACTTCCTTGGAGGTCAGTATCTGCCCGTCTTCGGCGGCCTTTTCGAGCCGCCGTTGGGTGGGTTCTTCGGTCTTTTCCTGACCGTCTTCGTTTTCTTCAGCCATTCGGCAACGCTCCCAGCATGGTCTGGACGCTTTGCAGCGCGCTGTCGATCAGCGACCGCGCGCTTTCGCCAAAGGCGCCAGCAGAGAAGAACATGATGAAAAAGACCGCCAGCAGGGAAATCGGAAATCCGAAGGAAAACAGATTCAGCTGCGGTGCAGAGCGGGTGATGATGCCGATGGTGACATTGATCATCACCAGAACCATGGTGATCGGCAGCATGATGATGGTGGCCGCGAGGAACATATAGCCCGCCGCGCTGATACCGGCCCCAATCAGCACATCAAAAGCGATGGGAGATCCGATCGGGATCAGCCGGTAACTCTCAAGAATGGTACCGATGGCCAGAAGATGGCCGTCAACCGACAGGAAGACCACAAGCAGGAACAGATAGAGAATCTGGCTGACAACCGGAGTCTGCGCGCCTGTTGCCGGATCAACCTGGGCGGCATAACCAAGACCTGCCGAGCTGGCGATCTTTTCACCTGCTAGCAGCATCGCGGCAAACCAGATAGACAGGACCAGGCCAGAGGCAAGCCCGATGGCAAGCTCGACAAAGATCATGCTGAGCCCAGCCGCCGTGTTAAGCTGGGCGACATCCATCGGCGGCACATGATGAACCACAGCAGCGGCCAGCGACATCGCCATGATCACCCGCACCCGAAGCGACAGCCAGCGCGCGCCGAAAACCGGCGCCGACAGCAGAAACGCACCAATGCGAAGGCTTGCCAGAAAGAACTGCAGAAGCAGCGGCATGATGAATTGCAGATCCACGCCGGGCATCTGCATCACCTGTGTTGTCGCCACTCCCAGCATCGCGTTGCCTCAGCTGACCCTTGTGATCTGGTCGAAAATGAAATGGAAGTAATCAGACAACTGCGCCAGCATGAAGCTGGACATCAGACCGAATGTCATCACCACAATCACCAGCTTTGGCACAAAGCTCAGCGTCATCTCGTTGATCGAGGTGGCCGCCTGAATGATACCGATGATCAGGCCAACTGCCAGCGCCACCGCCAGCAAAGGCCCGGCGGCGACGATGATCTGCCAGAAGGCGATCCTCAGAAATTCAACATTTGAATCAAAATCCATGATCCGGTCCCTTTCGCAGGAGCTATGAGATGAGGTGCCGTCAGGTCACCTGATAGGTGGCGACAAGCGAGCCGACAGTCATCGCCCAGCCATCGACCAGAACAAACAGAAGCAGCTTGAAGGGAAGCGCCACCAGCATCGGGCTCAGCATCATCATGCCAAGCGACATCAGGATCGAGGCGATCACCATGTCGATCACAAGGAAGGGCAGGAACAGCAGAAAGCCGATCTGGAAGGCGGTCTTCAACTCGGATGTGATGAAGGCCGGAAGCAGCACATTCAGCGGCACATCTTCAGCCGAGGCATAAGGCTGATCACCCATCATCTCGGTGAACATGATCAGATCATTGACCCGCGTGTTCTGCACCAGAAAGCGCTTCATCACCTCGGCCCCGTCGGCCAATGCGGTTTCGGCCGCCATCTGGCCGTCAAGATAGGGGGTGATCACCTCGACATTCAGGGTCGAGAAGGTCGGCGCCATGATGAACAGGGTCAGGAACAGCGCGATCGCGACAAGAACCTGGTTTGGCGGCGTCTGCTGCGTTCCCATCGCCTGGCGAAGGATCGAGAGGACAATGATGATACGGGTGAAAGAGGTCATGCCAAGCACCAGCGACGGCAACAGCGTCAGCGCCGTCATCAGCGCCAGGATCTGCAGCGACAGGGAATAGGTGGATCCGCCATCGCCTTCACTGACATTGAAGGCCGGAATGCCACCGACCTGCGCCAGTGCTGGCATTGCCGGGACGGCCATCATCGCCATAAACATGGCAAGGGCGACCAGGGCACGAGGCACGGGATTGTGCCGCGCAGAAGAAATAAGGGTCGGGATCATTTGCCGAACTCCAATGACGGGTTGTTGCGCCGCGCCGCGGCGATGGCGGCAGCAAAGGCGCTTTTCGGTTTTGCCGGAGTGGCAGCAGCCTGTGACTTTGCGGATGCCTGAGCTGTGGCCTTCGGCTTTGCCGCTGTCTTTGGCGTGGTGGCTGGGTGCGCGGCTGGCTGGCTGGCCTGCGGTGCGGCAGGCAGATCACCATCCACGGCGATAAAGCTGGCGGCATGTCCCTTGCCGGCATGGACAAGGAACGTGCGACCATCAACCTCGATCAGATGAAGCCGTTGATGCTGGGCAAGGGAGAGATCTTCGATGTGAAGCATCCGGCGGTCCGCATGAATGCGTCCGGCGATGCCACCGCGATGCCGTCTGACGAACCACATCAGCGCAAACAGCAACAGCAGAAACGCCACCATGGTGACGATCTGTTCAAGCGAAATGATAGGCTGCACTGGCATGGCAAAGCTCCCTCAATGGCGCATCCACACCACCAAAGGCAAACACCGTGCCAGTTCGGCCTGCCCATGCGGCGATCCGAAGTAACAGACTGAATTTACACATTATTTATTTTGTTCACGACGAGCCAGCGGCGAAACCGCCACCGGCGGACCTGATCACGTCAAAATGCCGACGCCAGGCCGATATCCGGCCTTTGACGAGACTAGATCGACTCCATGCGGGCTGCCGGATCAACGATTTCGGTGAAGCGGATGCCAAAACGTTCGCCAACCATCACCACCTCGCCTTTGGCAATCATGGTGCCATTTGCAAGAATATCCAGCGGTTCACCGGCAAGCCGGTCCAGCTCGACCACCGACCCTTCATTCAGACGAAGAAGATCGCGGATCTTGATCTCGGCCTTTCCGACCTCGACCGTCAGCTGCACATCTATGTTTTCCAGAAGCCGCATGTTTTCTGCACTGACGCGTGCAGCGATCTCGGCGTCCATTGGTGGTTCGGCAACCTCGGTTTCTTCAGACATGATCTGGTCCTTTCGCGTCGCGTCGCTGTTACAGCCGTGACTTCAGACTAATTGCGGCGTTACCGCCGACTTCGCCAAGTTCGCCAATGAAGGCGTCCTCGCTGTCAATCTGCACCTCGACCCCTTCCCCCACGGTAATCGGGAAGACATCGCCCGGCTTCATGTTGATCAGCTTCAGCATGGAGACCACAGGCTGTCCAAGCCGGGCAGTCACACTCAGCGGGATATTCAGAACGGCGCGTTCCATCTTTTCACGCCAGGTATGGTCGTCCTCAGCCACATCCGCCTGCAGGCGCGAGCGCAGCTGCGCGGCGATCGGCTTGAGGGTCTGCAGCGGATAGATCACATCGAAACTTGCTGCGTCGGTGTCCGGGAGCTGCACCACGAACGAGCAGATGATCACCAGCTCTGCACCATCGACAAAGGAGGCGAACTGCGGATTGATCTCGCGGTTCTGATGCGTGATGTTGACCGGCATCAGATCGCGCCAGGCCACCTGCAGCGTTTCATTCAGCCCGTCATTGACCAGCTCGATGATGCGCTCTTCGGTGGCGGTAAACTCGGTCTTCTTTGTTGGCAGCGCGGCGATCTTGCCGCCGTAATAGCTGTTCGTCAGAACCGAAATGAAACTTGGCGCCAGAACCGTCAGAAGATTGCCGCGAAGCTCCTCAATCCGGCCGATATTCAGGCTCATGAAATTTTCGATGCCGGCGGTGTACTCGTCAAAAGTCTTCACCTCTGGCGGGAAGGACGAAATCCGTGGTTGAATCCGCAGCATCGGAAGAAAGACAGACCGTGCGAGACGGGCAAAACGTTCATTGATAATCCGCAGCGCATGGTAGTCACCAAGAAGCGACAGGTCGTCCGAACCAAACTGGAACGGCCGCACATCCTCGCCATCCATCACCGCGGATGGCGAGCCGGACTCACTGCCAAGCCCTTCGATCAGGGCATTGACTTCGTCACTGCTGAGTTTGCGCGTGGATGCCACTTGTCTACCTCGGTTCCGGTCTGCTTGTTCTGGTTTGCGGCCCTACCACCTTGCCTCTATTGCAGGACAAAGGAGGTGAAGTGTACTTCCTCAATACCGCCAAAACTCTCCAGCGCCTCAAGCTTGCCATTGATGCCGTCGCGAAGGGCGGCGGCCAGCTTGTCACGGCCATTTGCGCCTTTCACATCATCTTCGGTGAAATCACTGATCACCCCAAGAATGACCGAGCGAAGCGCCAGCTGATGGGATTCAACATTCATCATGACAGTGTCGTCATACTGCGTGGAAACGCCAACACCAACCTGAAGCATCTTGCGCGATCCGGCGAGATTGGTTGTAAAG
>NZIT01000021.1 GCA_002691725.1 SAR116 cluster bacterium | reverse complement strand
GATTCAGATTCCGTGGGCGCAAGTCGATATGCAGATTTTGATGAAAGCCGATGGGCTTCCGACTTATCACTTGGCTAACGTTGTTGATGACCATTTGATGGGGATTACCCATGTCATTCGGGGTGAGGAGTGGATTCCGTCAGCACCAAAACACCAATTGTTGTATCAGTATTTCGGCTGGGAGATGCCGGAGTTGTGCCATCTGCCCTTACTCAGGAATCCAGATCAATCCAAGCTCAGTAAGCGCAAGAATCCAACATCGATTTTGTATTACCGTGATCAAGGATTTTTGCCGGAGGCGTTGCTCAATTATCTTGGTCGAATGGGTTGGTCGATGCCGGATGAACGTGAGCAATTTGATTTGGCTGAAATGGTGAGTGCGTTTGACATCGATCGTGTGTCCCTTGGTGGGCCAATTTTTGATGTTGATAAGTTGACTTGGCTGAATGGTCAGTGGCTGAAACACTCACTCACCGATGAGCTATACCAACAACGTTTAATGGAATGGATGTGTTCGGAGCCATTCTTTGTGTCGGTCTTGCCGCATTTAAAATCTCGCATTGATGTATTTTCCGAGGCGGGCCAATGGCTCCAGCCACTTTGGGCGAAAGATGTATCTCTGTCGGAAGACGCCTTGGGTGCTTTGGGTCTCGAGCACGATGTTCTCGCTCACGTATTGCAATTCCTGGTGTGGCGTTTTGAGTCTTGCGGGTCCTGGAATCGTCAGGTGATTGAGCAGGAAATCCGATGGGTAGCGAAGGCAGTGGGGCTGCCATTAAAAGACGTCATGCCTCTGGTATTTGTGTTACTCAGTGGAGCGCGTCAAGCCATCAGTGCATTCGATCTTGCCGTACTCCTCGGTCCTGAACGCACGCGTGCTCGTGTCCGTTCTGGCCTCGATGTCATTGGCGGGGTTTCCAAGAAAGGGGCGAAGCGTCTTGAAAAAAGCTATCAAGAAGCACTGAGATCCATTGACACGGAAATGGATGCGAACTAACCTTCGCATCCTCTTGAAATGGGGCTATAGCTCAGCTGGGAGAGCGCTACAATGGCATTGTAGAGGTCGGCGGTTCGATCCCGCCTAGCTCCACCATCCAAGATAAATACAATTAAATCAGTATTTTACTCGCATAAGGCCCCGACTTGTATGGAGTTTGTATGGGATTTCGTTCAAAGAAATATTCCTCCATCCCATCCCCATGCAAGGGCCATCCCCGGTACCCCCTAGATCCATACGCGACCCTGTCAGCGATTTTATTTTTTCCGGATTTTGGGTTGAGAGACTTCGACTTCGACTGACTATTACTTAATTGAATTTTGCTTATGATCGACTTCTATTCCAAGTTGTATGAGGTAATGCACCTCAACCGCATCATTCATTCCGTTCCGGATAAAGTTAATCATTATGTTACGAATTAAAGCTACGCCGAGATCAAATTGAGCATCTCCGAACTCATACGGTTCAATCTTGTCCCACTCGTTTGATTTATGTTCGTTATAAACCACTGTAGATGAGATTAATGACGTGAGGGCACCGGTGATTTTATTGTGGGCGGCCAAGTTAAGCGCAATCGTATCGAAACCTGCTCCGTTCCACCTAATTCCCTCATCCTCGAGATATGCTCCAAAATAGGAGGGAACTGTCGACAAGGATTTAATCAACGTCTTCATAAGTTCTATGATTTCGGCCTCAGTCGCATCAATCATGCAAGTTTCGTCGTCCACAAAGTAAATTTGGCAATCAAGATTAGTTGGAATGTATTTGCCGACGGGTTTGTCTGATTCCCAGTTTTGGATTGAGAGTGCTTCAGATGAAGATTTATCCATAACTAACTGGTATCGGTATGCAGGTTGATCTGTTGTCATATTGATTACTTCGCTTTACGCATGTTGACAGTCATTCATTTTCATAGGGGTCTTCATTGATTCCAAAATCAACGAGCCACTCCTCCCAATTCGAATTATCTCGCGGGTCGAAATTGGGACCGTCATCGAAAGGACCGTCTCCGTTATCTTCGAAATACATCTCAATCGGAGAGTAGCAATTGCTCAGGTGCATATACTCCTCATCTTCGATTTCCCAGATAATTTGAATCTTGATATTCAACTCTGCTTGAGTATGGAGCAGATAGTCTGACTCCATTTTTAATGGCTCTAGCATTTTGTGCTCGATGGCCTCTATGCTGCAGTCATTGCCGAACTGCTTAGATGTACCGGAAGCCAATGGGCCGGAATCTGATACTGCATTGTCAGCAATAATGTCCCTGAATTCCTCCATTTCCATCGAGTCCACATGCATTAAGTTGAGAGTGTTCATCATGTTTTCTCCTTAATAGAGCCGAGAGAGCGTAAAAATATCCCAAATTCACACGAGTCAGAATGCTCTGGCGTCTGATCTTCAGTCAAACATTTCCTGATATTCATCAGTGTGGGCTCAATCCAGTCTGTAGACACCTCGTAGGGGATGAGGCTCATCTTAAAGTGCATCACGGCGTCTTCCGTATTAAGAAATTCGTAGTCACCAAAGCGGTCACCATCGCAGTATAGAAAGTACCCAGTAGAACTCACATCGAATCCTTTGTGCCGCATCACCCAAACGTACATATCCATCTGGCGTTTGTATCCAGCCTTCCACTGATCATCAAGCGTGATCTGTTTGCCTTCAGTTTTCTGTGAGGTGCTCTTGTAATCGACGATATGAAGCTTCCCTGTTTCGGTGTTGAGCCAGATATCATCGAGTCCGCCACCAAGTTTGATATTGCTCTCCTTGTGCACAGTGTTCATCCGTCCCTCGGCACCGAAATGGAGGCTCTGTGTCCACTTCTCGAAGTCATCGTGCTGGTAGGGTACTAAGTGCCCCATGCCGATCTCCTGAAGGAACGGATGTGAGGTCTGAGAGCCTCTGTATTTATCGAAGTCACGCTTCAACAAAATGTCCGTAGCTTCGTTGATGTTGAATCCCGGGATTCCCGGAAACGGGACGGCTTTTACTTGCTGGAGATGAAAACAAGCAGGACAACGTACGAAGTTTTCGATCCGGGATCGACTCAATTCATAAGGAGCGGGGTTGTTTGGGTCAAATGTACTTCTGTGTCGTGCGGCCATTTTATTAGTCCTTGAAATACCTTCTAGTACTTATTATGTTCGAGTCGTAAACACGGATGACAAGGTGGTCGGGAAGTTTAATCAAGGGACTGGTCCTTTGGAAGGAAAACGAATGACCACCTTGAAAGAACTGCCTCGAGCGGCCACCGAATTCTTTGAGGGATTGAGTAATCCCCACCATTCTGTTTATTTCAATAATAACGTGGGAGATCGTTGAGTTGAGTCGTGATCAATTGCTTGAAGGCCTGCGGGTAGAGCTTGATGCCGCAGATGAGTTTATGCAGGAATTGTTGGAAGCCGATCTTCTGCCGGATGAACTACTTAGGGAGTACTTGCGGGATCTCACCTTATTGCAGTGTAAGCACATCCCTGCAGAGATGTGTAGCGAAGGTAAGTTGATGGAAAGGACTGATGAAGTATCCATATGGATGGAAAATCTTAAGTGGGAGATTGCGAATTATCAGAAAGTGGATAGGGATGACTAAAAGAGATTCGCTACTTGAGAAGCGTCGGAACTCGAGAAAGTCGAGAAAAATGGCGGGCATTGTTCGGCTAACGCGAGATTTGTTTACGACCAACAGCCTGCCGAAGCGAGTGAGTCAACCCAAGAGCACCTGATTTCATAAATTCGAAAGTGTAAAAACGGAGTTAAGTAATGAGCATTGGTAAGTGGTCGAGGTTCTACAAGTTTTGGGAAGTCTACGAATATCATGGACACTTCGATGAGTTAGGTGAGTCGCGCCGAGGAAAAGTTTTATTTGATGGCAACGAGGGAGTACCTCATTCCGATGGTGGTTTCCGTCTGAGGTCCACATCAGGAGGGAGCTTGTCCTTCAGCAACATACCCCTCAAGACCTCGCTCGAAACGTTTCCGTGTCCTCTAGAGCGGGGTGATATTGGTTGCTACTTCTTGCGGGTGCGTGTTGAAGATACAGTGTGGGATTACATCGGAAAAAGTGCAGAGCTTACAAAAGGCATTTCTGACCGGCTTAGAGAGCATTTCATCAAGATAGCTGGGACTACGAGCATCCATCATGTGTCTTCGACTAAGAATTTCGCTGCACTAAACGCTGAGTTGAAAACAAACTTTCATTTGAATCCTAATACCCCAGAGTTTTTTGATCAGCATATCGAGCTCGCATTTATCAAAGTTGACCGCACAGCTGTGGAATATGAACAGCATGTAGCGAAAATCGAGGGGATGGCTTTAGCAAAGTACCGCGAGATGCTCGGTGAGTTTCCCAAGCTGAATAGCACTGATGAGACTCGAGGTCTTCAAGGACTCGAGGACTTGTTGATACCGTGGTAGCAAAATCGGGAAGTTGCCGAAATAGCAGTCGTTGAATTAGCAGTGAGAGGTTAATTGATGTGACTATTTCAGCTTACGAGTTGTCAGATCCTGAAAAATTCAAGAATGCAATACGAAGCGAATTTGAGTTGTGTATTGACGTAGCGGCGGCTGAAGAGCTTTTTTGTCGCAGGTACTCCCGACACAAAACAACGACAGCTTACGTTGCCCATGATTTCGCCGAAGAAGTGTTTATAGAGCTTTACAGAAGGTTACCTAACTGTTCGGATATGCCCCAAATGAGCGTCCTACATCAAGAGCTTGTAGAATGGAGTCGGGCTCCGAAAGACGAAAAGATTACTAAGCGATCACAAAGCCTCTATAGACAAACCTATCTGTGCCTATACAACGAGGTTGAGCGTCTAGTATCAGCGTATCAAGTGATACCCGAAGCTAAACAGCAACATAGACGTCTTTTGAGGGATAGTATCGACAACAACGTTCGTCGTTTTCATCAATACTGCATTCAACAAAACAAACAGTTCCCAGTTCAGCATTATGTTGACATTGATGCTCTGCAAAATGGGAAACCAACGGTATTTGAGCACGTACTTCCCATGAGCATTGCCCGCGATCTTCTCTTAGACAATATTTTCTCAATTGATCAGGTTTTCACTATCCCCACGTGCAGTTTGGGTAGGGATAAAGACAAAGTTCTCAAGGACAAGGGTTGGAACAACGATACTCCAGATATCTACTATTACTGGAAGCGATATTCTGAATCCTTTGAAGTTGATGGTGTCATCCAATGCAAGGATGGGCTCTCGATAAATTTTTCTGAATCTATCGAGGATCACTTTCAGCGATCGCTTACTTTTCTAGATTACTGTAAGCAGGTAGGATAGGCGCGATTACCCCGCGTGAGTTTTTGCTAGGTAAATAATTGTATATAAAACAATTATTTAATTTCTTAAATGCTTAGTGATTGTAGGGTTTTGGGTTATCATCTGTCTTTGTTGAATACCCATAAGCCTTTGGCCTCTAAACGTACTTAGTATGCTGTCACCATTTGGGAGTCCTCGGGGGTGCGTATTATAGCCTGAGGCTATCAAAATCAAACAAAGGACAATTGGACGAAACCCCTATCCGTCATCATACTGGGCTTAAGGCCCGCCGGGGTAAACCCATAATAAACCTACCGACTCTACCGTCGGTTTTTTTATGTGTGTTACCCAACATTGGCATACCCTTCGCTATACCAACGGTAAGCCGGAGTGTGAAACATTGGCGTGAAACACAGGCATCCTGATGCCCCTTAGGGGTGCCCCAAAGGTAAGCCCACAAGGTGCACATAGTGCGTATTTATTGCTTACCGTTGGGAGTGGGCGACGCAGAGTCCCCAAACTCTGTGTCGACCCCATTCAGGTACGACTGTTTAGTAAAGGCAACGATTGAATCATCACCTTCTTTTCTTCCCAGTCCAGTCCCTTGTAATACGTCCTACCCAACTCTGTCGCACTCGAAGACCCTCTATCGTGCCCAGTCAACTCAGATGCTTTCAATTCACTGAAACTGTTTACAAGGTACGTCGAGAATGCGTGTCGGAAGGAGTGAAACACGTACGGCTTATCATCAACGTCAATGCTCTCAAAGTACCGTCGCTTAAAATGACCGAAGCGTTTACCGAGGGAGTCTGAATTAGGAGCAGTCCACCGTATCTCGCCTGCCTCAAGATCAAGCATCCCTGAGCTTTGAAGAATCTCCCACAGATGATCATGGAGGGGTATTTGACGAGTCGCCGCTTTAGTTTTGCCGCCGTCATCTGCGACACGGAGGGAAACCTGACCGCCATTAATCTCGATTACTCCTGAATAGGCTTCCGAGAGACGCACTCCGGTGTAGTGGCCGATAGCGATGAGAAGGACCAGTTGTTTATTAGTCGCTTCGTTAAATAATGCGACCGCGTAGTTCAGTGGCATGGTGTTACGAGGAGTGGAGGTCTGAATCGACCGAATCTGCTGACCCTTGAAAGGATTACTCTTGTCATCGACCACGTAGCCCATTCGTTGCGAATAATCGAAAACTAATCCGAGCGCGGAGACATATCCCTTAATCGTCACACTACTGAGCTTGTTTGTTTCAAGTTGCTGGATAAATCTGAAGACAAGTTTCTTGTTTACCTTAGTGAAGTCAAAATCGTCATCACCTACAAACGTAGTGAATGCTTTGATCGCTCGCATACTTCGGCTAACCGTTTTTGCTGAAAGGTCATTTCCTCGATAGTCGAGATAAGAGGAGTGTAATGCCGTGATATTGAGAGGATAGCGATGATCAAACTCCGCTGAGGGGTTTTGCGCTAAGATCAAATGATTCTTGTGGCCGTCAAGGCGGCTTGCATAAGTCTCGGGTAATTTGCTTCCGACACCAATGGTATCTTCAGACACCTCAATGAGTCGCTCATATTCCTCAGTACTCACTGGCTCCGACCCACTAAAAGTCCTCCAATACAGTTCGCTGGGAGGTGGGGTCAACTCTGGTCGAAATAGATCATGCTGGGTAAAGAAGTCGTCTCGAAACTTACAAGCGAGTTTGTAATCGGATGTACCAGTTGAGCATTGGTATACTTGTCGCCCTCTAAAAGGGTGTAGATGGCGGTGGCTGTCCGGCACCCTAAAATTTAATAGCCAATTCTTCGACTTATTTCGGTTGATGGTGAGATTGTCATTTCGATTACGTCTCGTCATAAGGGTATTGTATGGAGTTTGTATGGAGTTTGGAATGGCTGTAAAGCTGATTTTCAGAGACTTAAGGGGTTTCGGCGGTGACTAGCGGAACCCCCGCCTAGCTCCACCATTTCGAATTTCGTGTTCTGTGCAAAACTCTTTCTATGCGATGATCGTTGGACATCTATATCGCTAGTTTGTTGCCCGATCGCGGTCAGCACCTGATTGGAGCTGCATCATTGCATCAGACGCTAATCGGCCCAATCCACAGCTAAGGATGGGGGAGTCAAGTCATCATGAGGCTTGTTGATCTTCTGACAAAAATTTGGGGGTAGGACTATCAATGTGCGTAAGTAAGTCGCTTGAGTACGCGTTAGTGGTCGGAGTCTGGACGACATTTGTCTTTGTAATTGTTAGCCCTCTTGTCTCTGAGCATTACACAAGCATCACCATCTTCGCGCTATTTGTGCCATTGGTGATTTATTGGGTTTTGCGTGAAAGACTGTTGAATTGGGATCACGATGACACCGAAAACCATTGATGCGTTGTTCATGCAGAAATGTTAGTTGATCTGGAAGTTGGCTGCCTAAATTTTCAGACGGTTTGGATTCAATATCACGCATCCCAAATTGCCTGTCCGAAAACTGTTTCGAATTAATTGAAGGAAACTTAAGTGACTGCGATCGTTGAAGTTCGAGATCTTACTAAGCGATACAACGGCGAGAAGCTCGCTTTGAAGAATCTGTCATTCAAGATTGCGAAGGGAGAGATTATCGCGTTACTGGGCCCCAACGGCGCCGGTAAGACGTCGTTGATATCTGTGATCTGTGGGCTAACGACGATCAGTCAGGGGAACGTGTTTGTGAGTGGGTTTGATGTCCAAGCTGACTATCGGAACGCAAGATCACTCATTGGATTAGTGCCTCAGGAACTGATGCTTGAGCCATTTGAGACAGTGATGGGTACGGTCTCGTTATCACGAGGCCTTTTTGGAAAAGCGCCTAATCCATCCTATCTCCGAGGGATATTAGAGCGTTTATCTCTCTGGGATAAACGGGATTCGCCGATCAG